>CAJUIE010000137.1 GCA_910586375.1 uncultured Alistipes sp. | reverse complement strand
GGCGGGTGCCGCCTCCGACGACTTCAGACACTGGTACTTCCAGACATCGGTATTGGACGAAAACGTGACGTCGAAAGTCAACGTGCCATCGGTAGCGGCTACCGAAGTCGAAGCAGCAACAGAGACGGTGGGAGGCTCGGCAGGCTGGCCGTTGGTCTCGACCTGAATCTTGGCAATGGCCGAGAGGCCGGAAGCCGAAACTGCCTGAATGGCAACGTCCTTAGATGAATCAGCCATAGCCCGCGTAACAGGTGCCGTGACGGGAGCCGTGACGATCAGTTCGTTATCGGTCAGACGCGCTGCCCACCCCTCAGGAGCCGTGACAAGCGCGTCGGCGACACCCTTCATCTCAACGACAAAACGTCGGGTCTGCCCGGCATCGAACGTCTGCACCCCGGCCTTATCGACCACGATGCGGCAATAAAAGTCCTTAAGGATGGGAATCGTGAGCTCGGTGCCATTGAGCAACTTGATATAAAAGTAGTTGCCGTCGGCCGTCGGCTCGGCCTTCTCGAAAAACTTATCGGTCGAAGCACCGCTGCCAACCGCCGTGACGGGCTGTCCATTGGTGCCGAGCACATTAGTCCACTCCTCTGTGTCGGCATAACGCACCTGCCAGTAACCCGTCGTCTCGTCGATGCGGAACTGCGGTGTACGCCCATCCTGAGCCACGGCCTTCACACCGAGCGACTTCCAGGTGGCGCCATTATCGGTCGAGACCTGCCAGAAACCCTCGTCGTCGATGCCGATCAGAGGAACGAGGGCCGTGACATCACTACCCTGCTTAAGTTCAACAACCTGGCCGTCGCTCAACGTAAGCGTATAAGTGCCGGTGGCAGCGTCCTTGACCACCTCGGTGATCGTAGCTCCCGAATAAAGGGTCTGGAGCGCCTCGACATTACCGTTGAGAGCTCCGACCTGGGTTTCGAGCGCCTGGACCCGACTTTTCAGGTCCTCGACGGCACTCCACAGATCGTCATTATCGCTGCACGACGTCAATACGGCAGTCACCGCAACGAAAAACATCAGAATTCTTTTCATGGTTTTTATCTATTTAATTTGTTTCAACGTAGCAAGCCAGGCCGGAACATAGCCCAGACGATTGCGCAACTGCGCTTCATACAGTGATTCAGGCACAACGGCCGCGCCGTTGCTTTCAAGGTATTTTAGCTGAGACGGGGCTTCGTCGAAGGTGACGCTCTGACCGTGGAAGCCAACGATCGTAGGCGGCAGGACTTTCCAATAACGATCCGACGAGAGCCACCACTGCCACGGCGCAGAGGAAAACGAAGTCGAGGAGATGCGCGTGGCCTCCATGTTCCAGATCGTCAAGTCGGCAAGGTGATTGGGGACATTATTTTCGTCGCCACCGAAGCGCCACTGCACCAGGCCACCGCGTCCGTTGTCGACCAACGTGGCGCGCGGCTGCCGGGAGTGTGACTCGAAAAGGGCATCACGGCCCCACGTGTTGTTCCACAGCACGGTACCTATCGCCAGATTCGAGACACCCGAAGCATGATACTGCCCGGCATCCTCCATGAAGGCGCCCTGCGTGGAGCCGCCCGCATTGGTAAGGATATTCCCGGAACTGTGATCGTAGACTTTGCCGATGAAGATGCGCGAGGAGCTCTGCGAGCGCACGGCCGAGTGACCGCGGTTGCCGCTGATTTCAATATCATAAGCCGAACAATTGGCACTGGAAACGATCGAGAGAGCCTCGCTGACACTGCGGAAGTCGACCCGGCGAACCCACGAATTGACCAGACGCATCATCTGGAGTGGCTTATAACCTCCATCGTCCCTCCAGGAGACGTGGTGCCCGAACTGCTCCTTGGCGCGGCCAACGAAGGAGAGGTCCTCGATGCCAACCTCTTCGTAATAATTGTATTTGCAGATATCCCACCCATAAGCGGCCTTGACGGCGTGCATAATGGGTTCGCAGAAAGTAACCGTCTTACCCGAAACGGACTTAACGCAATGGAACTCCTCAACCTTGATGGTCGCAATGTCGGCATTGGCTGCAAGCATACCCGCTTCGCGCACATGCGGCGCCAATTCCTCGGCAATGCAGGCCTGCTGACTGCAGGCAAGCCGCAGGCAGACCCACGAGCCAGCCGAAATGCCTGTTGTGCGGTCGACCTCGACGCTGAAGGCGCCCTTAACGGCATCCTCCGTAACAGAAGCGATCGACGAAAGACCGGAGTTGTGCTTGATATTAATCATCACGGGCGACGTCCAGAGGTCGGACGTATTGGGGTAATTCTCGGAGTCCATAATCAGATTGGTCCGATCCCGTCCGGCGCCCTTGATGATGAAGCGGCCACCCTGTATGCTGATTTCCGAGCTGCTATACGCCACCGTCTCACCGTTGTCGCCGATCAGAGGCGTATCGCGCTTCGTGTCGTCGTCGGCGTTGTGGAGTACATAATCACCCTCGGGGAAATAGAAGATCACCCGGGCGTTGGGATTGACCGGGTAGGAGGTGTCGGGACGATAGAGTCTGTTGTCGGTAAGCGCCCGGATGAAAGCTTCGCGCGACGAGGTGCGCCCCGTGGGATCGGCTCCGTAATCGGCCACCATGTCGACGACCTTATAGCCCAGCCCCATGACATCGGCCGGGGCCTGCTCGCCGTGCGCATATCCGGCATAAGAAAAATCGAGCAGCACATTATCTTCCGCCCCAGCCACAAAGTTGCGCCAGGCCGTGCAAGCTCCGGCGTAAAGCCCCTCGTCGAGAAGCTCCATATCCAGCTTGACAACCTTGCGATAACCTTCATCCGAAACAGCGATGATACGCAGCGTCGGGGTGTCACCACCACTATTTTGCCGGGGGGGGGCCGTAACCAGCAAGGAGGTCTCCTCCAACCGGGCCGTCCAACCTGCAGGCACAGAAAGAAGTGCCTCGGCGACATTGGTCTGCACGACATCGAACTGGCGCGTCTCGCTCAAGAAGAAGCGCTCCGAAGCCGCGGCCGCGACAGTCAAAGAGAAGGTGTCGCACACGGCCAGCGAAAAGGAGATACCCGAAAGGAGTTCGATATGGAGTTTTCCACTCTCGGGATTATAAACCACCGACTTAAAGAACGAACTATAACCCGTCCCGTCGTCGCGGCCCAAAGCACTGACAGGTTCACCGTCCTGCAACAGCAGTTCGAACGTCGAGCCATCGAGGCTCACGAGCCAATTGCCGTCGTCGTCGACCCGCAACTGCGGAGTGACGCCCGACGCATTTTCGGCCGGGCTGCCATCCGTCCGGGGCCACGCCGAGACATAACCGCCTCCGGCCTCAAGCCGCTCGGAGGTGGCGCCGTTATCGAAGCTCACGGTCCAATAACCCTCGGCATCGATACCCAGCAAAGGAACCAGGGTTCCGAGCTGCTCACCCAGAGTGACGCGGCAGACAGTACCGTCGCTCAGAGCCAACTCATAGCCCGTAGAGGTGGGAGTAACCCCGACGACGACCGTCGAGGGGTCCATCAACCGATGCAGTGCCACGATGTCGGCATTCACATCGCCGATGCGGCTCTCCAGCACTGCAAGCCGATCCGAAAGCGAGCCGATTTCGTCGCGAAGGTCATCGGTCTTCTCACACGCCCAGAGCGCCAGGACGATCACAGCCGCCAACCATCCTAAAAATCTATTCATATTTGGTCCAAAAGTTTCAGGTTATTCGTCATAAGGGATCAGGTCGCCAAGCGTCCGCTGGCGATACCACACGTCGCCGGTCTCGCGCAGAACCCCGGCCAACTCACCACACAACCGGGCGAAAAGCTCTGGAAACTCCTCCGGAGCAAGGTTGCGAAGCTGGTACGGGTCGGACACATCATCGAACATGAGCACCCCAGCCAGTCGCCCGTTGCGGTCGATACTCAGCTCCAAAGTATGACTGGCGGTCTTGACACCACGCGCCACGGGAAAAAAGCCGCGGACCGCTCCGTCGGCATCGCGCTCACCGTCGAGGTTACGCATATAAAGCGCAGCCCGCGGCCGCTCGGGCTGCACACCGCGCCCAGTAAGCAAAGCCGAAAAATCGCGCCCCTCGACCGAGGCGGGAATCCGCTCGCCGAGGCCCGCGAGCCCCAGCAGCGTAGGCATAATGTCGGGCGTAGAGAGCAGCAAATCATCGACACGATGGTCGAGGTGCCCGGGGTACCGCACGATGAAGGGGATGTTAAGCGACTCGCGCCAGATCGAATTCTTGGGATCGACAACCCCATGGCTGCACATCGTCTCGCCATGATCGGAAGCGAAGATAACAACCGTATTCTTATCCAGTCCCAAGTCTTTCAGCGTTTCCAGAATCTGACCGAAGGCACGGTCCACTCCCGTTACAGAAGCAAAATAATAACGGGCAGATTCCGCCTTTTTCATCTTCAGGTCTACGTTCGGACGAATCAGCAAGCTATCCAAAGGTTTATCCTTGTAAAAGTTGAAATCCTGCTCTTCGCAGTCGTCCAAAGAACGATACGGACTATGAGGCGGGTTCATGCCTACCATAATAAAGAAAGGTTTCTTTGTATCGCGCACGTTACCCTCATTCTTCAGATATGAAACCACCTTGCCCGATTCATGCAAAGG
>CAJUIE010000136.1:308-4640 GCA_910586375.1 uncultured Alistipes sp. | reverse complement strand
CGAAGACGAAGCCCCCCCGGCTGCGGAGGCCCGAAGCGGAGGGGGTAATTGCCGGATGTGCCGTTATGAACATTTCGTGCGAAAAACAGGTGGAAAATAATTGCTGAAAATTCCGGTTTTTAATTGTCCAATTCGGAAGATTCGCCTATCTTTGTGTGCGAAATGTGCGAAAACAGGAAACATATTATATAAATCAAAAACATTCAAAGTCATGAAAGTATCTCATATCGAGCACCTCGGTGTTGCCGTGAAGAGCCTCGACGAGGCGATTCCCTACTGGGAAAACGTGCTGGGACTGAAGTGTTACGCCATCGAGGAGGTCGCCGACCAGAAGGTGCGCACGGCTTTCTTCATGCTGGGACAGACGAAGATCGAGCTGCTGGAGCCTACCTCGGAGGATTCGACCATCGCCAAATTCATCGAGAACCGCGGGGCAGGCATCCACCACATGGCCCTCGCGTGCGAGAATATCGAGGCGCAGCTCGCCGATGCCGAGGCGCAGGGCATCCGCCTGATCGACAAGACCCCCCGCAAGGGCGCTGAGGGTCTGACGATCGCCTTCCTGCACCCCAAGTCGACGCAGGGCATCCTCACGGAGTTGTGCGAAAACAAGAATAAATAAAGCAATCGAAACAATCGAACGATATGAGCGAAATTCAGAATAAGATCAACCAGCTCATCGAGAACCGCGAGACCGCACGCCTGGGCGGCGGTCAGAAGGCCATCGACAAACAGCACGAAAAGGGCAAGTACACGGCCCGCGAACGCATCGAAATGTTGCTCGACGAGGGCAGCTTCGAGGAGTTCGACATGTTCGTGACACACCGCTGCTATGACTTCGGTATGGAGAAGAAGCACACCTTCGGCGACGGTGTAGTGACCGGTTATGGCACCATTGGCGGTCGTCTGGTTTATGTCTTCGCGCAGGACTTCACCGTCACGGCGGGGTCGTTGTCGCTCTCGATGTCGGACAAGATCTGCAAGGTCATGGACATGGCCCTGCGCAACGGCGCGCCCTGCATCGGCATGAACGACTCGGGCGGCGCCCGCATCCAGGAGGGCGTCAACGCCCTGGCGGGTTATGCCAACATCTTCCAGCGTAATGTGATGTCGTCGGGCGTCATTCCGCAGATTTCGGCCATCTTCGGTCCCTGCGCCGGTGGTGCCGTTTATTCGCCCGCGCTGACCGACTTCATCATCATGAAGAAGGGCACGTCGAACATGTTCCTGACGGGGCCTAAGGTGGTGAAGACCGTCACGGGTGAGGATGTGACCCAGGAGCAGCTGGGCGGTGCTCAGATGCACACCACCAAGTCGGGCGTTGCGCAGTTCGCCGTGGAGACCGAGGAGGAGGGCATCGAGCTCATCAAGAAACTCCTCTCCTACATGCCGCAGAACAACATGGAGGATGCTCCGCTGGCTGTCTGCACCGACCGCATCGATCGTCTGGAGGATTCGCTCAACCAGATCGTCCCCGACAGCGCCAACAAACCTTATGATATGGCCGAAGTGATCCGTGCGATCGTCGACAACGGCGAGTATCTGGAGTCGGCAGCCGGTTATGCCAGGAACATCATCACCTGCTTCGCCCGCTTCAACGGCCAGTCGGTCGGCATCATCGCCAACCAGCCCAAATTCATGGCCGGAGTGCTGGACATCAACGCCAGCCGCAAGGCTGCGCGCTTCGTGCGCTTCTGCGATGCGTTCAACATTCCGATCGTGACGCTGGTCGACGTGCCGGGCTTCCTGCCGGGTACGACGCAGGAGTATGGCGGTGTCATCACCCACGGCGCCAAGCTGCTCTTCGCCTACTGCGAGGCTACGGTGCCCAAGATCACCGTGACGCTGCGCAAGGCCTATGGCGGCGCCTATATCGTCATGTCGTCGAAGCATATCCGCGGCGACATCAACTATGCCTGGCCTTCGGCCGAGATCGCCGTGATGGGCGCCAGCGGTGCCGTGGAGGTGCTCTACGGCAAGGAGCTCAAGGAGCTGGCCGATAAACCCGAGGAGCGTGCAGCCTTCATCGCCCAGAAGGAGAAGGAGTACAACGACAAGTTCTCCAACCCCTACAACGCGGCGCGCTACGGCTATATCGACGATGTGATCGAGCCGCGCAACACGCGCTTCCGCATCATCCGGGCCTTGCAGTCGCTGGCAACCAAGCGCTTGCAGAACCCGGCCAAGAAACATTCGAACATACCCCTGTAATCCGATTCTGCGACTATGAAAATGTTGATAGCAACCGGTTGGGGCTGGTCCGAGATGTTGTGGGTGGCCCTGATAAGCATCTGTCTGGTCTTCTTTGTGCTGGTGCTGCTGGTGGGGGTGATGAAGCTCTTCGGCGTGATCTTCACGGCGGGGCAGCACCCGGCGCCTGCGACGGCTCCGTCGGGACGCCCCGTGACGCAGGGACAGCTCCACGAAGAGGAGATCGCCGCCATAGCTGCGGCCCTCCAGCTTTTCCGGGGAGCGCTGCACGACCGCGAGTCGGAGGTGCTGACCATCATGAGCATCAAGCGCGCGTACTCGCCGTGGAACTCCAAAATCCACGGACTGACCCAATTGCCCGACCGAAAATAACCTGAAACAATGAAAGATTACTCTTTGAAAATCAACGGACAGAATTACGACGTCAGCATCGACGAGGTGAATGAATCGTCGACCGTGGCCCATGTGACGGTCAACGGTACGGCTTATGAAGTCGAAATCGCGGGGGCCCCGGGCGGTGCGACGTCCAAACCCCAGGTAGCACCCGCCCCGAAAGAGGCCAACAGCGCCCAGATAAAACCCGCGACGGCTGCTGCTGCGCCGCGTGTGGCCCCGGCTGCAACGGCAGGCGCCGCCGCCGTGAAGTGCCCGCTGCCGGGCACGGTGGTGGCTGTCAAGGTGGCTGTGGGCGACAGCGTGAGCGTGGGCCAGACCCTCGTGGTGCTCGAAGCCATGAAGATGGAGAACAACATCGACGCCGACCGCGCCGGTGTGGTGAAGCAGATCTTCGTGCAGCAGGGCGCAACGGTCATGGAGGGGGATAACTTAATCGTCATCGGGTAGACTTATGGGCAATTTGCTGACCGCAGGCTCGGACTTCGTGGCCGACAGCCTGCTGAAATTCGTCGAGTCGACCGGCATTGCGGGCTTCTTCTCGCAGGTGGGGTGGGGGAGCGTCGTGATGATCTTCGTGGCCTTCTTCCTGCTTTACCTGGCCATCCGTCATAAGTTCGAGCCTCTGCTGCTCTTCACCATCGCCTTCGGCATGTTGCTCACCAACCTGCCCGGGGCCAACCTCTACCATACCGAGCTCTTCGAGGGCGGACATGTCCACTGGGACATCTTCGTGGCGAATGCCGGGTTGCTGGATTACCTTTATTTAGGCGTCAAGCTGGGCATTTACCCCTGCCTGATCTTTGTCGGCGTGGGGGCCATGACCGACTTCGGGCCCCTGATCGCCAACCCGAAGAGTTTTCTGCTGGGTGCGGCGGCGCAGATCGGTATCTTCGTGACCTTTCTGGGGGCTTATGCGCTGGGCTTCACGCCCACGCAGGCGGGTTCGATCGGCATCATTGGCGGCGCCGACGGTCCGACGGCCATCTACCTTACGTCGATGCTCTCGCCCGAGCTGCTGGGACCCATTGCTGTGGCGGCCTACTCTTATATGGCGCTTGTGCCGGTCATCCAGCCGCCCATCATGCGCCTGCTGACCACGGAGAAGGAGCGCAAGATCAAGATGCGGACGCTGCGTCCCGTGTCGAAGACGGAACGTATCCTCTTCCCGATCATCATCGCGGTGATTATCTCGCTGCTGCTGCCGAGCGCGGCGCCGCTGATCGGCTGCCTGATGCTGGGTAACCTGATGAAGGAGTGCGGCGTGGTGGACCGTTTGTCGAAGACGGTGCAGAACGAGCTGATGAACATCGTGGTGATCTTCCTCGGCCTGACGGTCGGGGCGACGGCGACGGCTGAGGCATTCCTCAATATCAGGACGCTGGGTATCCTTGTACTGGGTGTCGTGGCTTTCTGCATGGGTACGGCCGGCGGTCTGTTGTTGGCTAAGGTGATGAACCTCTTCTGCAAGGAGGAGAACCGGATCAACCCCCTGATCGGCTCGGCCGGAGTGTCGGCCGTTCCGATGGCCGCGCGCGTGTCGCAGACGGAGGGTGTCAAGGCCGATCCGTCGAACTACCTGCTGATGCACGCCATGGGCCCCAATGTGGCCGGTGTCGTGGGGTCGGCTGTGGCGGCGGGTATTCTGCTCTCCTTCCTGGGATAATTCGATTTTCCGCATAACCGAAATGAGCGGCCCGATAACATGGGCCGCTTTTTTTGTGGCGG
>CAJUIE010000136.1:0-298 GCA_910586375.1 uncultured Alistipes sp. | reverse complement strand
GGCTTCGGGGGGGCTTCGGAGGAAGCTTCGGAGGGGGCGGTGCCCCCGCCCTTGTCCTCCTGAGCGGGGTTTTTCGGCGGCGGGGGCCGGATTGATTTTTCGGCGGCAGCAGGGGGGCAGGTTTTCGGCTCTGTTGTTGTTTCTCGCCGCGAAGATACGCCCTAAAAACAGCCATTCGTTGCCTTCTACATGTTCCGGCCTTTGGTCGCTCGGGCCGCCGCCCCGCCCCGCGGCGGCCCGAGCGACCTGAGGGTCAACTCTCCTTTTGAGCGGGATTTTTCGGCGGCGGCGGCGGGGC
>CAJUIE010000135.1 GCA_910586375.1 uncultured Alistipes sp. | reverse complement strand
CTGCCGGTCTTTTTCCGGCCTCCGCTTCGGCATCGTTCAAAGGTTATACCAAACGCCCGATTCTGCCAATTTGTCAGCAACATGGCAGTTACAAGGGCGCAAAGTGCGCAGGAAGATGCTATTTTGGCAGAAAAAACGCGAACGGGATTCCTCCCGTTCGCGTCACAAAGGCAACCGAAGTCGCTATTTTTCCTCACCGAGGATACGCATCGCCACGTCGAGAATCGTCGTATCGTCAAGCGTAACGACCCCGCCATCGGGCCCCGGCTCGAAGTGGACGCCCACACACTCCCTGGCTTCGTGCTTGCCGCCGAAGTAGTTGCGCACAGTCTCCACGTCGATCCCCAGTTCGTCTGCAATGCGCTGCGAGCTGCCGCTGGGCAACTTGTCCTTGATGCGGCGCAGTTCGTTGAATGTGATAATCATATCCCTGAAGGTTTTTAGTGTAAATTTTATTCTGCACAACTAAGTTAATACAATTTTGCGGAATTGCCAAATTTCGGGTCGGTAAAAGTCAAAAAAAGATGATATTTATTCGGGCCGGGGCTACTCCCCCCGGCGGAGGCTATACCTCTTCGAGCCTGTAGCCGCAGACATGGGCAAAAAGTTTTTGGGGCGCGTTTCACGGGAAAAAGCGCCAAAGAAAAAAGAAGAATAACAGTCGCCAGACTGTTCGGGCCGTAGCCCCGCCCCGCGGAGGCTCGCCCAGCTCAGCTGGGTTTTGTAGGGGCACCGGTCCTTGTTGCGGTTTCTGAGGCTTCGTCTGCCCCCGGGCATTTGCGCCTCCGCTGGCTACAGCTCGTAATTTAGATTCTTCGTCGCTATGCTCCTCAGAATGACATCCGGCTTTTAGCCGATGCAGGCCGGGGGCTCTCCGACGCAAAACGTCCCGCACTCGTTTTTGAGTGCGGGACGCTGCAAATAAAGGCCGGCAATCACTTCTGCGGCTCGATATAAATCTCAAACAGGAGCGGCGTAAAGGGCGGTATTTCGGTCGAGACACGCTTCGTGGTGGTCGTATCGTCCGAGCCGTCGTCATAACTGTAGTCATAACCCGACCCGTAATAAGGATCATAATAGCCCCCATAATAACCGCCATAGTAGCCCCCATAATAACCACCGTAACTGTTGCCGTAATAACTGTTGGCATAATTCAGATAATTGAGGTAGTCGTAGTAGCTCTGCGTATAACCGCCCGACGACGAACTGCCCGAAGTCGTGGTGCTGCCCGTCACGCCCGCGGCGCCATAAGCGTTGGTCGACGTGGTGACCAGAGCGGCCCACTGCCCATACTTGAGGTGGGGAATCGTATAATAGAATGCCTGAATCATCCCGCCGTCCTCGGGCGTATAACTCTTTGCTGTACCGGAACTATAGCCTGCGTCATACACCAGTTTCTTCACCTCGTCGATGTTGGTATCGAAAATAAAACCGTCGAGGAAGCGGCCGATATACCAGATTTTAGCCGTACCGGCCAACCCTACCGTATCGGCGTCGAGGTTCTTCACGTGGTCGTACAACGCGACGTCCTTATCATCGTGGAAACGTTTCTTGAGCGCTGCGGCGATCTTCTCATCGAGCGCCGGAAGCGACGCCGCGCTGGCATAAGGTTCATAACCGACGGCATAAGGCCGTGAGTAAACCATAGGACGATCACCGGGCCGATAACGGAAATTGACATAAAGCTGCGGCACGGAATCACACGCACTCACCCATTCAGCCCCGACGTTATAAGGGTGCTTCTCGTCTTTCGGGTCCCAGGGCCGCGGAATACCGCCCGTAGTACCCTCCTCGCCCGGCTGGACATAAACCTGCAAACCGCCATTGTCTTCATCGCAAAAAGCATCGACCTCCTCGCCCTCGGCACCGAGCGGATTCTTGACCACCCCCTCGATCTTCATCTCGACGATCAACGGCTTCCCGGCGCTGAGCGAATACTGGCCTTCATAACCGCCCTCGCCCTCCAGGCCACTGCCCCCCACTACACGCGAAGGCATATAAAGCCGCACATGGGCCCCCTTGCCGAGGTAAAACTCCCGGGAGGTGACATCGCGGAAAGCCGCGGGGTGCCGGTCGAAATACTCCTCACTGACGACCTGCTTCTGCCGCAAAGCCAAATAAGTGCCCTCCATGAGGTTACCGTTCTGCTCCCCGCAATAACGGTAATAGGGGACATAATGGGTATTCCTGGTGAAGGTCCCGAGCAGCCTGGCCTCGGCAGCACGCCGCGTGAGGATGATCTTACCGCTCAGATCGCGGCCCGAAAAGTCGAGCTTCACCCAGCACACCGTATCGGCAACAACCATATCGGCGGCATCCGTCCGTCCGGCCTCGTCGTCGGCAGGTTGCGCCTTGCCGGCATCGAGCACCTCCAGATAATAACCCGACGTCCCGAACGACTGGTAGTTGTCCGACAGCTCGGGACGATGCTGGGCGATCCAGGCTTCGAGCGCCTGATCTTCGAATGTATCATAAGATTCGGAGAGCTCCCTGGTACAAGAGACCACCGCCAAAAGGCCAGCGACGAAGAACACGGAGCGCATGAAAAACTTCATAATTGCAGTTTAAGGTTTAATCGACTCGATCGACGGTGAAAAAGAGCGCCACAGGCGTCTGCCGGGGAATGAAATACATATACTCCTTATCCCCATAAGCCATATTATAGGTCATGTAAGCCTCAACCCGGTCGCCCTGACGACACCCCACTAACGCATAACGAAGACCCTTTATTATGTCGGCCGAAGGCAGTTCCAGCGTCAAAGGCTCGAACGACCAGACCCCGGGCGTAAGTCCCGCTATAGAGAAATACTCCTCGAAGGCAGGGTCGTTGGAGAAATACGGCATGGTGATGCGCGAAATATTGGAGGGCGTAATGCCACCGTCGGGGATGGTCGTGATGTTGGCAAACGTGAAAACATAACTGGTCAAGGTGACCGTAACACGCGAATCGGGCAGCACCTCGGGCTGGTTCTGCCTGTCGGGATTATAATAATCATCCTGATTGATATAACGATAGACCGTCTCGCCCGAAACCGAATAAAAGGGCAACTCGCTCCCGGCCTCAAGCTCCTCCTCGGAAACCAGACGCGGATTGTGGACAGAGGTCAGATAAGAGACCATGCGCGTACGCTGCTGCGCAAGGACGTCCTCCTCCTGGGAGCAGCCCACCAGCAAGGTCAGGGCGAGCGTCGACAATATAACAACTCTTTTCATGGGTCTGGAATCGTGCAAATTTACAAAAAACAATCCGATAAACGAACAACGGACAACAAAAAACGCCCGATTCGCCGACCGGGACCCCCGAATTGCGGACCCGGCGCTTCGTTCGGTCCCCGCAGCCCCCTTCGGAGCCCCCCCCCTCAGAGCATCCTTTCAAGCCCCCCCCTCAGAGCCCCCCCCTCAGAGCATCCGGAGAGCCTGGCGCACCAGCTCTTCGACCGATATGTCAGACTGCTTCTTCAGAATAGCCCGCACGGCTTTCTCGGCAGCAGCCTTGCCGAAGCCCAGCATCGTCAGGGCAGCCAAAGCCTCATCAACATGTCCGTTGTCAGTCGGAGGTGCCGCCGCAGCGGTCCCCTCGTCCAGTTCCAGGAGCTTGCCGCTCAGCTCGACGATGATCTTCTGGGCGGTCTTCAGACCCAAACCCTTGACATTTTTCAACAATACGGCATTGCCGGCGGAAATAATCCCCTGCAACTCGCGCGGCGAGTAGGTCGAAAGGATCATGCGGGCCGTATTGCCGCCCACGCCCGAGACACCAAGCAAGAGGCGGAACAGCTCGCGTTCGGCCTTCGTGGCAAAGCCATAAAACAGTTGTGCGTCCTCGCGCACGATATAATGAACGAAGAGCCTGACCTCGGCGGCATGTTCGATGGCCGAAAAGGTCTCAAGCGAAATATTCAGCAGGTAGCCCACCCCACCGGCCTCGACGACCGCATGGGTCGGCGCAAGCTCCGAGAGGGTTCCGCGGATGTATTCATACATAGTGAATTCGATTTTTACGTCACGCAGGGCAAAAATAAAGATTTTTTTCTACCTTTGTGAATCCAGACCGGATTTTTAACCGAAAACAGAATATACCGAAGATGAAAAAACTGCTCTTTACGGCCCTTGCCGCCGCATGGGCGATGACGGCCTGCGGCCCGAAGACACAGCAAACAACGACCGGCGCCGAAGAGGCTTCCGTAGCGATCGGCACCAACGACATTGCCTACATCCAGGTCGAAGCCGTGCTGGCCCAGTGCGACCTCTACAAGAACGAAGGCGCAGCTCTCCAGGAGAGGACCCAGAAGGCTCAGAGCAGCTGGGCACAGAAGGAGAAGAACCTCCAGGCCGAAGCGGCACGCCTCCAGGAGAAATACGAAAAAGGCCTCATCACCTCGCGTGACGCTCAGGCTCAGCAGGAGAGCATTCAGAAACGTGCTGCTGCCTACCAGACCTCGGCCCAGAAAGAGGCCCAGACGCTCGAAGAGGAGAATTTCGTATTCACAAACCGCGCACAGGACCTGCTGCAACGCGCCGTGGATGAGATCAACGCCGACAAGCACTACAAACTCATCATCAATGCCTCGGCCCTGATCGATGCCGATACGACGCTCAACATCACACCCGCCATACTCGAAAAGGTCAACGAGCTCTACGC
>CAJUIE010000134.1 GCA_910586375.1 uncultured Alistipes sp. | reverse complement strand
GGACACTTCGACCTTCGCGCCCCCTTTCGCTCTCCCTTTCGCTCCCCCTTTCGCCCACCTTCACACACCCCCCGGTCGCGGGCCCCCTCAGCTGAAGACGCCCGAGAGGTAATTCCTGGTCAGCTCGTGCTGCGGGTCATGGAAGACCTGCGCGGCATCGCCCGCCTCGATGACCTGCCCCATATAAATGAAGACGACATAATCGGCGATACGCAGCGCCTGCCGCAGGGTGTGGGTGACCATGATGATCGAGTAACGCTCCTTAAGCTTGACGAAGAGGTCCTCGACAGTCTTGCTCGAAATGGGGTCCAGGGCCGATGTAGCCTCGTCGGCCAGAATAAACTCGGGCTCGACAGCCAGACTGCGCGCCAGGCACAGACGCTGCTGCTGCCCGATCGAAAGGCTGGTGGCGGGGGCATACAAGCGCTCCTTGACCTCCTCCCAAAGTCCCACCTCGCTCAGGTAATGTCCGACGACCGCATCGAGCTTGCGACGCCCCCGGATGCCATGGATGCGGCAGCCATAAGCCACATTGTCATAAATCGACATGGGCAGCGGACATGGCCGCTGCGGAACAAGGCCGATACGTCGCCGCAACTCGATAAGCCCGGCGCCCGTGGAGCGGATGATGTCGAGCTCCCCCAACGTCATGCTCCCCTCGATGTGCACCCCCTCGACTGAATCGATCAGACGGTTGAAGGTCTTCAGAAGCGTGGATTTGCCGCAGCCCGAAGGTCCGATGATGCAGGTGATCCGGTTATTGGGAATTTGCACGTTTACGTCCTTGAGGATCGGCTGGTCTCCGATTGAGAGACTCAGGTGCTGCACGTCGAGGTGGGGCCGGATGTCGGCATGGGGGAACTTGGCATCGGGAACGAAAGCCCCCCCCGCCGGAGTGTCGGTCTCGGGCACACGGCCCGCACGATGCAGAAGGTGACGGAACATATTCGGGTCAGATTTTATTTTTCGAGAATCGGTGCATGATAAACCGCCCGACCAGACTAATGACTAAGACAATGCCTGTAAGCACCAGTGCCGCGGCATAAGCCCGGTTCTGGACCTCTGCCTGGGGGGCACTGAGCTGGAAGAAGATCGACAGCGGCAGCGTGGCGGCTGGCTGCGAAAGCGACGTGGGGATCGAGTCGGAGAAGCCGGCCGTGAACATCACACCCGCGGCATCACCGATAGCCCGCCCGACGGACAACAGCGTAGCCGTAGCGATACCCGGCATGATCTGACGCAAAACGACACCCATAGTTTCAAGCCGTGTGGCGCCCAACGAATAAGAGGCATCGAGCAAATCGCGCGGAAAGTTGCGCGCGATTTCGTCCATAGAGCGTATAAGAACAGGGATAATCAGCAACGTAGTAACCAAAATACCCCCCAGCAGCGAGGTGCGCAGCCCCAGCCAGATCATGAGCGTGAAGGCGAAGGCACCATAAACAATCGACGGAATGCCGAAAAGTACGTCATAAGCCAGTCGCGCGACATAAGCCAGCTTCGAGGAGCTCCGCAAAAAGACATTCAGGTAAAAGACAACGGGGATGCTGACCACAAGACCCAGAACGGTGGAGGCGCCGACGATATAAACCGAACCGACAATGGCGTTGAGAAAACCGCCCTCCTTACCGATGTAAAAGCCCCCGCCCGGAAGCGAGGAGACCATCTCCCACGAAATGCACGACCAACCCCGGTGGAAAACCGTGAAGACGATCCCCACGACAAAAGCAAAGACCAGGGCCAGGGCTGCGCCCATGAGTATGCGAACGAAAAACTCCTCGATATACTTGAACTTCATGCCTTTTTGATCCTATATAAGATGATGCGCGAGAGCAGGTTGAACAGCAGTACGACTACGAACAGAATGGCGGCGGCGAACATCAATGCAGCCTCATAAAGCGGCAGAGACAACATCTCGCCGTAGTTATTGGCGATAAGTGCAGGGATGGGATAACAGGCATCGAAGAGCGAGTGCGGTGCCTGCGGAAGGTTGCCGCAGACCATCAGCACGGCGATCGTCTCGCCCAGTGCCCGCGAAACGGCCAGCACAACGGCGGCGAAGATGCCTGGCAGCGAGCGCCGGATGATGACCTTCCTGGAGGTTTGCCACCGCGTGGCGCCCAGCGCCTGCGAGGCGTCCCGAAGCTCCTGCGGCACGGTGGAGAATATCTCGACGAACAGACTGACCAGAAGCGGCAGAATCATGACGCTCAGCACGACGCTGCTGGCCAGAACCGTATACCCCGACGAGTACTCGACGAAACGCGGAGCAAAACGCTCGGATATCCACGGCACAATCAACAACGTTCCCCACACACCATAAATGACCGACGGAAGGGCGGCGAGGATGTCCAGGGCCGGGTAAACCCACCGCTTGACCCACGAGCGGGAGTATTCGGTGAGGAACAGCGCCGTGAGCAGCGACACGGGAAGCGCAAAGACCAGGGCGCTGCCCGTGACCCAGACCGTACCCATGATAAAAGGAAAAAAGCCGAACTGGTTGCGGAAAGGTTTCCACTCGCTGGCCGAAAGCAGCTCCCAGAGTGAATGCTCCTCCAGAATAGGCGCCGACTTGAAATAAAGACCGATGCCCATAGCGACGACAAGCAACAGGGAGGCCGCCGTCAGAAGGAACATGACGCCGCCTGCGGTCTTCTCCCTGGCAATGCGGATGCTGGACATGAACTACGGAATTTGCTGGACAGTGGGCACCGCAACGCTGTCTGCCGGACCTTGCGCCGCGTGCAGCAGATCGAGCGAACGCCGGAGCTGCTCCCCGGACATGCCGATATACCCGGCCGGGACGTTCTTCGCCTGCCCCTTGCCCAAGACGTATTCGAGGAAAGCGACAACGACGGGATCTGTCGGGACCCCCCTGGTGACTAAATAAAGGTCTCGCGCGGGCGGTGCAGGATAACGATCCGCGGCAACGGCCTCGACGAAGAGCTCCTTGGAGTCATAAAAACGTTCGTCGGGCGAAATTATCCCATCGCCATCGGCGTCGATGGGCAGGATAAGCAATCCCTCGTTGGGTAGGTGCGAATCGTTGTCGTAAGCGTAACCTAAATTATTGAACCCGATGCCGTAAATGTCCTTCTGGACGGCGGCGGCAACGCCCGGATCACCGAAAACGGCCGTGCCGCTGAGGTCTTCCTGTTTATGGCCCAGCCACAAGGCCCATGTCTCGGCAGCGCCGCACGCATCGGAGCGTGTATAAGCATGCAGAGGTGTCTGGTCCTCAGTGCCGAGCACATCGCCCCACGTACGGGCCTCGCCCGTGATCCAGATCCTGATAGCCGCCTCCCGCGTCAAACCGCGCTCCAGCAGCTCCTTCAGCATCGGATTGGCTGCGTTGATCGTCGGGGCCACAGCATCCCGGGCAACGGCAAAACCCACAGCTCCCTTCGCCATTTCGGGAGGGTAAATCTCCCGCGAGACCATACCGAAGTCGACAACACCCGCCAGGGCGTCGGTCATGCCCTTGCCGGCACCTCCGGCCGAAATATCGACCCGAACGCCCGGATGAAGCTCCCCGAACTCGGCCGCCCACTGCACGGCCAGCGGGTAAAGAGCAAAGGCTCCGGAGAGTGACAACTCCCCGCACAACTCCCCCTCCCGCACCGGACGCCCTCCCCCGCACGAGCAGAGTACAAAGGCCCAGAGAGCAACGCTCAAGGTATGGATATGTCTCATAATTTTCTCTCTTTTGTATCTGAACGGCCCATAAATGGCTCGACAAAGATAAACATTTAAAAGCGGCGGACAATAGATGTCTTCAGGAAATATGCACAAAAAGAACGATTCGGTCAAATTAACGGGCAGAAAAACCAATTCCCGGAGCCCCTCCGCGACCGGTGCTACGAGTTTTGAAATATTTTTTCTACCTTTACGGCGCAAAAAACGAAGAAACCTTTAAATAAATAAAGACTATGAAATTACTCGAAGGCAAAGTGGCCGTAGTGACGGGTGCCGCACGCGGCATTGGCAAGGCCATCGCACTCCAATTCGCGGCAGAAGGCGCCGATGTGGCATTTACCGACCTGTCGATCGACGAGAATGGAAAGGCTACGGAAGCCGAAATTGCGGCTCTGGGCGTAAAAGCCAAGGGCTACGCCTCGAACGCAGCCGATTTTGAGCAGACGCACCAGGTAATCGACCAGATCGTGAAGGATTTCGGCCGTATCGACATCCTGGTGAACAACGCCGGAATCACCAAAGACGGCCTGATGATGCGCATGTCCGAGGCACAGTGGGACGCCGTACTGACGGTGAACCTCAAGTCGGCATTCAACTTCATCCACGCCGTGACGCCCGTCATGGCCCGCCAGAAGAGCGGCTCGATCATCAACATGTCGTCGGTGGTCGGAGTCAGCGGCAACGCCGGCCAGTGCAACTACTCGGCCTCGAAGGCCGGAATGATCGGTCTGGCCAAGTCGATCGCCAAGGAGATGGGGCCCCGCGGCATCCGTGCCAACGCCATAGCTCCGGGATTCATCATCACCGACATGACCGACAAGCTGCCTGACGAAGTGAAGGAGGGCTGGTACAAGCAGATTCCCCTGCGTCGTGGCGGCACGCCCGAAGATGTGGCTAAGGTGGCGCTGTTCCTGGCGTCGGACCTCTCATCCTATGTCAGCGGTCAGGTGATC
>CAJUIE010000133.1 GCA_910586375.1 uncultured Alistipes sp. | reverse complement strand
GGGTAGAAGTCGGTAGCGCCCGTTTTGTTGGTGCTATCGTCATATATAGGTATGCGGGAAAATCCGAAAAAACGCTTTTTCGTTCCCCTCCCTCCCGCGTGGAAATTTTTTTAGGCTCTCAGATCGGCGGAAAAGGGGCAAAAAACACCCATGTTGTCCCGTTGTTTGTCTGAAAACACAAAAATCGGGGGCCAAAAGTTGCTCAGAACGAAAATAAATCCTATTTTTGTTCATTGATTGTTTCGAAATTTCTGGATACAACATGTTGACTGAAGAAGAAAAGAATGCCGGTCTGATGGGGCGGATTATCCCCATCAACATCGAAGAGCAGATGAAGTCGGCCTACATCGACTATTCGATGTCGGTCATTGTGTCGCGTGCGCTTCCTGACGTGCGCGACGGTCTGAAGCCCGTGCACCGGCGTATTCTCTACGATATGAGTGCGGAGCTGAACCTCTACTCCGACAAACCCACGCGTAAGTCGGCCCGTATCGTCGGTGACGTACTGGGTAAGTTCCACCCCCACGGTGACACTTCCGTCTACGACGCGATGGTGCGTCTGGCGCAGGAGTGGTCGATGCGCTATCCGCTGGTTGACGGGCAGGGTAACTTCGGTTCGATGGACGGCGACTCGCCTGCGGCCATGCGTTACACCGAGGCCCGCATGAAGAAGATCACCGACGAGGTGATGGCCGACATCGACAAGGAGACCGTCGACTGGACGCTCAACTTCGACGATACGATCCCCGAGCCGACGGTATTGCCGACGAAGATTCCGCTGCTGATCGTCAACGGCGCCAGCGGTATCGCCGTAGGTATGGCCACCAATATGGCGCCGCACAACCTTTCGGAGGTGGTCGACGCCTGCTGTGCCTATATCGATAACTCCGAAATCACGGGCGAGGAGTTGTTGCAGTACGTCAAAGGCCCCGACTTCCCCACGGGCGGCATCATCTACGGCTATGAAGGTGTCCGCGAGGCGATGCTCACGGGCCGTGGCCGCGTCGTCATGCGTGCCCGCACCGAAATCGAGCATACCCCCAGCGGTCGTGAATGCATCGTCGTGACGGAAATTCCCTACATGGTCAACAAGGCGGAGATGATCAAGAAGATCGCCGACATGATCAACGACAAGAAGATCGAGGGGATTTCCTACATCAACGACGAGTCGGACCGTAACGGTCTGCGTATCATCATCATTCTGAAGCAGGATGCCGTGGCCAGTGTCGTGCAGAATACGTTGTTCAAGAACACGCCGTTGCAGACGTCGTTTGCCGTGAACAATATCGCACTGGTGGGTGGACGGCCCGAGCTGCTGTCGATGCGCGACCTGATCCATCACTTCGTTGACCACCGTCACGATGTCGTGGTGCGCCGCACGCGCTACGACAAGCGCAAGGCCGAGGAGCGCCTGCATATTGTCCTGGGACTTCTGATTGCTCAGGACAACATCGACGAGATCGTGCAGATCATCCGCTCGTCCAAAACGCCCGACGAGGCCAAGCAGACCATGATCGGGCGCTTCGACCTGTCGGAGATTCAGGCCACGGCAATCATCGAGATGCGCCTGCGTGCCCTCACGGGGCTGGAGCATGGCAAGCTCGTGGCCGAGCGCGAAGAGCTGGAGAAGCTCATCGCCCACCTTCAGGAGGTACTGGAGAGCGAGGCCCTCCAGCTGGGGATCGTTAAGTCTGAACTCCTCGAAATGAAGGAAAAATACGGTGACGAGCGCCGCTCGGAGATTGTCTACGCTTCGGAAGAGTTCAACCCCGAGGATTTCTATGCCGACGACGACATGGTCATCACCATTTCGCATATGGGCTACATCAAGCGTACGCCTCTGGCCGAATACCGCACGCAGCATCGTGGCGGCGTCGGCGCAAAGGGCAGCGCGACGCGCGACGAGGACTTCATCGAACATATCTATGTCGCCTCGATGCACAACACGATGTTGTTCTTCACCGAGAAGGGGCGTTGTTTCTGGCTTAAGGTCTACGAGATTCCCGAAGGTACGCGCGCGTCGAAGGGCCGCGCCATCCAGAACGTCATCCGCATCGAACCCGACGACAAGGTCCGCGCCTACATCAACGTCAAGCGCCTCTCCGACCCCGAGTATGTCGACAGCAACTACATCATCATGTGCACCAGGCAGGGCACGATCAAGAAAACCAAGCTGGAGGCCTACTCGCGGCCGCGTCAGAATGGCGTCAACGCCATTGTCATCCGTGAGGGCGACCAGCTTATCGAGGCCAAGCTCACGAGCGGCAAGGCCGAGGTGATGATTGCCGCCAGGGAGGGCAAGGCCATCCGCTTCAACGAAGCTACCGTCCGCCCGATCGGACGTGTCGGCGCCGGTGTGCGCGGCATCTCCCTGGAGGGCGACGACGAGGTGGTCGGCATGATCTGCATCGAACCCGACGATAAGCACGATGTGCTGGTCCTCAGCGAGAACGGCTACGGCAAGCGTACCGACCTCGACGAGTACCGCATCACCAACCGCGGCGGAAAGGGCGTCAAGACGATCAACATCACCGAGAAGACCGGTAAGCTCATATCGATCCAGTCCGTGACCGACGAGAACGACCTGATGATCATCAACCGCTCGGGTCTGACGATCCGCACCTCCGTGGAGCAGATCCGCCTGGCGGGCCGCGCGACGCAGGGCGTGCGCATCATCAACCTGCGTGAGGGCGACGCTATCGCCTCCGTGATGGCTGTGCCGGCCTCCGAGGACGACCCCGCAGAGGCTGAGGGCACGGAAGGCACGATTTCTGAAGCTTCCCCGGCAGAAGAGTAAGTGGCACTCCGGGGGGCCGAGCAGGAGGGCCGGGCAAGGGGCCGAGCAGGAGGACCGAGCAGGAGGACCGAGCAAGGGGCCGAGCAGGAGGACCGAGCAAGGGGCCGAGCAGGAGGACCGAGCAAGAGGGCCGAGCAAGAGGGCCGGGCAGGGGGCCGGGCAGGGGGGGGCTCAGGAGGAGAACCCGTGGAAAACCGAGACTGGGCCCGCTCAGGAGGAACGTACGAAGAAAAATTGTGAAAACCTTAATGCAAACGAATATGAAAAAAACGATGTTGACGGCTCTGGCGGCGCTGCTCGTGGCAGTTCCTGCCGCCCAGGCCCAGAAAGTGAACGAGGCGGCCCTGCTGTCGAAGATCGAGAAGAGCGACGCCGACATTGCCGATGCCAAGAAGAATGTCAAGGCTGCTACGTGGATCAACCGTGCCAAGGCTTACTACGATGCCGCGGCCGAGCCTACAAAAAACCTCTTTGTCGGCATGGACGCTTCGATGCTTAAGCTCAACGCTGCGGTGGGCGAACCTGCCTCCACGGGAAAGGCTCAGGTAAACGGCGAAAGCTATCAGACGATGGTCTATCCCTACTTTACGGTCTATGTCAAGGATGGCAAGGTCGTTACGTGGCAGCAGACCCGGCAGGTGCTTGACGGGGCCATCGACAAGGCGGTCGAGGCCTACAATAAGGCTTACGAACTCGATCCCAAAGCGGTCGAGAAGGTCAAAGCCGGCCTTAAGCAGATCAGCGACTACTGCTCGCAAGTGGGCAATGCAGGGCTCGACCTGGGGACCTACGCCGCGGCTGCCGATGCCTACATGCAGGCCTACGGCGCTCAGTCCAGCCCCGCCTACGGTGAGGCTGATCCTATGCTGCTCTACTATGCGGGCTATCTGCGTACGATCGACGGATCGAACGACCCCGCCTCCTTCGCGCTGGGGGCCGACTACCTCAATCGTGCGCTCGAAAAGGGCTACGCCGACGAGGAGGGCAACATCTACTACTACCTCTTCCACTGCTATTACGGCCAGAAGGCCCAGGACCCGGCTTTCGTGCTGAAGTCTAAGGACGCCCTGCTGGCGGGTATCGAAAAGTTCCCCAAGAACGAGCGTATCCTCGACGGGCTGATGCAGCTCTACACCACGGAGCAGGGCGTCGGTGATCCCGCCGACCTTGTGGCCCTTATCGACGCGGCTATTGCCGATAATCCCTCGAATACGGACCTTTGGTTCGGGCGTGGCCGTATTTTCTACGCCATGAAAAACTACGACGAGAGCATCGCTTCGTTTGCCAAAGTCGTCGAGTTGCAGCCCGAGATGTTCGAGGGTAACTACTACCTGGGGGTCTTCTACACGATCAAGGGCGACGCGCTGAATCAGGAGATGAACGCCAAGCAGTATAGCAGCCAGAGTGACTACGATGCCGATCTGGCGGCTGTTAATCAGGTTTATTTGGCGGCAGTGCCCTGGTTTGAAAAGGCCCACGAGCTGAAACCCGAGGATGTCGATACGCTGGAGTTCCTCAAGCAGCTGTGCTTCCGTCTGCGCGACGAGGAGGGCATGATGGACAAATACCAGACCTATAACGTCCTCTACAAACAAGCCAAGGGGCTGGAATAGCCCGCAGAATTTGTCCGGGGGCTCTTTTGCGGCCCTGCCGGAGTCACTCCCCCCCCCCTTCCGGATGATAGCCGGGAGGGGGGGATTGTTTTCAATCACGACCTCGCGGCGTTGCTTTTCCGTAACGTCTTCAGGGCGTTGTTGCTTGGGTGGTAGGGCGGGGCTTCGCCCGGTTCTGTTTTTTTCGGTCCCGGTGTCATTTTCGCGTTCCCGGCAGGGGCGGACGCGCGAAGCGCGGGCCGGGAATCGCGGCAACGC
>CAJUIE010000132.1 GCA_910586375.1 uncultured Alistipes sp. | reverse complement strand
ACATGGATCCGCATAACGACAGCGCGCTCGTCGGCCGCGAGGCCAACGACTACTGGCGTTCGGTCGACCTCTACGTCGGCGGCATCGAGCACGCCACGGGCCACCTGATGTATTCGCGTTTCTGGAACATGTTCCTCTACGACTTGGGGTGCGTGTGCGAGGAGGAGCCGTTCAAGAAGCTCGTCAACCAGGGCATGATCCAGGGCCGCTCCAACTTCGTCTATCGCGTCGTCGGCACCAACCAATTCGTGTCGCTCGGACTCAAAGACCAGTACGAGACGCAGGAGATCCATGTCGACGTCAACATCGTCAGGAACGACATCCTCGATACCGAAGCGTTCCGCCGCTGGCTGCCCGAATTCAACAACGCCGAATTTATTTTAGAGGACGGCAAGTATGTCTGCGGCTGGGCCGTCGAAAAGATGTCCAAGTCGATGTACAACGTCGTCAACCCCGATTATATCGTCGACAACTACGGCGCCGATACGCTGCGCATGTACGAGATGTTCCTCGGCCCGCTGGAGCAGTCGAAGCCGTGGGACACCAACGGCATCGACGGCGTACACAAGTTCCTGCGCCGTTTCTGGCGCCTGTTCTTCGACCGCGACGGCAAGCTGCTGCTCAACGACGAAGCGGCTACCGACAAGGAGCTGCGCACGCTGCACAAGACCATCAAAAAGGTTACCGAGGACATCGAGAATTTCTCGTTCAACACTTCGGTCGCCGCATTCATGATCTGTCTCAACGAGTTGGGCGAGTGCTCCAAGCGAGCCATCCTTGAACCCCTTACCGTACTGCTCGCCCCCTTCGCACCGCACATCGCCGAGGAGCTGTGGGAGGTGCTGGGCCACGAGGGTTCGGTGTGCGACGCCTTCTATCCGGCCTATGACGAAAAATATCTGACCCTGAGCGCATTCGAGTATCCCGTTTCCATTAACGGAAAACTCCGTTTCAAAAAAGAGTACCCTACAAGCGCTTCGCCCGCCGACATCCAGGCCGACGTCGTGACGTTGCCCGAGGCGCAGAAATGGCTCGACGGCAAGAGTCCCAAGAAAGTCATCGTCGTACCGGGTAAGATCATCAACATCGTTCTCTGACATGAAACTCTCCGTATTTCTCTTTTTGTCTCTGCTGAGCGGCACGCTCGCGGCGCAACCACGCGATTACGGCCAAGCCTTTACCGTCGCCATCTGGGACAACACCACGGCCCCTCACTCCAACGGCCTCACAACACCTGAGACCGAATCCGAGACCGATCGCATCGCAGGCACGTCACAGGCCGAGATGTACGTTTTTCCAGCCGCACAGGAACAGGCAACCGGACAAGCCATAGTGATCTGCCCGGGTGGCGGCTACACGCATCTGTGCATGGACTATGAGGGCTACGATGTGGCCAAATGGTTAGCCTCCCATGGGATCACGGCTGCCGTACTGAAATACCGTATGCCCAACGGTCACCCCGAAGTGCCTCTCGAAGATGCCGAGCAAGCAATCCGCATCCTTGCAGGCCTGGAGGCAGGTGCCACGGGCTTCACCGCCAGGCAAGTAGGCATCATGGGCTTCTCGGCCGGCGGACATCTGGCCGCTATGACTTCAACCATGGCACCTCGCACACGCCCCGCCTTCTCACTACTCTTCTACCCCGTCATCACGGGCGAAGAGGGGCGGAGCCACCGAGGGTCATTCGATAACCTCTTGGGGGCCGACCGTACACGGGAGCAAACCCTCCGCTATTCGCTCGAAAACTGCGTCGACAACCTGACACCGCCCGCACTGCTGCTGCTCTCCGACGACGACCGTGTGGTGCCATCCATCAGCAGCACACGTTATTACGACGCCCTCAAGGCCCACGGCATTGAAGCCTCAATGCACATCTACCCCGTTGGCGGCCACGGCTGGGGCATCCGCGACGATTTTCGCCACAAAGACGAGTGGCAGGCCGCCCTGCTCGACTGGCTCGCTCACCGGGCCGAAAAGACAGAAAGATAAGCGACCCGCGGAAGTCCGAATGACAAAACAGGGCCGAAAACCTATAAAAACAATTTTTACGAAAACCTTTCACCTGAAAAAATGGCAGACAATACCATTCTCAACCGCCTCGACGGATTGAAACTCAAATACGAAGAGGTCGGGCAAAAGCTTACCGATCCCGAGGTGATTGCCGACGTACGGCAGTTCGTCGAGCTCACCAAGGAGTATAAAGAGCTCGAACCGATCATCGAAACCTCCGAGCGGTTCCGCACGGCGCTGGCCAACCTCGCCGAAGCCAAAGACACGCTCTCCAACGACAAGGACGAGGAGATGCGCGACATGGCGCGTGAGATGATCGCTGAGCTCGAACCCCAGATCGCCACGATGGAGGAGGAGATCAAGCTCTTGCTTATCCCCAAAGACCCGCAGGACTCGAAGAACGCCATCGTTGAAATCCGCGGCGGCACGGGCGGCGACGAAGCCGCAATCTTCGCCGGCGACCTGCTGCGCATGTACACCAAGTATATCGAAACGAAAGGATGGCGTTATGAAATCACTTCGTTCTCCGACGGTGCCGCAGGCGGCTACAAGGAAGTAGTGCTGAAAGTCTCGGGCCAGAACGTCTATGGCACCCTGAAATACGAATCGGGCGTGCACCGCGTGCAACGCGTACCTCAGACCGAAACCCAGGGACGTGTTCACACGTCGGCCGCATCGGTTGCCGTGCTGCCCGAAGCCGAAGAGTTCGACATCGAGATTTCGATGAACGACATCCGCAAGGACATCTTCTGCGCCTCGGGCCCCGGCGGCCAGTCGGTCAACACGACCTATTCGGCCATCCGACTCACGCACATTCCCACAGGCATCGTCGTGCAATGTCAGGATCAGAAATCGCAGCTCAAGAACTTCGACAAGGCGTTCGAGGAGCTGCGCACGCGCGTCTTCAACCTCGAATACTCCAAATATCTGGACGAGATCGCCTCCAAGCGCAAAACGATGGTCTCGACAGGTGACCGTTCGGCCAAGATCCGCACCTACAACTACCCCCAGGGGCGCATTACGGACCACCGCATCAACTACACGATCTACAACCTCTCGGCCTTCATGGATGGAGACATTCAGGATTGCATCGACCACCTGATCGTCGCCGAGAACGCCGAGCGCCTCAAGGAAAGCGAGTTATAGTCCGCAACATGGCTCTTTATGACGATTTCTTCCGTGACGTTTACGACATCGTAGCGCAGATTCCCCGGGGCCGGGTCGTCACCTACGGACAAATCGCACAGCTGCTGGAGATGCCCGGCTATAGCCGCCACGTAGGTCAGGCCTTAGCCTCAGCTCCCGAGGGGCTTCCCTGCCACCGGGTCGTCAACGCCAGTGGCCGCACAGCCCCCCACTGGCCCCGACAACGGAAGTTGCTCGAAACGGAGGGCGTTCGGTTCAAATCCAACGGCTGCGTCGACCTCGCCGCCACGGAGTGGGAACTTCTCCATACGAAGCTTTGACGCCCCCCCCACTTCGGGTTTCCGCCTCGGCTATTCCGGCGGCCTGAGCGGTGTGGGCGCGCACGGTTACTCCTGGAGCAGTGCGGCTCTTACGGCATCGAGCACCCTCGCGTCAAGCTTGCACTTCAGCAGTCCCAACGTGAGCACGGAAGCCAACGACAGCCGTGCGTTCGCTTTCCCCGTTCGCTGCGTGCAGGAATAAGAGAGGGGGGGGGCAAACAACGCTAAGCGAAAAAAATGAAAAGAATCATCCTGTTGTTTTTATTGGCGTGCTCCTGGGGAACGCTTGCGGCACAAAAGCCGCTCTATATCGTCAACGGCACGCCCCGCGACGAGATAGCCTCCATTCCGCCTGACGAGATCGAAAGCCTCGAAGCTCTCCCGGCCGACGAAGAGACCATCGCCCGCTATGGCGACAAAGCAGCTAACGGAGTTTTAATCATTACATTACGTTATGACACCCCGGCCCGATTCGAGGCTGCCACCTCTTTCTCCCGCTATATCGCCTCCCGCGTGAAATGGGCCGACGACGAG
Organism: uncultured Alistipes sp.; assembly: GCA_910586375.1. Lineage (GTDB taxonomy): Bacteria > Bacteroidota > Bacteroidia > Bacteroidales > Rikenellaceae > Alistipes. The sequence continues at coordinate 702 of CAJUIE010000132.1, read as the reverse complement.
CCTTTGGCCCGCATCATCATTCGTTATCGGATCACACCACAGGGAAACGTGGAGGTCGACCGGGTGCTCGAATCGACCGACAGCCGCCTTAAACGCCGGGTATTAAAAGCCTTGGCCAAGTCGCCCAGCTGGCTGCCAGCCCGAAAAAACGGAGTACCCATTACGAGCACAGGCATTCTGAATATCCAGCTGCCCAAAAAACAGACAACAAATAAGAAAACACTATGAAAACCAACTCTTTTGCCGCCTGGGTCCTGGCCGTAAGACCTTATAGTCTGGGCAACTCCGTAATCCTGGCTGTCGTCGGCTCGGCCCTGGCCTGCACCGGCGGAGGATTCAAACCCATCGCAGCGCTGCTATGTCTGCTCTTCGCCGTTCTGATGCAGTGTACGGCAAATCTGGTCAACGACCTCTGGGACTTTCTCAAAGGGGCTGATCGTCCAGACCGTCTCGGTCCAGACCGCGCCTTCGCCAAAGGTTATATCACCCCCCGGGCCATGAAACGAGGTATTGCAGGCTTCACCGCAGCCGCCATCGTCACCGGATGCGCTCTGCTGGCCTGGGCTCTGCACCACGGAACACTCCGTTTCGGAGGCTGGGAACTCGTAGCTGCCGGTGTGCTCTGCCTGCTCTTCGCCTACCTTTACACCGCCGGACCGTGGCCACTGGCCTACCACGGCCTGGGCGACGTGGCCGTGATCC
>CAJUIE010000131.1 GCA_910586375.1 uncultured Alistipes sp. | reverse complement strand
TGCGGTCGACGAGCGTATCGCAGAAGTGGCAGTTCTGCTCGACCCAGTCGATGAAGTCCTGGCCGAGCTTGTGGTACTCGGCGTGCTTGATGACGTACTCGTGGAGCGTGGAGCCGTTGTTCTCGATAAGCTCACAGCAGATGATGCAAAGGCCCTTCGTGGGGTCGCCGTTGAAGTGCTTGAAACGCTTGTAGAGCAGTGCCGTCATCTTGGCAGGATAGGACTTGGGCGGGCAGGCCGTCAGGTCGTCGCCCTCCTCGTAACGGATGCCGGCCTCGGTGGTGTTGGAAATGGTAATCTTCAGCTCGGGCGAGAGGAAATAATGCTCGTACTTCGCATAATCCACATAGGGATTGAACGAATCCATGACGCTCTTAACGAGCCGCACGTCCTTCTTGGGCCGCTTGTTCTCGATACCCTCCAGATAAACATGGTAGAGGTTGTCCTGCTTGTGGAGCAGGTCGATCATGCCCAGCACCTTGCGCTCGGGGTCGAGGATCGGCTGGCAGATGGCCACGCCGGCGTTCATAACGCCCTTTTCGTTGGCGATGTCGATCTGCCAATCGACGAACGCCCGCAGAAAGTTTCCCTCGCCGAACTGGAGGATCTTCACGGGCCGCTCCGTCGTGGCAACGGTCGAACGGTTGAGTTGCTTAATCATAATTTCCGCTGCTTTTACTTGATAACCACCAGTTTATACTTCGGAACGAGCGCCTTCATGACGATCCAGCCGACGAGGTAGGCCACGGCGCAGATGCAGAAGACAATGAAGTAACCGGCCGGCTTGCCCTCGAAACCGAGGAAGCGCAGGTTGGTTTCGCCCGCATAAACGAACAAATCGCCGGCGAACCACTGCAACAACATGGAACCGACGCCGCCGGCCATGCCGCCGATGCCGGTGATGGTGGCGATCGCCGACTTGGGGAACATGTCGCCCACGGTGGAGAAGATGTTGGCCGACCACGACTGATGCGCGGCGCCGCCGATGCCGATCATGATGACGGGGAACCACGGCGAAATGGTGCCCAACGGCTGCGCCAACAGCACCAACAAGGGGAAGAAGGCGAAAATCAACATGGCGCGCATACGTGCGGCATAAGGATTCAGACCGGTTTTGTTGATGATAAGCGTCGGGAGCTTGCCTCCGTAAATCGAAAGCATAGTAATGGCATAAAGCGTGAAGATCAACGCGATGCCGAGGCCCTCGGAGGTCTTGATGCCGAACTGTGTATTGAGGTACGAAGGCGTCCAGAAAAGGAAGAACCACCACACGCCGTCGGTCATGAACTTACCAAAAGCAAAGGCCCACGTCTGCCGGAACGAAAAAGCCTGCAGGAACGACATCTTCGGTTCGTCGCCCTGCCCGGCCGTGGCCACGGCCTCCTCCTCGTGCTTATCCTGCTCGATATAAGCGAGTTCCGCAGCATTGACACCGGAATGTTCCGCCGGTTTCTTATACATGAAGACCCAGAAACCCATCCACACAAAGCCCAGGGCACCGATGACGATGAAAGCCATCTCCCAGCCCCACGCCTTGGCCAGCAGGGGAATGGTCAGCGGTGCGAACAGGGCCCCGATCGAAGCTCCGGCATTGAAGATCGACGTAGCGAAGGCCCGGTCCTTCTTGGGGAAGTACTCCGCCGTGACCTTGATGGCGGCGGGGAAGTTGCCGGCCTCACCCAAAGCAAGGATGCAGCGCGCCGCAATGAAGAAGTACATGGAGACGGTGGCAATCGTCACGGCCAGAGCCGACCCAGCCTCGACAGCCCGCAAGGCAGCGGCATCGGGCAGTCCGACCCACAGTTCGGTGCCGATGCCGCACAGAGCGTGGAGGCAGGCACCCGCCGACCACACGCCGATAGACCACAAGTAGCCCTTCCTGGTGCCCATCCAGTCGACAAAACGACCGGCAAAGAGCATACAGACGGCGTAAAAGATCGAAAAGATCGAAGTGATGCGTCCGTAATTGGCCTCGTTCCAGTGGAACTCGGGCTTGATGAACTCGTCCCACGTGAGCGACAGAACCTGACGGTCGAGGTAGTTGACCGTCGTGGCAAAAAACAGCATAGCGCAGATGACCCACCGATAATTGGTCATCTTCTCTTTAAAATCGGTATTTTTCATCAGTTCGAAGTTAGACGGATTAAACATTTAACGCACGGCGGCAATGACCCCCAGTGCAAAGCGGCACTTTTCAGCAATAGCGTTCCAGTCTTTGGCCGCGATGACCTCTTTGGGGAAGAGCTGCGAGCCCATGCCGACACAATAAACCCCGGCCTTGAACCACGCCGTGAGGTTCTCCTCCGTGGGCTCCACGGCACCCGTAGCCATGATATTGGACCACGGCAGCGGCGCCTTGACGTTCTTGACGAACGACGGACCGCCGACATTCCCGGCGGGGAAGACCTTTGTCAGGTCGCACCCCAGCTCCTGAGCCATACCGATCTCCGTGACAGAACCGCAGCCGGGCGTATAAGGCACCAGGTGGCGGTTGCAGACCCGGGCCACATCGGGATTCAGATAAGGGCCCACGACGAAGTTAGCCCCATACTGCATATAAAGGGCAGCCGTGGGTGCGTCGACGATCGAACCAATGCCCAGCACCATGTCGGGGCACTCCCGGGCGGCAAACTTCACCAGCTCGATGAAGACCTCCGAAGCGAAGTCGCCGCGGTTGGTGAACTCGAAAGCGCGGACACCACCTTCATAGCAGGCTTTCAGCACCTGCTTGGCGACATCGGCGTCGGCGTGATAAAAAACGGGAACCATACCGGTCTTGCCGATGGCCTCCATGACCTGCAATTTAGAAAAACGAGCCATTTTATTTTCTGATCTTTAAGTATATATTTTAATCTGCGGGGCACGCCGTGTTTTTGGCGACAAAGGCAGCCTTCAGGCTGGCGAGCCGCAGCCCCCGGATGCGGAGGCTCGCGCTTGGCGCTCTCCCCCGCTGACTGCGACTCGAAAACCCGGCTGTGCCGGGCCCCGCAGACTGCGTCCCGAAAAACCGGCCACGCAGCCCCCGGCCTGCGAAATGACGAATTGCTATCGCTGTACGCGGCCGTTGGCGTTGCCGCCGGCGAGGCTCTCGACCTCCTCGACGGAAACGAGGTTGAAGTCGCCGTTGATGGTGTGCTTCAGCGCCGACGCAGCCACGGCGAACTCAAGGGCTTCGCCCTGCGTGGGCTTGGTCAGCAGGCCGTGAATGATACCGCCCGAGAACGAATCGCCACCGCCCACACGGTCGATGATCGGGTCGATGTCATAACGCTTCGACTCGTAGAACTCCTTGCCGTTGTAAATCATGGCTTTCCAGCCGTTATGCGTCGCGGAGAACGACTCGCGCAAGGTCGAAATTACGTACTTGAACCCGAACGTCTCGGCCATCTGCCGGAAGATACCCTTGTAGCCCTCGGCGTTGGTCTCGCCGCCCTCGACGTTGGCATCGGGCTTGAAACCGAGGCACAGTTCGGCGTCCTCCTCGTTGCCGATGCAGACATCGACGTACTGCATCAGGGGGCGCATGATCGACTGCGCTTTCTCCTTGGTCCAGAGCTTCTTGCGGAAATTGAGGTCGACCGACACCGTGACGCCGTGACGCTTGGCAGCCTCGCAGGCCAGCCGCGTCAGCTCGGCGGCCTTGTCCGAAATGGCCGGCGTGATGCCCGACCAGTGGAACCACTGGGCACCCTCCATGATGGCGTCGAAATCGAAGTCGGCAGCCCCGGCCTCGGCAATGGCCGAGTGGGCACGGTCGTAAATCACCTTCGAGGGGCGCATCGAAGCTCCGGTCTCGAGGTAGTAGATACCCACACGGTCGCCACCCCGGGCGATGAAGTCGGTTTTAACTCCGTATTTACGCAAAGCGTTGACGGCCGACTGGCCGATCTCGTGCTTGGGCAACTTGGTAACGAAATAGGCATCATGGCCATAGTTGGCGCAGCTGACAGCCACGTTGGCCTCGCCGCCGCCATAAACGACATCGAACGAATCGGACTGAACGAAACGGGTGTTGCCGGGCGTCGAGAGACGCAGCATGATCTCACCCAAAGTAACGATTTTCATAGGGTTATGATAGTTTGTTAAAAATTGAAATAATTCCTGGCATTGCGATAACATACGCCCTCGACGATCTCGCGACCGATGAAGTCGATCTCCGAAGCAGGCAGCAGTCCCTGCTCGATGTCGTTGCCCAGCAGGTTGCAGAGCGTGCGGCGGAAATACTCATGACGCGGGTACGAGAGGAACGAACGCGAGTCGGTCAACATACCGACAAAACGGCTCAAGAGGCCCAATGTCGAGAGGGCGTTCATCTGCTTCTCCATGCCGTCCTTCTGGTCGAGGAACCACCAACCCGAACCGAACTGGATCTTGCCGGCGCCGTAACGGCCATCCTGGAAGTTGCCCAACATAGTAGCGACCAGTTCATTATCGCGCGGATTAAGGTTATAAATGATCGTTTTGGTGAGCTTGTCGTTGCGGTCGAGCATGTCGAAGAACCGGGACATGGACTTGCCGACGGTGAAGTCGCCGATCGAGTCGAAACCCGTATCGGGCCCCAACTGCCTGAACATGCGCGAATTGTTGTCGCGGATGGCTCCGTAGTGGAACTGCTGCGTCCACCCCGTTTCGTGGTCCATGACGGCGAACTCGACCATCATGGCCGTCTTGAACTTGCGGATCTCCTCGCGCGACAGCTCCGCACCGCCGTATACCTTATTAAAGATAGCGTCGATCTCGGCCTGGGTGTAATCCTCGGCGTAGAACTCCTCGATGCCGTGGTCGGAGA
>CAJUIE010000130.1 GCA_910586375.1 uncultured Alistipes sp. | reverse complement strand
CGAGTCGACGATGGCTTTGCGTTGGCCGACGAGTCGGTTGAAGAGGGTACTCTTGCCCACGTTCGGGCGTCCTACGATTGCTACGAGGCTCATGATAGATGCGTTTTTGTGCCCAAAGATAGTAAAAAAGGCGATTATATTGTATGGAGCTGCGTTCTTCGGCTGTAATTTTCGACCGTCGATTGGTTTTTGATTGCCTTGCCTGAGTCTTCTCAGGCAGTAGCTTTCCACCGCGGAGGTTGATTTTTCACAACGCGAAGCGTTGCAGTCACTCCGCAGTTTTTGGCCCGAAGACGAAGCCCCCCCGGCTGCGGAGGCCCGCTCCACTAAGAGTGGGGTTTTCGATAATAGGTCGCAGAGCCCTTAACCGGTTCTGGCTATTGCGTCCCCGGGCATTTACGCCCCCGCTCTCTTATTCCTGCACGCAGCGAACGGGGAAACCACGTGCACGGTTGTAGTGGCTCTCGGGGTCTACGCCGGATTTGTCGAAATACAAGTACGACCCTTGCCCGCTTGATGCCGAGTCAGGCGCACTGCTCCAGGCGAAACCGTTTGTGCCCACAAGGTTCAGGTAGCCGGACCAGCTGGCGCGGTAACCCGAATTCCTCCTGATCGAGTTCATGCGGATGCTGGCCTTCACCAGAGCGATGGCGCGGATTCGGTCTATAGCTACATCCTTGTCGGCATGGTGGGGGTTCTGGCTGACGAGTTTCACGAACCCCGAACGGTCGGATTTCTGAATATATTTTACCGTTACATACTCTTCGCCGTCTATGTCGATCGAGAGCAGGTACATGTCCCCCCAGAAGATGTCTTCAATGTTGCATAACTGTTTGTATAGCACGATGTCGCCGCTTTTTAGCAGCGGATACATCGAGTCTCCGACGATGTAGATTGCGCCGTCGCACTTGGGCAGGTTGGGGATGTGGATGTAGTTGACGGGTTTAGCCTGTGCCTGGTCGGCAAAGAGGGGCACCAACCCTGCCGTGCCCTCGATCGAGTAGAGGGGAACGCTCTGCATGGGCAGCGAGTTATCCGTGCGATGGTGGTAGGTTGTCAGGTCGGGTTCGGCGTTGAACATGGCACCGCGGCCTGTTTCAAGCCATTCGGGGTTTACATTCAAATCTTGAACCAGAATATTGCGGTTGCGTGCCGATAGCCCGGCCTTGCCTGTCTCGATCATTGATAAGGCCGATTTTCCGATGCCAAGTCTTTGTGCAAGTTGATCTTGCGTCATGCCAAGTTGTTTGCGTATTTGTTTTAGTCGTCCGTTCATGATTGTGTTATAGAAAAAAATTATAGTAAAAAAGTGATCTTTTCGTGTTGAAAATACAATTATTGAATATATCTTTGCAGGGCAAAGTTAAGCAATTTATCTTTATTCGCCAAATTCATTACTTTATATTTACTCGTTATCATGATTTATTCGGTTTCCTCCGAGCTTTATTCGGAAGTCATGCGGAGCCTCTGCGAAGCAATCGGCGGCAGCAATTATTTTTCAGGATCGGTGTGCGTTTCGATGGGCACTGTCGTTTGTCGGCTGATCACCTCGGTGATTGTCTATCGGCGTCGTGAATCGTTGCCGGAAGGGGATTCAGAGCTTATTTCGGACCTCGTTCCCGTTTGGTGGGAGTTTCACACCGAGATGCCGGGGGGCGAAGTTGCCAACGACTTTTCGTTTTCTGAACTCCGCCGGTTACTCTGAGCCGTGTGGCTTTCCGGGTCCGGCCTTTCCTGTCTGGGTGCGGCGCCGCCTGCCGGGCCTTTTTTACCAACGAACCCGCCTGCCGCTGCGCCGGGCAAAGGGTTTTCGATGTTTTTCTTTTATCATGACCAAAAAAAGTGTTTGCGCCTCTGCGGGGAGTTCTCCCGCAGAGGTTTTCATTCCCGGTGTCGGCTCTCTGCTTGCGCCGTCTGCCGATTTTATCGCTTCGTCCAATGAGGCTGTCGCTCTGGAGTTCGCCGACTTCGCTCTGGCGGTTTACCCGTTTCTGGAGTTGCAGCCTTTCCACCGGGTTTATTATCGGGTGCTGGAGGCTTTCGCCCGGGGCCGTATCCGGCGCCTGATTGTCTCCATGCCGCCGCAGCATGGCAAGAGCGTCGGGGCCACAACGTTGCTGCCTGCTTACGTGCTGGGGCTTGATCCCGACTGCCGCGTGGCTATCGCCTCTTATTCCGGGGCTCTGGCTTCGAAGTTCAACCGACGGGTACAGCGGATTCTCGAATCGCGCGAATACGGCGATCTGTTCCCTGCCACCACCATTAAGCGAGGCACCAGGCCGCCGAGCTATATCCGTACGGCCGACGAGGTGGAGATCATCGATCGCCGGGGTGGTCTGCTCTCCGTTGGTCGCGAGGGGTCGCTTACGGGCAACCGTGTCGACTGCTTCATTCTCGACGACCTTTATAAGGATGCCCTGGAGGCTAACTCGCCGCTTATTCGTGCCAATTGTTGGGAGTGGTACACCTCGGTCGTGCGCACACGGATGCACAATGCCTCGCGCGAGCTTGTGGTCTTCACGCGCTGGCACGAGGAGGATCTTATCGGCACGCTCTCTGCCCGCGAGCCGGTCGTGACACTCACGCGATGGGAGCAGCTCGACCAGGTAAGACCGGGCGAGTGGCTCCACCTGAATTTCGAGGCCCTCAAGACCACGCCGCCTTCGGAGCTCGACCCGCGGGCTCAGGGCGAGGCATTGTGGGAGGCGCAGCACGGCGCGGCGTTGCTGGCGGCCAAGCGGCGTCTCGATCCGTTGCAGTTCGAAGCCATGTATCAGGGACATCCTTCGGCGCGCGAAGGACTGCTTTATGGGACTAATTTTGCCGAATACGATCAGTTGCCGCATGAAATCGTCCGTTATGGCAATTATACCGATACCGCAGACACGGGCGATGATTATCTCTGCTCGTTGTCTTATGTTGTCGATGCCGATGGGGTCATTTATCTGACCGATGCGGTCTACTCGCGCGAGCCGATGGAAGTGACCGAGCGGTCCGTGGCCGAGATGCTGGGACGTTCAGGCACGCGGCAGGCTGCCATCGAGAGCAACAACGGCGGGCGGGGCTTTGCCCGGGCTGTGCAGGCACTGGTGCCGGAGGTGCGCGTGGAGTGGTTCCACCAGCACGGCAATAAGGAGGCGCGTATCCTTTCCAATGCAGCCACGGCTCTACACCTGCTGCGTTTTCCGCGGGGCTGGAGCTTGCGCTGGCCCGAACTTTATGCGCACCTGACCACTTACCGGAGGCAGTTCCGTGCCAACCGCTGGCACGACGCGGCCGACGTCATTACGGGCATTGTCGAACGGGAAGTTGCTGATCAGGGGCGCCGCAAAGTGCGGGGGCTGAGGTTTTTGGGATAGTTCGGGTCAGAAGCTCTCCCCTCCTCGCAATAAAATCCGTAAAATTGTCCGTTCTTTCCGAATAATTCGACTAAAATACTTATCTTTGACGCTGTTATTTCCTAATGAGAAAATTCATGAAAACACTGAAAATCGGCAATTTGTGTGCCTCTGTCCCCATCATACAGGGCGGCATGGGCGTAGGCATATCCCTCTCGGGACTGGCTTCGGCCGTGGCTTGCGAGGGCGGTATTGGCGTCATCTCCTCGGCCGGTCTGGGGGCTATTTATCGCAATTATTCGGCGGATTATCGCGAGGCTTCGATCCGGGGCTTGAAGGAAGAGTTGCGCAAGGCGCGTGAAGCCACGCGAGGCATCGTCGGTGTCAATGTCATGGTCGCCATGTCCAACTTTGCGGATATGGTGCGCACGGCTATCGCCGAGAAGGCTGACATCATCTTTTCAGGCGCGGGACTTCCGCTCAACCTGCCGTCGTTTCTGACCGAGGGGGCCCGGACCAGGCTGGCGCCCATCGTCTCGTCGGCGCGGGCCGCGGGGCTGCTGTGCCGCAAGTGGTTCTCGGAGTATGGTTATGTGCCCGATGCCATTGTTGTCGAGGGTCCCAAGGCGGGCGGACATTTGGGGTATAAGCGGGAGCAACTCGACGATGAACATTACTCGTTGGAGCGGCTCGTGCCGGAGGTCGTCGCCGAGGTTTCGAAGTTTGGCGAGGCGCATGACCGCCATATTCCGGTCATTGCCGGTGGCGGCATTTATACGGGCGAGGATATTTATCGCATCATGGCGCTGGGTGCCGAGGGTGTGCAGCTGGGTACACGTTTCGTCACCACGGAGGAGTGCGACGCCGATCCGGCGTTCAAGCAGAGTTATATCGATGCCCGGCCAGAGGACATCGAGATTATCGAAAGTCCGGTGGGTATGCCCGGGCGGGCCATCCGCAGTTCGTTTCTCGATCGCGTGAAGGAGGGCCTCAAACGTCCGAAGGCCTGCCCGTTCGACTGCATCAAGACCTGCGATGTGACGCACAGTCCCTATTGCATCATGCTGGCGCTTTATAACGCTTTTAAGGGTAAGTTGCAGAACGGTTATGCCTTTTGCGGGGCCAATGCCTGGCGGGCCGAGAAGATACAGTCGGTTCGCGAACTGATCGCTTCGCTTAAGTCCGAGTACGACGATTTCGCCGCACGTTATGAGGGTTTGTCGCTTCGCGAAAAGCTTTTTGGCGGGCGGTAGGTTTTCGGGCCGAAGCACCCTTCCTCTGTCATTCTGAGGAGCCAGAGGCGACGAAGGATCTGTTCCGGCTCCTGGCCGGGCCGCAGTCTTCGGTCCGAGTAAAATTCGTGCAAGCTGCGGCTTGCCAGCAAAACGGCACCGAAAATCGCATAAAAATCCCCGGTCATCGATCGATGACCGGGGATTTTGCGTTGTCTCAGGG
>CAJUIE010000129.1 GCA_910586375.1 uncultured Alistipes sp. | reverse complement strand
CCCGCTTCCCGACCTGACATCGCAAAGCCACGGACCAGCGGCACCTGCGGCTCCCCCACAGCCAACGCCACAGCCAGTAACGGCACCTGTTGCCGCGATACCTGCGCCTCAAGTTACGCCACCCGCGCCTCCAGGCCCTGAAACACCGGAAAAGCCCCAACCAGCCGCCCCAACCCCTGCTGCGATCAAACCCCGGCCGGAGCGCAAATCACTGATTTCGGGCACATCGCTCTCCGAACTACTTGCGGGGACCGGACCGGCCGAGGCGGCAACGGAAGAGGGTCCCGGAAGCTCTGCCGCGCAGGAGACGGACCCCGAATGCGGCCCGAAATTGGAAAAAGCCCGCGATAAAATTCTGTCGTTGATCCGCACCAAACGACCGCGCTTCGTGCCGGCGTTTGAACAAATGATCATCCGCGATAACGTCATTGCACTAAGCGTACCCACGACAGAGCTGCGCGAAGAGATACTGCGCAACCAGACAGCCATGTTAATGCGCATCGCCGAACTGGCAGGCACCGAAGGCCGCATCGAACTAGACGTGACGGTCAACGAACAGATCAAAGCCTCGAGGCCGATCAAATTAGAGGATAAAATAAAATTTCTGACGGAGAAAAACCCCCTGATAACAGACCTCCGCAAGGCTCTGGACCTGGAAATGGAATAAAAAAGCAAAAGAATATGGCAAAGAATTTTATCGAAGAACTCGAATGGCGCGACATGATCCACACGATCATGCCCGGCGCGAAGGAACAACTCGAAAAAGAGATGACGACGGCCTACCTGGGTATCGACCCCACGGCCGACTCGCTGCATATCGGACACCTGGTGGGTGTGATGATTCTCAAGCACTTCCAGCTATGCGGTCACCGGCCCCTGGCACTCGTCGGCGGAGCCACCGGCATGATCGGCGACCCTTCGGGCAAGTCGCAGGAACGCAACCTCCTCGACGAAGCTACGTTGCGTCATAACCAGGAAGCCATCAAGCGACAGCTCGCCAAACTCCTCGACTTCGAGAGCGACGCACCCAACGCCGCCGTGATGGTCAACAACTACGACTGGATGAAGGAGTTTTCGTTCCTCGACTTCATCCGCGACATCGGCAAGTGCATTACGGTCAATTACATGATGGCCAAGGATTCGGTCAAGAAGCGTTTCAACGGCGAGGGCGACGGCATGTCGTTCACCGAATTCACCTACCAGCTCGTGCAGGGCTACGACTTTCTGCACCTCTACCAGGCCATGAACTGCAAAATCCAGCTCGGCGGCGCCGACCAGTGGGGCAACATCACTACGGGCACCGAGCTTATCCGCCGCAAGCTGGGTCCCGAAGCCGAGGCGTTCGCCATCACCTGCCCCTTGATTACCAAGGCCGACGGCACCAAGTTCGGCAAGACCGAGAGCGGCAACGTGTGGCTCGATCCGCGCTATACGTCGCCCTACAAGTTCTACCAGTTCTGGCTCAACGTCAGCGACGAGGATGCCAGGCGTTACATCAAGATTTTCACGTTGCTCGACCGGGCCACTATCGATGCTCTCGTCGCCGAACACGATGCTGCGCCCCATCTGCGGGTGTTGCAGAAACGCCTGGCGCAGGAGATCACCATCATGATCCACTCCCGCGAGGAGTATGAGAAGGCGGTCGAGGCCTCGGCCATCCTTTTCGGCGGTGCTACTTCCGCCGCGTTGCGCAAGCTCGACGAAGCGACCCTGCTGCAGGTCTTCGAGGGCGTGCCGCAGTTCCGCATCGCCCGGGCCGACCTCGGGCTGCCGTTCGTCGACCTTGCAGCCGAAAAAACACAAGTATTCCCGTCGAAAGGTGAGTGCCGCAAGATGGTGCAGGGCGGCGGCGTAGCGCTTAACAAGGAGAAAGTCACCGATCCGATGCGTCCGGTGGGCGAATCAGACCTTATTGCCAGCAAATACCTGCTCGTGCAGAGAGGCAAGAAGAACTATTATCTGCTTATCGTCGGGTGATGGAATACCGCATTACGTTGGAGCGCATGGAGTTCAGAGCGCTGCACGGCTGCTACGAACTCGAACGCAAAGTAGGCAACCGCTTCACGGTCGACATAGAGGTCACTGCCGAATTGGGCGACGTGGCAGCCGAAGATTGCGTCGAAAAGGCAGTCAACTACCTGACCGTTTACGAGATCGTCCGCCAACAGATGGCTGTCACGCAACGAACCATCGAGCGCGTGGCGATGAACATCATCGATGCCCTCTATGCTGCCTTTCCGCAGATTTGCCACGTCTCCTGCACCGTTTCCAAGCTCGCTCCGCCGTTGGGCGGCAAGCTCGACCGGGTGAGCGTGACGCTGGAGCAGTAACCTTTGGGCAGTCAAACCATAACCCTCCCGATTTAAGAGCCGACATGACGGCAAAGATACAGTTCGCCCCGAAAAGAATAGCTCTCTTTTCGGGGCGAACAAAACAGGGTGGCAATTCCCTTAGTTAATGTTGCGACGATCGGGCTGATGATCGGGCGACTGGGCGTCCATGTCGATCTGCATCCGGACCATCTGGATGGCAGTGGCCGCAGCTTCGTCACCCTTGTTGCCTAAGCGTCCGCCGGCCCGGTCGAGGGCTTGTTGCATGTCATCGACCGTAAGCACCCCGAACGCTATGGGCATATTCCACTGTATCTGAAGCTGGGTAATGCCCTGCGTGACGCCCTGACAAATAAAGTCGAAGTGGCGCGTATCACCCTGAACGACACAGCCCAACGCAATGACAGCATCGACATCGGTATATTCGGCGAAGAACTGAGCGCCGAGCGTCAACTCAAACGTCCCGGGAACATACTTGATCTGAATGTTCATATCGGGACATCCGGCCGCACGCAACGTACGCACCGCTCCCTCAAGCAGCGCCTCCGTAACCTCGCAGTTCCACTGAGCCACGACAATGCCAAAACGCATATCGGCAGCCGACGGCAACGGCGCATGAAAAGAGGAGAGGTTGTGATTCCGGGTCGCCATCCTCGCATCAGTTTACGCCGCCCAACCACTTCTCGGCTTCCCGGGCCTGCATCGACGCAGGATAAGAGGCCAGGAGCGTCTCATAAAAGGCAGCAGCGGCAGCCTTATCGCCCAACGCCTCAGCAGCCAGAGCAGCCTTACGCAGGTAAAGCGGCGCCGTCATGTTGTTGTCGGCAGCTTTCACAGCCTTCTCAAAGAACTTCACAGCGCGGGCATAATCCTGCAACTCGACAGCCACATCGCCCTGCAAACCCAGGTTCTGGGCATTAAGAATGGCGCCGGCAGGACCCTTCACAGCCGAATAACGACCGAGGTAATCGGCCGCAGCCGCGAAATCACCTATATGCAGATAGCAGATGCCGGCATAATGCTTGGCCAGATTGCCCGAAGGAGTCGAGCCATAACGGTCAATGACATCCAGAAAACCCGCCCCGTTGGCATCGCCTGCAAGTGCCAGCTCATAATTGGGCTCCTGGGCCTCAAAACGCTCCTGGGCCTGAGCGATCATCTCGGCGGCCTTCTCGGCACGCGGCGCTACGACAAGTGCCCGATAACCGAAAATAAGCCCACCCACAACGAGCAGAACCAGAAAAATATAACCCATCGTACGACCGTTCTTTTCCAGGAAAAGTTCAGTTTTGTTCATTGCTTCGCCGAGCGATTCCGGTTCGGCGACTTGCTGCTTTGCCATATAACTCAATCGTGTTTTTGGTTGATAATTCCTGCAATAGGCGACAAAGATACGAATAAGTGAGGGCAATGCCAAATTTATTTGAGCTTTGCCAAGCGAGAGTATCTAAGACGCAAGCCAAAGATATGAAATTAAATCGGCAATTTCAGAATTAAGACTAAAAAACCGCCTTATGCTGTAGCAAGCCGCAGCCGAAAGTTCAGCATTATGTCATCTTGATATAGATTCTGAGGAGCCTTTGGCTCCTCAGAATGACAGTTGCCAGACTGGCGGGCCAAAGCCTTCGCCCCACTCCCGAAGACGCAATACAGGCTCTCCGGTTATCGCCTCAGAATAACAGAGAGGGCGCGAGCTCCCGATTTTAATTCCTGATTCTTAATTTTTAATTGCGATTATTGCGTATCTTTACGCCATGTATCTGGAGAAATTATCGCTGCTCAATTTTAAAAATATCGCCCGGCAGGAGCTGGAGTTTTGCCCCGGCATCAACTGCCTGGTAGGTGACAACGGTGCCGGCAAGACCAATGTCGTCGACGCAGTATACTACCTGTCGATGTGCAAATCGTCCTTACAGATGACCGACACGCAAAGTATGCTTCACGGTGCAGATTTCTTCCTCCTCGATGGTTGTTACCGCACCGACGAAGGAAAAGACGAGCGCGTGGTATGCTCCTTCTCGCGCAAAGGAGGCAAAGTCCTCAAACGCAACGGCAAGGAGTATGAACGATTGGCCGATCACGTAGGATTGCTACCCGCTGTGATCATCTCGCCGGCCGACAGCGCCCTGATAAGCGATTCGGCTGACGAACGCCGCCGCTACCTGAACGCCTGTATCGCCCAGCTCGACAGGCTCTACCTTGCAGCTGTAATGCGCTACAACGCCGTGCTGGCCGAGCGCAACCGCCTGCTGAAGACACGGCCCGACGAAATGATGCTCGCAATCTATGACCGTCAGTTAATAGAACACGGCGAAAAGATACACGCCGCACGCCAGACCTTCACCGAGCAGCTTCAACCCGTAGTAACGGAGTACTACCGCGCCCTTTCGGGCGACCGCGAGCAGGTAGAACTCCACTACCGCTCGGAGCTGAACGAACGCTCCTTCGAGGAGGTGCTGCAAGCCGCCCGGC
>CAJUIE010000128.1 GCA_910586375.1 uncultured Alistipes sp. | reverse complement strand
TCGGCAATGCTCAAATAAATTTGGCATTGCCCTCGCTTAATCGTATCTTTGCCTCATGTCTATAGTCCGTAATACCGAGAGCGATCTCGAATTCGAGAACAAAATCCGCCCGCAGGAGCTTGACAACTTCTCGGGACAGGAGAAAATCGTTGAGAACCTCCATATCTTCATCAAAGCCGCCCTCATGCGGGGCGACTCACTCGATCATGTTCTGCTGCATGGCCCCCCGGGCTTGGGGAAAACCACTTTAGCCCATATCATCGCCAACGAAATGAGCGCCGAACTACGGATGACTTCGGGCCCTGTGCTCGATAAGCCGGGCGACCTGGCCGGTCTGCTCACCAACCTCAGTCCTGGCGATGTTCTGTTTATCGATGAAATTCATCGTCTCAGCCCCATCGTCGAGGAGTACCTCTACTCGGCTATGGAGGATTACAAGATCGACATCGTGCTCGACAAGGGGCCCTCGGCGCGGTCTATCCAGATCGAGCTGGCGCCCTTCACGCTCATCGGGGCCACGACACGCAGCGGACTGCTCACCTCGCCACTACGGGCACGCTTCGGTATCCAGTGTCACCTCGAATATTATGATGCACCCGTCCTGGCGGGCATCGTCCACCGCTCGGCACGTATTCTGAACGTGGAGATCGACGACGATGCAGCTCTCGAAGTGGCTTTGCGTTCGCGCGGCACTCCCCGCATCGCCAACGCTCTCCTGCGACGAGTGCGCGACTTCGCCATGGTCAAAGGCGAGGGGCATATTGACCTGGATATCACACGAATAGCTCTCACAGCCCTGAATATCGATTCGCGAGGCCTCGACCAGATGGACAACAAGATTCTGGGTACCATCATCGAGAAGTTCGGCGGCGGCCCCGTCGGGCTCAATACCATCGCCACGGCTGTGGGCGAAGATTCCGGCACCGTTGAGGAGGTCTACGAACCGTTCCTCATCAAGGAGGGATTCCTTAAACGTACACCCCGCGGCCGTGAAGCTACCGAGCTGGCCTATAAACATTTGGGATTCACAATTCCCCGCGATGAGAACGCTCTGTTTTAAAGAATTATGAACATCTCTATCGACTACGAACGCTGCATTCGATGCGGTCGATGCGCTAAGGTCTGCCCCTCGCTGGTCTTCGGGCAGCACAAGCAGTCTGCCGATATGCAGGTTGTCGCACCGGAAAACTGCATCGTCTGCGGTCATTGCGTAGCGGCGTGTCCGGTCAGCGCCGTGGCACATACCGATTTCCCTGCCGAGAAAGTGCATCCTGTCGACCGTACGCAGCTGCCGACGCCCGAACAGCTGCTGCTGCTGTGCAAGGCACGCCGTTCGAACCGGGCACTGAGCCGCAAACCCGTACCACAGGAGTATGTCGACCGCATTCTGGAGGCGGCCCACGCCGCCCCGACAGCCAGCAACCTCCAACAAGTAGGCTACACCGTGCTGACCGACCCGGCCGACCTGCGCTTCGTCGTGGAGTATACGCTCGGCTTCTGCCGCCGAATGCTGCGGCTGCTCGAAATGCCGGTGCTGGGATGGGTTATCCGTCTGTTCATGAAGGGTGCCGGTCGTTATCGCACGACGATTCATCGTCTGCTCAACGAATACGAACAGCACGGCCACGACCGGATTTTGCGCGGCGCCACAACGCTGATCTTCATCCATACGCCAACACATAGCCGTTTCGGGGAGATCGATAGTCAGCTGGCCTATCAAAACGGTTCGCTCATGGCTGAGGCACTCGGCGTGAGTCAAATCTACACGGGTTTCGTATTGACGGCATGCAAAGCCGACAAAAAGAAGCGCCTGGCCCGCCATTTCGACATCGATGGAACGATCCGTGCCGGCATGGCACTCGGCATACCGGAGTTCCTCTTTCCTAACCGCATCGACAAAAAGCCGATCGACGTCATAGAGAAGTAGGGCGCGGTATTTGTTCCATGCGGGGATAAAAGACACCGCATGAACTCTGCAACCGACTCCGAAGCCCTCTGCTACCACAGCGAGCCCCGCCCCGGTAAGATTGGCATCTGTCCGACCAAGCCCAGCCATTCGCAACACGACCTCTCGCTGGCCTATTCACCGGGCGTGGCTGCACCGGCCCGCGCCATCGCCACCACGGCCGACGACGCCTACCGCTACACGAACAAAGGCAACCTGGTAGCCGTCATCTCCAACGGCTCGGCCGTGCTGGGGCTGGGCAATATCGGAGCCTTGGCCTCGAAGCCCGTCATGGAGGGCAAAAGCATGTTGTTCAAGCGTTTTGCAGGGATTGATGCCTTCGATATCGAAGTCGACGAACACGATCCCGAAACTTTCATCCGCATCGTCAAGGCCATCGCTCCGACATTCGGGGGCATCAATCTGGAGGACATCAAAGCGCCGGAGTGTTTCGAAATCGACCGGCGCCTGCGCGAAGAGCTGCATATTCCTGTCATGCACGACGACCAGCACGGCACGGCGATCATCGTCTCGGCGGCTACGATCAACGGAGCTCGCATCGCCGGCAAGGAGATCGGAAGTCTGCGCGTTGTAGTTAATGGGGCCGGGGCTGCCGCCATCGCCTGCGCCCGGATGCTCCTTTCGTTGGGCATTCCGCGCACACAGATCGTACTGTGCGACAGTCGGGGTGTCGTAACCCGCTATCGCGACGATCTGAATCCCCAGAAACAAGAGTTCGCTACCTCACGACGCCTGGTCTCCCTCTCCGAAGCACTCCACGGCGCTGACCTCTTCCTCGGGGTCTCAAAGGCCGACATTCTCACCCCGCACATGATCCGCACAATGGCCGGAAACCCCATCGTTCTGGCATTGGCGAATCCTGATCCCGAAATCGCCCGTGACGCTGCTCTGGGTTCACGTCCCGACATCATCTTCGCCACAGGGCGCTCCGACGACCCCAATCAGGTAAATAACGTGCTGGGCTTTCCGTTCCTTTTCCGCGGAGCACTCGATGTGCGGGCCTCGCAGATCAACGAAGCCATGAAACTCGCCGCAGCACATACCCTGGCCGAACTGGCCCGTCAACCAGTACCCGAAAACGTGCTGCGGGCCTATGGACTTGAACACCTCGATTTCGGGCGCGACTACTTCATCCCCAAGCCGCTCGATCCGCGGCTGTTAAGCCACGTCGCCACCGCCGTCGCCCGGGCCGCTGTAGAATCGGGCGTTGCGCAACAACCTGTCACCGACTGGGACATTTACACCGCCGCGCTCTCCCACTACGAGCTGCAATAAAATCCCCGCTTCGGGTATCCGCATCAGCAATACCGGCGGCTTGTACCATGTAGGCGCGAACGGTTTCACCTGGAGCAGTTCGCCTAACTCGGCGTCGAGCGTGTACGGGTCATACCTGGACTTCACCAGTTCCAGCGTGTTCCCCGAGAGCGACAACGTCCGTGCATACGGTTTCCCCGTTCGCCGCGCACGGCTATCACTCTAAATGCCCACAAAATCTTATTATCGCTTCCCCTCTTTTACTGGCTCAGCCGTCGCCAGCACCAGTGCGGCAAACTCACCTACCGGCATGGGTCGCACCTCGCAGTCCCCGATACCAACCGGGAGAACAATGCGCAGGATGCCGTCCTCGCTTTTTTTATCTTTCCCCACCTCCTTCAGAAGACGTTTTACCTCCACAGGCGGCACCAAATCGAAGCCCAGCTTCCGCAACAGCCCGACGATACGGTCGCGCTCTGCTGACCGCAAGGTCCCCGTCTTCACAGCCACCTCGGCGATCATGGCCGTTCCGACAGCCACCGCCTCGCCATGATTCATGCGCGAGGAGCATTTCTCAATGGCATGCGCCAAAGTATGCCCTAAGTTGAGCTTACGACGCTCGTCCGCCTCTCGTTCGTCGCGCTCCACGATGTCGGCCTTCACACGGATCGACGCCGAAATGGCATCCGACAACAAGTCTACATCACTGCGCAGCATCTCAAGCGTCGACTTTTCAAGCCGGCCGAAAAGATCGGCATCGGCGATCACCGCCGCTTTGACCACCTCAGCCAACCCCGCCCGGAACTCACGCACGGGCAACGTTGCCAACATCGAAGGGTCGCACACCACAAAACGAGGCTGCGTAAAGGTCCCCGCCATATTTTTATAACCATCGACGTTCACACCGTTTTTTCCACCCACCGAAGCGTCGACCTGGCCCAGCAACGTCGTCGACACGAATCCGAAATCCAGGCCCCGCATGTAAGTCGAAGCGGCATAGCCGGCCACATCGGTGACGATGCCGCCGCCTATGGCCAGTACAAAAGTCTTGCGATTGACACCCAATTCAATGAAACGACGATAGATCGTCTCGACAGTCTGCAAGGTTTTGCAGCTCTCACCCGTACCGATCAATACCACGTCGTAGGGTGCCAGCATCCGGTGATAGAGCCGGTCGATCGTCGCGTCGGTGACGACCACCACGCGCTTTTCAGCGAGCAATCCCGGAAGCAAGTCCGTCGCAGCCCCGATGTAAACTTCGCTTTGCCGCCGGACCTGAAATGCAGGTTTCATGATCTTTCGTCATTTTATAGAGTGAAGCAAATGTAGCGCTTTTTGCCCTTATCTCCAACTCCGAACTTCGATCGCCTTACGGCAAACCCGAAACATGCCGTCGCCTCAACCGACAAAGTCCCGCACCCTGATATTGCCTCCAATCCGCAGGCTCCGGCCCGATTTTTAATTTTTCATTCTTCATTTACGATTCTTAACTCGCTTTTTTCTACCTTTGCACCGTAAAAACCCATTCCGATGCAAAAACTGCGCAATATCGCCATCATCGCCCACGTCGACCATGGCAAAACCACGCTCGTCGACAAGATGA
>CAJUIE010000127.1 GCA_910586375.1 uncultured Alistipes sp. | reverse complement strand
GGTCTGCACTCCGGCGCCCCGACACTCTTCGCAGCGGCCTCCCTTGATGTTGAAGGAGAACCGCCCGGCCTTGAAGCCGCGAATCTGGGCATCGGGTGTCATTTCGAAGAGCTTACGAATATCGGTGAAGACGTTGGAATAGGTTGCGGGGTTCGATCGTGGCGTGCGTCCGATGGGCGACTGATCGACGACGACGAGTTTATCGACGTGTTCGATTCCTTCCACCGAGTCGTATTCAAGTGGACGGTCCAGGGAGCGGTAGAGCGCCCGTGAAAGGATTGGCCGCAGTGTTTCGCTTATGAGCGTCGATTTGCCCGAGCCACTGACGCCTGTCACGCAGATGAGCTTGCCCAGCGGGAATTCAGCGTCGATGCTCCGCAGGTTGTTGCCCCGGGCACCGCGGATGATGATGCTTTTACCGTTTCCGGGGCGCAGTGTGCGGGGAATTTCGATCTGCCGGCGGCCGGTCAGGTAGTCGGCCGTGATGGAGTCGGCGCGGCAGATGTCGTCGTATGTTCCGGCAGCTACGATCTGCCCGCCCCGTCGTCCGGCTTTGGGCCCTACGTCGACGATGAAATCAGCGGCGCGCATCATCTCCTCGTCGTGTTCGACGACGACGACCGAATTGCCGGCATCGCGCAGTGCCTCGAGGCTGCGGATCAGGCGCTGGTTGTCGCGTTGGTGCAGCCCGATCGAGGGCTCGTCGAGGATGTAAAGAACGTTGACCAACCTGGAGCCGATCTGCGTGGCTAAGCGGATGCGCTGGCTCTCGCCGCCTGAGAGCGACCTTGACGACCGGGCCAGTGACAGGTAGCCCAGCCCCACGTCGAGCAGGAACTTCAGCCGCTCGCGAATCTCCTTGATGATTTCCCGGGCGATCCGACGCTCCTTTTCGGTCATAAACTCCTCGATGTGCAAGACCCATTCGTAAAACTCCTCTATGGAGAGGGCCGAGACCTCGGCAATCGACTTGCCGCTGATGCGGAATTGCAACGCTTCCGGGCGGAGCCGGGAGCCGCCGCAGGCCGAGCAGGTGCGGCAGACCAGAAACTGGTCGCGCCATTTGCGTCCGCGGGTTGAGTCCTCCTCTTCGGTGCGCTCAATATAGTCGGCGATACCCTCCCACTGGCGAAACTGTCGTCCGCCCGGCGCGCCGAACTCTGCGAGGTCGACCGCCAGAGGTTCGGCATCACCGTAGAGCACGGCGTTAAGCGCCTCTTCGGAGAGAGCCGAGACAGGATCGTCGAGAGTGAAGTCGTAACGCCGTCCTAGCACTTCCAACAGCGCGAAGAGGATGTTGTTGCGGTATTTGCCCAACGGTTCGACAGCCCCTTCGCGCAACGAAAGGCGCTTGTCGGGGATGATGCGGGCGATGTCGAAAACGGCCTCTTCGCCCAGTCCGTTGCAGTGGGGACAGGCCCCTTTGGGTGAGTTGAACGAAAAGGTGTGGGGCGCGGGGTCCTCGAACGCTATGCCCGTGGAGGGGCACATCAGGTGCCGCGAGTAGAAACGCTGTGCATCGGCACCATAATCATAGAGCGCCATCGTGCCTTTACCCTGCCGCAAGGCCTCCCGCAGCGAGGTTGCCAGTCGTTCGCTCGCCTCTTCGCAGATCGTAAGCCGGTCGACAACTAAGTCTATTGTGTGTATCTTATAGCGGTCGAGCCGCATTCCGGCCGTTATTTCGCGTATTTCGCCGTCGATACGGGCGTAGATATACCCTTTTTTGGCCAGCGTCTCGAAGAGTTCGCGGTAGTGGCCCTTGCGACCCTGGACGATGGGCGCCAGCAGAGCGACCTTGCGGCCGGCGAATCCCTCCAGGATGAGTTCGGCGATCCGCTCGTCGGAGTAGTGGATCATCTCCTCGCCGGTGATGGGCGAATAGGCACGCGACGCACGGGCATACAAGAGGCGCAGAAAGTCGTTGATTTCGGTCACGGTGCCCACTGTTGACCGGGGGTTCTTGTTGGTGGTTTTCTGCTCGATGGCCACCACGGGGCTCAGACCTGAAATCTTATCCACGTCGGGCCGCTCCATCGTTCCGACAAACTGCCGGGCGTAGGTCGAAAGCGTCTCCATGTAACGTCGCTGTCCCTCGGCATAGATCGTGTCGAAGGCCAGTGACGACTTGCCCGAGCCGCTCAATCCGGTGATGACGACCAGCCGCTGCCGTGGAATCTCCAGGTCGACGTTCTTGAGGTTGTGCACCCGGGCGCCGAATATTTCGATAGAATCTTTTTTCATAGGTACGCATAACATTCCGTAGCTCCGGAATATCAGTTGCGGAGCGAGAACCTGCAAAGATAGTACATTTTTTTGAAACCGTCGGCGTCGCCTATACCTCCAGCCGGAAGTCGTCAGCGTCCTGCCAGGCGGGGAACGACTCGCGGAAGGCGCGTTGCTCGTCCAGGTCGAGCGTTACGACCATCGTCCACTCGCCGCTGTCGGCTCCGGCTATCGTGCGGCCCAGATAGTCGAGGGCCATCGAATCGCCGATGTAGACGGCATCGGGATCGGTGCCCACGCGGTTGACACCAATCACGTAGCATTGGTTTTCAATGGCCCGGGCCCGCAGCAGAGCACACCAGGCATCGCGCCGCTTGTTGTCCCATGAGGCGCAGTAGATGATGGCGTCGTAATCGCCCCGGTTGCGGCTCCAGACGGGGAATCGCAAGTCGTAACAGATTTGTAGCAGGAAGCGGAACCCCATGTATTCGACCACCACGCGGCGGTTGCCGGGCGTATAGTCGCGGCCCTCGCCGCCGGGCCGGAAGAGGTGGCGCTTGTCGTACCACTCGGTCTGGCCCGAGGGTTTTACGAAAAACATCCGGTTGCGGTAGGTGCCTTCGTCGATGATTACGGCACTGCCGGCAACGGCCTTGTTGTAAGTCGCAGCCCAGCGGCGCATGGTGGTGACGACCAATCCATCGGAGGGCTCGGCGACTACGGCAGGCCGCAGCTTGAAGCCCGTGGCGAACATCTCGGGCAGTACCACGATGTCGGCATCGGCGGCTGCGACGACCGCTTCGAGCCGCTCCAGGTTGCGGGCTGTATGTTCCCACTCCATGTCGACCTGGCAGAGGGCGATTTTCAACTTGCTCATCTTGAGTGATTCTGAAAAAGTGAATAAAGGTAGGATTTTTTCAATTGAAATGCAAAAGATTTCCCGGTCTGGCCGCTGCGAAAAGTTGCAAGCCCGCGAAATAAAGTGTACATTTGTGACCTAACCGATCGCATCATGCTCAGAGCAGGACGTATCCAGACCCTTACCGTCAGTCGTTTGTCCGACTACGGACTCTACCTCGAAGACGGGGAGCACAACGAAGTGCTGCTACCCAACCGTTATACGTCGCTTGCCGATAAGGTGGGTGACAGCAAGGAGGTGTTTCTTTACCACGACTCGGAAGATCGCCTTGTGGCGACAACCGAGACGCCGTTATTACGAGCCGGGCAGGCCGGTTATCTGAAGGTAGTGGACAAGACCGTGCACGGGGCCTTTCTGGACTGGGGGCTGACGGGCAAGGACCTCTTTCTGCCCAACCGCAACCAGCAGGGCGGCATTCTGGCGGGTCGCAGTTATATTGTCTACCTATATGAAGACAACGTGACAGGCCGCTGTGTGGCGACCAACAAGCTCAAGAGTTTCATCGGCAACGACGACATAACGGTGCAGCCTCATGAAGAGGTTGACGTGCTGGTGGCCTCAGAGAGCCCGATCGGTTTCCGCGTGGTGGTCAACAACCGCCATTGGGGCATGATTTATCGTAACCAGGTGTTTCGGCCGGTGGCTGTGGGCGATCGTTGCCGGGGCTGGGTGAGCCGCATTACGGAGGACAATCGCATCGACATCGCCCTGCAACGCAGTGGTGTGGCCCAGGTCAGGGACTCGGCCGAAATGCTGCTCGCCCTGCTGCGCGAAAACGGAGGTCGCCTGCCTCTGAACGACGCCAGCGATCCGACCGATGTGGTGCGCCTTACGCAGATGAGTAAGAAGACGTTCAAACGTGCGGCGGGGATGCTCCTCAAGCGCGGAGCGATCAGGATGGACGAGCAGGGTATCGAAATTCGGAAGTAATGGCTGCTATTCACACAGCGGAACGTGTTTCGCGCGACGCGTCGGACAATTTCGTTTTCCAGCGTTCTCTGCTGGCCTATCATGCTGCGGCCGGGCGTATCGGTGGCGAGGTTCTGGAGATTGGCACCGGCTCAGGTTATGGTGTTGAGGTCGTGGCACCCCGCGCTGCCCGCTTCGTGACTATAGACAAGCACAACCCGGGTATCGATTTCGGGCGCTTTCAGCATGTCGTGTTTCGACAGGCCAGTGTTCCTCCCCTGCCCTTTGCCGACGCATCGTTCGATTGCGTGATTTCGTTTCAGGTGATCGAACACATCCGCCGCGACAGAGAGTTCGTCGGCGAGGTGTACCGTGTGCTGCGCCCGGGCGGGCGCTTCATCGTCACGACGCCCAACGCTCCGATGTCGCTCACGCGCAATCCGTGGCACGAGCGCGAATATACAGCTGCCGAGCTGCAACAGCTGCTCGGAAGCTTCTTTCCGCGGGTGGAGGCCCTTGGTGTTTTCGGCAATGAAAAGGTGATGGATTATTACGAGCGCAACCGCCGGGGCGTGGAGCGCATCACGCGGTTCGATCTGCTTGATCTGCAACATCGCCTGCCGCACTGGATGCTTCGCCTGCCTTATGATCTGTTGAATCGCCTCAATCGCCGGCGCCTGCTGCACGCTGCACCCGACCTCACCTGCTCCATTGGCATGGATGATTATCGCCTGGCACCCGTCGCCGGGGGATGCTTCGACCTCTTTTTCACGGCGGAGAAAGAGGCTGCCGGTCATTCGGGGGCGTGTCATAC
>CAJUIE010000126.1 GCA_910586375.1 uncultured Alistipes sp. | reverse complement strand
GCTCTACACGGTGGGCAGCGAACTTTATGGATATGACTTCCGCAACGGTCGTGCGCCCGTGCGGCTCATGGATTGCGGCAGCGACGAAATTACGCTGCTGCACAACGACATACACTCTTCGGTGGACGGAAACGCCGACTGCCTTTACCTCTGCACGTATACGCCGGGCAGCGATGCCGGGGGGCGTATGCGCAAATACTACGTGGCCGACACGGCCGACCGGATCGAACTCCGGCCGGAGGAGACCACCGACTGGACGGGCTTTGGCCGTATCCGGGCGCTGTGGTTCAAGGAGCTGTAATACACACATACATAACGCAATACTCAAACGATGAACAAACGACTCATTCTGACGCTCACCGCGCTGCTGCTGGCCGCGGGGCCTCTGCATGCCGGGCAGATGTGGCCTTTCTCCAAAAAGAAAAAGAAGGCCGCCGCTATTGAAACGACGGACTCCGTGAAGAAGGAGGATAAATTCGATAAGGCCATCAAGGACGCACAGAGCGGTCGGGGTCTCTTCGATTATTATTTGACTAAGAACGGCGAGCTGTTGCTGGCCATCACGCCGCGCAACCTGAGGAGCAGCTATCTGCTGGCCAACCGCGTGTCTCAGATCAGCCAGAACTCCCACTTCGTGGCGGGGCAGATGCTGGGCGATCCCTTCATGATCCGCTTTTCGGCCGACACCTCGAACGTTTACCTGCATAAGGTCAACCACTGGGAGCGCGTGGCCGCGGATGATCCCATCCGCAAGTCGTTCGTGCGCAACGTCCAGGACCCCATTACGCGGACGTTCAAGATCAAGGCCAGCCGCAACGATACGCTCCTCGTTGACGTCACGTCGCTGTTCGTCTCCAACGACGAGCTGCTGACACCCATTCGCCAGAGCCCGCTGGTTCCCGGCGAGATTCACGCCATGTACGACGCTGCGGGCTCCAAGCTCAAGGAGGTGAAGGCTTTTGAAAAGAACGTCGAGATTACGAGTATCCTCAACTACTCCTCGGAGGGCGACGGGTATACCGTCACCGTGCGGCGGTCGCTGCTCGAGCTTCCCGAGGAGCCGATGGCCATCCGCTGGCAGGATAACAGGGTGGGGTACTTCAGCTCGAAATACTACACCTATACCTCGGAAAAGGACAAACTCCTGACCCACGAGATGATCCATCGCTGGCGCATCGAGCCCAAAGAGGGCGAGTGGGAGGCTTATTTCCGCGGCGAGAAGGTCGAGCCTGCGAAGAAGATCATCTTCTACGTCGACGATGCCTTCCCCGAGAAGTGGCGCGGGGTGGTCAAGCAGGGTGTCGAGGACTGGAACATCGCTTTCGAAGCTGCTGGTTTCAAGAACGTTGTCGAGGCACGCGACTATCCCGATGACCCGGCATTCGATCCCGACGACATCCGCTACAACTGCATTCGCTATGCCGTCACCGACGTGGCTAATGCTATGGGCCCCAGCTATATAGACCCCCGAACGGGCGAAATTCTCGTCGCCGACGTCATCTGGTACCACAACGTCATTTCGCTGGTCCACAACTGGCGCTTCGCTCAGACGGGTGCTGTCGACCCGCGGGTCCGCAAGAAGGTCTTCGACGACGAGGTGATGTGCGAGTCGCTGCGCTACGTGGCAGCCCACGAGGTGGGCCACACGCTGGGTCTGATGCACAACATGGGGGCCAGCTACTCGTTCCCCGTGGATTCGTTGCGCAGCCCCTCGTTCACGCAGAAGTTCGGCACCACGCCCTCGATCATGGACTACGCCCGCAACAACTATGTCGCCCAGCGCGGTGACCTGGAGCGGGGGGTGCGCCTGGTGCCGCCTCTGGTGGGTGTCTACGACATTCACGCCATAAACTGGGGCTACCGCATCTTCGAACCGACCCGCGATGCCGAAAAGGAGCTGCCGCTGCTCAACGAACTGCTCGCCGACAAGCGCGACGATGCGATGTACGAGTTCGGCGCCCAGCAGATATTCCTCACGCTCGACCCCACCGACCAGTCGGAGGACCTGGGCGATGACCACATCAAGGCGGGCAATTACGGCATTGAGAACTGCAAGTACATCATCGCCAACCTCTGTGACTGGTTTGCCGAGGAGAACCGCAGCTACAGCGATATTCAGTCCATGTATGCCGCCGTCATCGGTCAGTACACGCGCTATCTGATGCACGTCATGCCCTACCTGGGAGGCGTGGAATATAAGGACCTGGTGCAGGACGGTCGTCCCCTGCGGGCCCTGAGCTACCTCCCACGCGTAAGGCAGAAGGAGGCGATGGAGTGGCTCGTGGAGCAGGCCCTCACGGCCCGGGCATGGCTCCTGCCCCAGGAGCTGATGGACAAGCTGGGCCAGCCCTCGACGATTATGGACAACGTCGCCACGGGCGTCGCGGGTAAGATTTTCAGCCCCGCCACGCTGGGGTGCATCTACCAGGGCGAACGCTCCGGGCAGAAGGGTATCTACCGCCTCGACACCTACTTGCAGGATGCCTACAACACGGTCTTTGCCTCCGTGGGGCGCAACGGAGCCCTGACGCTTGAGGCGATGAACCTGCAAGGTGCGGCGGTGGCTGCGCTGCTCAAGAACAGCGGTCTGGCCGGACCGTCGGGCACGGCGCTGCAACTAAGCAAAGGACTGGCCGACGAGGAGGGGGTCGACATGCTGGCCCGCATGGCTGCGCAGGCTCTGCCTCCGTTCGTCTGCAACCACCCCGAGTGCCGGTCGCATGCGGCGGCTGAGGATATATCCTATTACCGCCACGAGATGAAGGGCCCGGCCCTCTCGCCCCAGGTCGGACAGCCCCTCTATGTCTCGACCCTGCGCCGGGTGCTGAACCTTTACAAGCAGCGTCGCAATACGGGCGATACCCGCACGCGCGACTTCTACGACTACCAGATTCTGCGCATCGAATCCGCTTTCGACCGCGCGAAGTAATAACCGGGGGCCCGACCGGGGGGGGCCCGACCGGGGGGGGCTGACTGAGGAGCCGACCGGGGGGGCCGACTGAGGGGCTGACCGGGGGGCCGACTGAGGGGGCCAACCGGGGGGCTGAGCCGGGGAGGAGAGCCGACCGGAGGTTGCATACTCTCAAGGAGCCGGCCTGAAGGCCGGGCCAAGCCGGAGCCTCCCCCGGCGAAGGCTTGCAACCTGGCCTTGCAGCGCCATTCGCAGGCTCCGGGCCCAAAAGACTGGGCGGGCCCTCAAGAATGACAAGGGTGCTTGAGAATGACAAGGGTGCTTGAGAATGACAAGGGCGCTCGGGAATGACTGGGCGGGTGCTCGGGAATGACAAGAGCCCTCAAGAATGACAAGGGCGCTCGGGAATGACAAGAGCCCTCAAGAATGACAAGGGACCTCAGAAAGACAAGAGGCTGCTGCTATGAAGTGACAAACCTCTGTAGGGCGTGGCTGCGGATCGGCCAAGCCTTGAGGCTGTGACCGTTCGGACTGGAGCGTTTTTTTTGAGGTCCGGAGCGTTTTTTGCGGAGTAAAGCGCCGCAAAAAACGCCTGAGAAATAAATGCGGCTAAATGTTGCCGAACGTGGCCTTCCGCGAGTGGGAGGCCCGGCGGTGCCTTGCTGCGCAGATAAGAATGAGCTTGACAGAATATTGAAACCCCATTTATTATTAACTGTTTTAAATTTTATGTTAGGTTTTATGAAAAAGATTCAATTTTTGATCCCCGCGTTTGCGTTGGCTGCGCTGGCTTTTGCCGGATGTTCCGACGACGACACGAACAACGAGCAGCCCGCACCGGCGCCGAAGCCTGTAGCTCCTGCTACGGAGCTTAAGTTCACCGATGACGCCCAGGCTGCCCTGACCTTCGTGGCGGTTGAGCCTCAGGCACAGATCATTGCCCTGACCACCGACGCTGAGGAGATCAAGGTAGAGCAGGTGCTCGCTGAAGAGGAGACTGAGGCTGCGTGGTGCAAGGTTACGGTCAAGAGCGTCGAGCAGGTAGAGGTAGCTCCCCTGACCAACACGACGACGGCAGTGCGTTCGATCAAGTATCGCATTTCGGCCGAAGGCGTTGAGCCTATCGAGTTTACCGTGACGCAGGACGCCGGCGAGGAGGAAGCGAAGAATACCCTGTCGGTTGACATCACGCCCAACGAGGGCGGTATGTACACCGTTAATGTAGCTGCTGCGGGTGGTCAGGTAGATGTCGCTACGGTGACCACGGATGCCCCGGAGGGCTGGACCGCTGAGGTTGAGTCGTCGCTCGAAGGTGTCTGCACGCTCGATACCGCGAGTGGTGCTACGGGTGAGAAGGTGACTGTGACCTTCACGCAGAACACCACGGGCTCGATGCGTATGGCTACCTTGACGATCGCTGCCGGCACGGCTGAGGAGATTACGATCTACCTCACGCAGGAGGTTGGCGAGGCTTCGGAGGTGAAGCTTTATGAACAAGATAACCATGAGAATGCCCTCACGAGCCCCTATGCTGTTGCTTTCGACAAGGACCTGACTGATGAGAACAAGCGCAAGGAGTTCCTCGTTGAAGCCAATGGCGAATACGAGGTGAAGGTCGTCGAGACTGGCACCTCCGATGTTGTAGCTGAGGATACTGCATGGCTTGAGGCGTCGGGCGGTTATGGCTCTTTGGTGCTTATAGCCAAGTCGTCGAACACCGGTGCTGAGCGTAAGGTCGACGTGATTCTGGTGAACAAGAGCGCTGTGGAGCTTTTCCGCCTGAATGTTACGCAGGCTGGCGACAGCACGCCTGATGCTGGCGGCGATGCTGGTGGTGAAACTGGCGGCGAGGAGCCTTCGGTAGAGTAATTTCTTTATGGGGTACTAACAGCGGGGCGGTCGAATTTCGACCGCCCCGCCATTTTTTGCCCGGCAGCCGCTGTGTGTCTGTTGGGTCATTTTTTCGGGCCGGAGTGGGTGGGCTTTTTTCGGGTCGCCTTCGGGGCGTTGTCTCCTGGGGGCAGGGCGGGGCTTCGCCCGGTTCTGTTTTTTTCGGT
>CAJUIE010000125.1 GCA_910586375.1 uncultured Alistipes sp. | reverse complement strand
CGCGCTTCTCGGTGGGAGTGGCGGGCTATCCGGAGACCCACGAAGAAGCCCCGTCGCCCGAAGCCGACCTGCGTCATCTCAAGGAGAAGATCGACGCCGGAGCGGACTACATCGTGACGCAGCTCTTTTATGACAACGCTTGCTTTTTCGACTTCGTGCGCCGCTGCCGGGAAGCAGGAATCGAAGTGCCGATCATCCCGGGAATCAAGCCGCTCGCCACGGTGCGCCACCTGACCCTGCTGCCCGAGACCTTCGGCTGCCGCATACCCGACGACCTGCGGCGCGAAGTGGAGGCCCACCGCGACAACAAAGAAGCCGTGCGGCAAATCGGCACCGAGTGGGCCATCGCGCAGAGCCGCGAACTGAAGGCCGCCGGAGTGCCCGTGCTTCACTACTACCCCATGGGTAAAGCCGAAAATATCGTCGAAATAGCAAAAACGGTATTTTAGGTCGCGAGCCGGAGCCGGCGGGGCGAGCGTGTTTTTTTGCAAGCCTCCGCATCCGGGGGCTGCGGCTCGCCAGTCTGACGACTGAATTTACACGCTGAATTATAAACTGAGAATTGAATTTGGACACCATCGCTTTCCGCCGCCATCTGCACGCCCACCCGGAGCTCTCGTTCCGGGAGCATGAGACCGCGGCATTCATCGCCGGGCAGCTCGCCGAAGCAGACATCGAGCACCGCGTAATAGCCCGCACGGGCATCCTGGCCCGCATCGAGGGCAACAAGGCATGCTCCGACCGCCGGGCCGTGGTGCTGCGTGCCGACATCGACGCCCTGCCCATCGACGAGCGGACAGGCCTGCCCTACGCCTCGCAGAACATCGGGGTGATGCATGCCTGCGGCCACGATGTACACGCCGCGGTGCTCTATGGCGTGCTGCGCGATTTGAAAGCCGCACCCGACTTTGCAGGCACGCTCTTCGGGCTTTTCCAGCCCGGCGAGGAGTGCAATCCGGGCGGTGCATCGTTGGTGTTGGCCGAAAATCCGTTCGAGGGCTACGACATCCGGGCCGTCATCGGCGAGCACGTCGAATCCCGGTTGGAGGTCGGCACCGTGGGTTTCCGGGCCGGGAAATATATGGCCGCCAGTGATGAGCTGCGTTTCCGGATCCGTGGTCAAGGAGGTCACGGAGCCTTGCGGGGAGAGCTGAAAGACCCCGTGGCAGCCGCTGCGGCGTTGATTACGGAGCTGCTGTCTCTCAACGCCCCCGAACAGGTGCTTTCCATCGGGTATGTCGACGCCGATGGAGCCACGAATGTCGTGCCCGACGAGGTGTCCATGGAGGGGACCCTGCGCACCTTCGACGAGGATGTGCGGGCGAAACTCCACGGTCGTATCGCCGACATGGCGGCCACAATCGACGCACAGCACAACGTCAAGACCGACATCGACATCGACCCCGGCTATCCCCCGGTGGTCAACGATCCGCAGCTAACCGCCGAGGCCGCCGCCGAGGCGCAAGCCTGCGGTCTCGAGGTCGAAATGCTGCCGCTACGCACCACGGCCGAAGATTTCGGCCACTACACCCTCCGCTACCCCTCGCTTTTCTACCGCTTGGGCGTAGGCGCAGCGGCCGGGCGCTCCCACACGGGAACTTTCGCGCCCAACGAACGGGCCCTGAACCCCGGCATCGAGCTGATGCGGCGGCTGGCCCTCCGATTTTTGAAAAACAGATGAAAAAACAAGACAAAAGACCTCGCTCCGCACGCGGAGCCAAACAACCGGACCGGGCAGCGATAATCGTGGCTCTCTTCCGCGAATTTCCCAACAACAAATTTTCACTCAAGCACTTAGCTTCGGCCTCGGGCGGTGCCACAAAGGAGGGGCGCCGCGAGACACTCGCCATACTCGACCGCCTCTTCGAAGAAGGGGTTGTCGAAGAGTGCGCACGCGGCAAATACCGCCTCACACAACGCCACCTGCCCCACTACGAAGGCCGGGCCGACATGACCTCGGGCGGGGCAATCTATGTGCGTGTCGAAGGGCTTGAAGGCGACATCTTCGTCAACCAACGCGCGACGCACAACGCCCTGGACGGTGACCACGTGGAAGTGGTCGTCTCCCACCGCGGCCGCAACGGCCAGTCTGAAGGCGAAGTGACACGCATCATCGAACGCAACCACAAGCCCTACGTCGGCGTAGCCGAGGTGGGCCAGCACCAGATATTCGTCAAGGCCGATTCGCGCCGGATGCCCGTGGACATCTACCTTTCCAAACGTCGTTGGCCCGACGTTCGGGACGGCGAGAAGGTCGCAGTACGCATCATTGACTGGCTGCCAGGCAGCAAAAGCCCCGAAGGCGAACTGATCGAAGTGCTGGGCATGGCCGGGCAGAACGATGCCGAAATGCACGCTATCCTAGCCGAATACGGACTGCCCAACCGCTTCGCTCCCGCCATCGAACAGGCCGCGGCAGCTATCGACGGTCGCATCACGCAAAAGGAGATAGCCCGGCGTCGCGACTTCCGCCAGACGGTAACCTTCACCGTCGACCCGGCCGACGCCAAGGATTTCGATGACGCCCTCTCCGTGCGCCGCGTGGGCGACCAACTCTGGGAAGTGGGGGTGCATATCGCCGATGTGACCCACTACGTGCAACCCCACACGACGCTCGATGACGAGGCCGTGGAACGCGGCACATCGGTCTATTTAGTCGACCGCACGGTGCCGATGCTGCCCGAACGGCTGTCAAACGAGCTATGCTCGCTGCGGCCCCACGAAACGAGCCTCTGCTTCTCGGCGGTCTTCACCCTCAATGAGAAGACTGAAATTGTCGACGAGTGGTTCGGTCGCACGGTCATCCACTCCGACCGCCGCTTCACCTACGCCGAGGCTCAGCAGGTCATCGAAACGGGCTGCGGCGACTATGCCGAGGAGGTGCTGACACTCCACCGTCTGGCCCAGGAGCTGCGCCGCCAGCGGTTCCGCAACGGCGCCATATCGTTCGACCGCGAGGAGGTGAAGTTCCGTCTCGACGAATCGGGCCACCCCATAGGCGTATATTTCAAGGAGCAGCAGGATTCGAACCGCATGATCGAAGAGTTCATGTTGCTGGCCAACCGACGTGTAGCCGAGTTCTGCGGCCACCGTACAACCGACAAGGGCCGCAAAGCACCCCGCACGATGGTCTACCGCGTGCACGATACACCGAGCGAGGAGAAACTCGACCGTTTCCGCCAGTTCATCCTCCGCTTCGGTCATGTGTTCAAAGCCTCGAAAGGCCGCGCTGTCGCCAAGGAGCTCAACAAACTTTTCGCCACAGTCAAGGGCCACACTGAGGAGAACGCCGTGACGACGATGGCCGTGAGGTCGATGGCCAAAGCGTTCTACACCACCGACAACATCGGCCACTACGGTCTGGCCTTCTCCAGCTATACACACTTCACATCACCCATCCGCCGTTACCCCGACATGATGGTCCACCGGCTGCTGGCCCACTACCTGGAGGGCGGAAAATCGGCCGACAAAGAGGCGCTCGAAGCCCTCTGCAAACGAGCCTCAGAACGCGAAGCCATAGCCGCGGAAGCCGAGCGCACGTCGATCAAATACAAGATGGTAGAGTTCATGAAGGATCACATCGGCGAAGAGTTCGACGGCCACATTTCGGGCCTCACGGAGTGGGGCGTCTACGTGGAGCTGGACGACACCCACATCGAAGGGATGTCGTTCCTGCGCGACATCGAGGGCGACTTCTTCCAGTTCGACGAGCAGCGCTACGAAATCGTGGGGCACGCCACGGGCCGCCACATGACACTGGGCGATCCGGTGCGTATAAAGGTCAAGCGGGCCGATCTGCAAAAACGCCAGCTCGACTTCGAGCTGCTGCTGCCCGGACAACATGGCCCGGCACGCCGCAGCAGAACACCGGTCGTAAAGCGCCGCACCAGCAAGCACTGACCTGTCATTTATCCCGGCAGTCATGTTGTGGCCCACAGCCGCGTTAATAAATTGGCATCGTCCCCATATCCCCTCCTCAGGGGGGGGGCAGCCTGCTAAACTGTGGGGATTGACAGAACCATTCGCGGAAAGTTGCATGTAAGTACCTATATTTATATATAGCAGGAGAAGGCAGATTTCTGATCTGCCCTCCCGCTTCCGCGAAGGCTTCGGACAAAAACAAGAAAAAAGAACCCGTATTTGTTTTATTCGCCCTGACAATCTATATTTGCACCCTAAAATAACAGAGAGGCAAGCCCATGAGAAAACTTTTCCTCCTGCTCGGATGCGGGATTTGTGCCGCGTCGTGCATCGACAGCGACTATGATTTCGGAAATATATCGACCGACAACATCGCAATCGGCGATGAAAACTCCGAGTTCAAGATTCCCCTGGCTCTGATCCGTATCGGCACGGACGAAATCTCGGGCAACGGCGCCGACCTGAGCACCTTTTTCAACGAAGCGGACACGTGGCTTTGCGATCCTCTTCCTGATGGAGCTACGAGTATCGACATCGGACGCGTGCAGTCCGACCCTGCATATTTCGACGCCCTGACCCGGGGTCTGCTCCAGCAGATGAAGACCGACGACGCAAAAATGGAGGCCGTAACGAGCCTCATCTTCGATAAATACCGCGACGAATTTGTCGTCCCGGCACTCCCTACCGGCAGCATAACCAAAGAGGAGTATCAGACAGCTTTCAAGGAGCTGTTCCGCGCAGACATCGGTACTTTTTACGAGCAGCTCTCCGAACAGATCAGCCAGACGTCGCGCCAATATCTGAGCGCCCTGGAACAAATCGAGCCAACGAACTACTCCATCGGTCGAATAGACATAGACAGCGACATGCTGGACATGATCATCGGCAAGGCCGGAGACGATGACACGGTGGTCAGACTCTATGGCACCATCGTAAGTCATCTGCCTGCCACGCTGCAACTTCACCCCGCGTTTCAGGGGACAGCAATAGCCTTTGAAGTGACCGTCACCCCCCAACAGACGTGTTCGTTCGATCCCGTGGGGATTACGAAAAAAGACCTCCGGCAGAT
>CAJUIE010000124.1 GCA_910586375.1 uncultured Alistipes sp. | reverse complement strand
GGACACAAGGATTTTCAGTCCTTTGCTCTACCAACTGAGCTATGGCACCATCCGCGAAGCAACGGGACATCCCGTATTATCGTGGTGCAAAGGTAGGCATTATTTTCGAATTTGCAAATTCTTCGCCTATTTTTTCTTTGCCGGACCTCAATTCAGAGGCTTTTTCGCACTCCACGGCCGAAACTTTACATCGATTTCCGAAAATCAGGTCAAAAATTTGTAATTTTGCCTGACAAACCAAATACAACGGCACAATGAACATCTCCGAAATAGTCCCCGGCGTCCGTTACGTAGGCGTCAACGACCGCACCACTACCCGTTTCGAAGCCCTCTGGCCCCTCCCCGCAGGCGTATCCTACAACGCTTACTTAGTCGTCGGCAGCGAACATATCGCCCTGATCGACACCGTAGAAGAGCGGTTCGGAGGCCGGCTCATCGAGAATATCCGTCGTGAAATCGGCAACCGTCCCATCGACTATTTAGTCATCAACCACATGGAGCCCGACCACTCCTCGTCGATCGAGGCCCTGCGGCTGCGTTATCCGAATATCCGGATAGTAAGCAACGCCAAGGCGCTGCAAATGGTAAGCGGATTCTATGGAATCACTGCCGACACGCTCGAAGTCAAGGAGGGCGACACCCTCGACTTGGGAGGCCTCACGCTCACATTCGCCATGGCTCCGATGGTCCACTGGCCCGAGACGATGGTCACGTGGTGCCCCGAGCGGCAGACGCTCTTTTCGGGCGACGCCTTCGGCACGTTCGGCGCCCTCGACGGCGGTATCACTGATTCGCACCTCGACCCCAACCGTTATTGGGAAGAGATGCGCCGTTACTACGCTTCGATCGTGGGCAAATATGGCTCGCCGGTCCAGAAAGCCCTCGCAAAGGTCCGCACGCTTGCTCCTGCCACGATCTGCCCGACCCACGGACCCGTCTGGCAACATCAAGTGGCACAGGTCCTCGACCTTTACGACCGTCTGAGTCGTTACGAGGGCGAAAAAGGGGTGGTCATCGCCTATGGATCCATGTATGGCAACACCGAACAGATGGCCGAACGCATTGCCCGCCATATCGCCGCCGAGGGCGCCGGGCCAATCGTCGTCCACAACCTCACATACACCGACCCTTCGTTCGTCCTGCGCGACATCTTCCATTACGACACCCTTATCCTGGGTGGCCCAACCTATAACGGTTCCCTCTTTCCGCCGGTAGCACAGCTGGCCGACATGCTCGCTGCACGGTGTATTCCCCGGAGGAAATTCGCCTTCTTCGGATCGTTCTGCTGGGCCGGAGCCGCCGTCCGGTGGCTCGACGAATTTGCCGGACGCATGAAGTGGCAGCCCCTCGGCGATCCCGTCGAGCTGAAACAGGGTTTCTCCGAAGATGCCGATGCAGCCTGCCGCCGGCTGGCCCACGACGTCGCCACCTCACTGCAGAACGAATAGCCACACAGAGTCATGAAAATCGCAATCGCAGGAACGGGATACGTGGGGCTCGTCTCGGGAGCCTGCTTCGCCGAAATGGGCTTGGACATTACCTGCGTCGACATCGACCAGAAACGTATCGACACACTCCGGCAGGGCATCATCCCCATCTACGAACCGGGCCTTAGCGAGCTCGTCCGCCATAACGTCGAAGCCGGCCGGCTGCACTTCACCACCGACCTGGCCGGATGCCTCGGTCAGGTAGAGGTAGTCTTCACAGCTGTCGGCACGCCCTCCGGCCCTGACGGCTCAGCCGACCTGAGTCAGGTGCTCGAAGTCGCCCGCACCTTCGGCCGCCACATCACCCGTTACACGCTTTTCGTGACCAAGAGCACCGTGCCCGTCGGCACGGCACAAAAGGTCCGGACCACGATCGCAGAGGAGCTCCACAAACGCGGCTGTGCGGTACCGTTCGACGTAGCAGCCAATCCCGAATTTCTCAAGGAAGGAGCCGCCATCAAGGACTTCATGTCTCCCGACCGCGTAGTCGTCGGCACCGATAGTGAACGGGCTAAGGCCCTGATGACCCGCCTCTACCGACCGTTTCTGATCAACAACTTCCGGGTGATCTTCATGGACATACCCTCGGCAGAAATGACCAAATATGCAGCCAACGCCATGCTGGCCACGCGCATTTCGTTCATGAACGAAATAGCGGCTCTGTGCGAGCACGTAGGGGCCGACGCCGAAATGGTCCGTAAGGGCATCGGCTCCGACACGCGCATCGGCAGCAAATTCCTTTATCCCGGCTGCGGTTACGGAGGTTCGTGCTTCCCCAAAGACGTACGGGCACTGACCCACACAGCTCACGAACACGGCTGCACGATGGAGATCATCGAAGCCGTGAATCGGGTCAACGAACGACAAAAATCCATCGTCTTCCAGAAGCTCCACAACGCCTTGGGCAAGAACCTGCACGGTAAGTGCGTCGCTCTCTGGGGCCTGGCTTTTAAACCCGAGACCGATGACCTGCGCGAAGCTCCGGCACTCGTCGTCATCGACCTGCTGTTAAAGGCTGGCGCCGAAGTCAGGGTCTTTGATCCCATCGCTATGGAGGGCTGCCGGCAGCGACTCGGGGCATCACATGTACATTACGCCGGCTCGATGTATGAAGCCGCCGAAGGCGCAGACGCCATCGCGCTCATCACCGAATGGAAAGTCTTTCGCATGCCCGACTGGGGGCGTCTGCTCGCCTCCATGCGCGGCAACGTCCTCGTCGATGGCCGCAACATCTATGACAAGGCCGAAGTCACAGCTGCCGGATTCCTCTATTCGGCCATCGGCAAATAAAGCCCCCGGCAAGCAAGCTCCCCCGCGCCAGCAGTTCCGGCGACTTGGGCAATGTGGGCACGTACGGTTACGCCTGGAGCAGTGCACCTCTCTCGGCATCGGGTGTGCTCGGATCGAGCTTGAGCTTCGGCAGCTCCTTCGCAGGCCCCGAGCACAGCAACTACCGTGCGTACGGTCTCCCCGTTCGCTGCGTGCAAGAATAAGAGAGGGGGGGGGCAGACCGCCTGCGGACTTTGCCGAGGCAAAGCAAAGTGGCGCCTCCAAAGGGGGCGCCAGGAATAAGAGAGGGCAATCCCACTTCGGGTTTCCGCGCCGAAGATTCCGGTGGCCCGACCTATGTGGGCGAGAGCGGTTACACTTGGAGCAGTTCGCCTAACTCAGCGGCGAACATATACGGGGCGTTCTTGAGCTTCCGCAGCTCCCGCCTGTTCCCTGAAGACGGCTACAGCCGTGCGAACGGTTTCTCCGTTCGCTGCGTGCAGGAATAAGAGAGGGGGGGGGCAAACAGTCGGGCGATTGTTTTTTCGCGGGCCGAAGACTGCGGAGCTGCAGCAACAAGTTGCGGGCCTCCGCGAGGCGAAAGCTGCGGCCCGGCGGCCTAAAGGCCGAAGTGCGTCTCGAAAGTTTCTCGGCGGCGGTCGGGGTATGTTTTTCAGGCCACAGCCAGCGGAGGCACAAATGCCCGGGGACGCAATAGCAAAGGGCCTTTCATCTTTCCCCTACAAGAAGCCCCCGCGCAGCTTACAAGCTGCGCGGGGGCTTACCAAAGGAACACTCGCCTATTTACGCACCTTGACGATAATTTTACGAACCGTCCCCTCGCCCACCATCGGAGCATGACCATCTTCGGGAAAAAGAATCGTAAACTGCCCGGGCCGCAATGTATAATAGGTCTGCGGCTCATCATCGAAAAACTGAATATCCTTTTCCCGACTGAAAGCCTCCCGGGGCTTCTCCAGAGCACTGCGCTCACTCCAACCGAAAGCCTCACAGTTGCCGCTCACAAGCACCTGAATGTCGATATACTCATCGTGCACCTCAAGCTTGGCTTCGTCCTTCGTCTTCAACGCTCGTTCCATCACGTTGACATAAATATCGCGGCCCTCCAACTCGTGGATGCCCGGCTCCATCGTCGACCAATCTGTGGCGGCGACAAGTTCGAATGCGCGTTTCAAACGCGGATGCACGCCGTAGTACAACGCGCTGTTTTTGAGAGAATCAAAAATCATAACTAATTATATTTTAGTCATTTATGGATGTTTTCAAGAGTCGCACCACCACCGGAAGATGATCCGAGCACTCCGCCGGCAGCACCTCGTAAGAGCGGGTAATAAACCCCGCCGACCGGAGCACATAGTCGATACGCAGCGTATTGAAGAACCCCCGGAAAGTATGCGAGTAGCCGGATCCGCACTCGGCAAAGGCATCGTCAAGCTCGCGGGCCATCTGCCGATAGACATACGACATGGGCGTGTCGTTGAAGTCGCCGCAGACAATCCGCCGCGTCCGGACATCGCCCACAACCCGGACTATGGAGTCGACCTGAGCAGCCCGTAACACACTGTTTTCCCGAAACCGGTCGGCCATGCTGCGAAACTTATCTTCACGGGCCGTATCGGCCAGAAACTCATGGCGAGTGAGGTAGTCGCTGTCCGAGGCTTTGATGGCCGTTGAATACAAATGATTATTGAAAACCCTCACGGTGTCGTCCCCCATCAGCAGATCGGCCCAAACCGACGTATGGGGTGCGAGTACCACCCCCGAGCGGATGATCCGGTATTTACTCAAGATCACCAACGGCCCATCGGAACTCTGTTTTCGGCTGAAACGAGCGCTTTCATAGCGCTCCAATATTTCAGCAAACGCATCGTCTTCATCGGCCAGGCGCGCGTTGAACTCCTGCAAGCAGATGACATCGGGATTCACCCCTTCGATCAAACGTACCACGTTGCCCACGCTGCTCTGCCCCCCTTCACCATAGAAGTTGCGCACGTTATAGGTCATCACCTTAAATGTATTCCGCTCATAAGACTCGCCCCCATATTCGCGGCGAAGTTCCGGACGCCAGAAAAGCGGCACCTTGAAAAGTCCAAGCACCACCAGCACGACCATCGTCAGAGCCCGGCCTCTCCGCCACCGGATAATCCAGTAGAGCATCAACACAAACCCGGTCACATAGACCGCCGGAGCAGCCAGTCCCAGCAACGGAAAGAACCACACC
>CAJUIE010000123.1 GCA_910586375.1 uncultured Alistipes sp. | reverse complement strand
ACCCGGATGTCTGCAATGTCTCGGTGGACATTCTCACCTCCGACGATAACTATGTGGCCAGTGAGCTGTGGAAACGCAAGGACGTGCATGTCGAAAGTGAAACAGAAATGTTGGCTGTGGGCGTTCCTAAGGCCGTGGCGCTCTACAAGTCGAAGGTGATCGAGGGACTCATCAAGGAGTGTCAGGCGCGTCTGGCCGATGAAGGCCTTTCTGAAGACGAGGAGATGGAGCTCGCCCAGCGCCTCTCGGCCCTGAATCGCGCCAAAGTAACGATGGCCAAGAAGTTGCAGCGGTTGATTCTGTAAAAAAAGGGGCGGGCATCGGGTCGTACACGCATCACTGCGCATACCGTGTGCAAACAGAAAATAAACAGAAAGATGTGTAAAACATATCAAAGATAAAAGAATTGGTTACCTTGACCGATACCCACCCCTGCCCGCAATAGTACAATTAGCGTACCGTTCCGGCTTTTTTTATCCCGAAAGGGCGGCTAAAGGTTTTTTGCATCGATTTTCCCGACCGCTGAAGCCCCCCCCCTCTCTTATTCCTGCACGCAGCGAACGGGGAAACCGAACGAACGGTAGTCGCTGCTCTCGGGGTACATGCGGGAGTTGCTGAAGCTCAAAAACGATCCGTTCATACCCGATGCTGTGTCAGGCGAACCGCTCCAGGCAAAACCTTCCGTGCTCACTCCGTACAGACCGCCGGAACCGCTGAGGCGGAGACCCGAAGCGGGGGCGCGTTTTCGAAATTCGCAGGAATTTTGCTGCGGTTCGCTATTTTATAGCTATCTTTACACCGATTATGTCCGAACAGAAAAAGATAAATATCCGCAACAAACGCGCGACTTTCGACTATGAAATTCTGGAAGAGTGGATCGCAGGTGTCGTACTGGTCGGTACGGAGATCAAATCGATCCGTGCCGGTAAGGCGTCGATGATCGACTCGTTCTGTTATTTCGATAAGGGCGAAGTGTGGATCCGCGGTGTCAACATCGCCGAGTATGCCTGGGGAACGTGCAACAATCACTCTCCGCGTCGAGACCGGAAATTGTTGCTTACGGCCCGCGAGATTGACAAACTCCAGCGCTCGGCGCAGGATCGGGGGCTTACAGTGGTGGGACTGCGGCTTTTTCTGAACGACCGCGGTCTGGCCAAGGTCGTCATAGGTCTGGCGCGTGGTCGCAAGGCTTATGATAAACGCGAATACCTCAAGGAGAACGATGCGAAGCGTGAGATGGACAAGGCCATGAAAAATTACGGAAAGTAATCCCAGAGTACTGTCTTTTGATGCCGACGGGGTGGGTATGCGTTGGAACAATTTGAAGTAATCGAAATATGTCATTGATTCTCTGTGTCGAAACCGGTACGGACATCTGCTCGGTAGGTCTTGCGCGCGATGGACGTCTGCTCTCCCTGCGCGAAAGTGACGAGGGCCGTGATCATGCCCGTAAGGTGGGAGTTTTTGTTGATGAGCTTCTGCGTGAGACGGGCATTGCGCCCGATGAGCTTGATGCCGTGGCGGTAGGCAAGGGCCCCGGGTCCTATACGGGGCTGCGTATAGGTGTCTCTTTTGCGAAGGGTTTGTGCTATGGGTTGGGTAAGCCCCTGGTGTCTGTCGGATCGCTCGACGCATTGGCCGAAGTGGCCCGTGAAGACTACGAGGCTGGGATTCTGGCGGTCGGAGATTGGGAGCAGGCGCTGTTGTGTCCGATGGTCGATGCTCGTCGCATGGAGGTCTATGCCCAGGTGTTCGACAGTGCCGGAGTGGCGCAGAGCGAGGTTGTGGCTGAAGTGGTCAACGAGGAGAGTTTCGCGGCGTTCAGAGCTTCGGGGCGTCCGTTCGTTATCTTTGGTAATGGGGCGTATAAGTGCACGGAGGTTTTGCCCGATGCCTGTTTGGTGGATGTAACGCCCTCGGCCCGTGGCCTGACGCGTCTGGCCCAGCAGGCACTGACTGCCGGGCATACGGAGGATGTTGCCTATTTCGAGCCTTTTTACCTGAAGGACTTTGTCGTTACTACGTCGAAAAAGAGGCTGTTTTGAACCCGCCGATGGTTCGCGAGGAGTTGATCAGAGGCCTGACCGATAGATTTTGCGCTCATTTCGCCGATGAAGTTGCTGCGTGGGTTTGCGATGTTGGGGCGGGCGAGCTTCTTTACACGCTCAACGCCGAGTAAGGCGTACTGCTCCAGGC
This sequence comes from uncultured Alistipes sp., assembly GCA_910586375.1. Taxonomy (GTDB): domain Bacteria; phylum Bacteroidota; class Bacteroidia; order Bacteroidales; family Rikenellaceae; genus Alistipes. The sequence continues at coordinate 2,824 of CAJUIE010000123.1, read as the reverse complement.
GCAACCGCTTTTACCTTCCTGACGGTCTGCTTTGCAGCGAGGCCTTTTAGGAAAAACCCGAAGCGGGAGCTTCATTCTTCGTCGTTCTCTTCTCCTGCCAGTTCGATAGCGCGAGCCGATTGTTGCTTTTTGGTCTGAAGGCGTGCGGTTTTGCGCAGACGTTCACCCACGCGAACGATGTTGTCGTTACCTGTACATAGACGTTTGTAGGCGTCTTCGTAGGCGTCGTGCGCCTTGTCGAGTGCTGCGCCTACCCCTTCGAGCGAAGAGGTGAAGGCTACCAGCTGTTCGTAGAGTTTCAGCCCGCAAGTTGCTATCTCCTTGGTGTTTTTATCCTGATCGTTGTATTTCCAGAGGTCGGCGACCATCTTCAGAAGCGCAAAAAGGTTCGTTGGTGACGAGACGATGACTTTCTTTTCATAGGCATCAGCCCAGATGGCCGTGTCGTTTTGCAAGGCTGCCAGAAAGGCCGGTTCATTGGGAATGAACATGATAACGAAGTCGGGCGAGTGCAGCAAACGCTGATACTCCTTGCGTCCCAGCTCTGCGACGTGCTGGCGCACTGAGGCGATGTGTGCGGCCAGATGTCGGTTACGCTCCTCCTCGTTGTCGGCCGCCGTGTAGTTCAGGAAGGCGGTCAGAGAGACCTTGGAGTCGATGACGATCTCTTTTTGCTCGGGCAGGCGGAGCACCACGTCGGGCCGCAGGTTGTGCCCCTCGGCATCCTTGATGTTATACTGGGTTTCGTAGTGTATGCCTTTCAGAAGAGACGAGTTGTCCAGGATCGTTTCGAGCAGCATCTCGCCCCAGTCGCCCTGCACCTTGGAATTGCCCTTCAGGGCATTGGTCAGGTTCTGGGCATCGGCCGATATAGAGCGGTTGAGCTCCATGAGGCGCTGAAGTTCGTTTTTCAGTTCGCCGCGCTGTGAGGTCTGGGCAGTGTATATCTCCTCCACGCGCGTGCGAAAGTCAGTGATCTTTTCCCGGAATGGCTTAAGCATCTGGTCGATCGACTCCTGACTCGTTTGCCGGAAACGTTGTGAGTGCTCGCCAAGGATTTCGGTTGCCAGGTCGCGGAATTGCAGCCGCAGGGTCTCCTGCATTTTTTCGCGTTCCTGACGCTCGGTGTCGCGTCGTTCAGCTTCGTGTTCTTTGAGTGTCGCGATTTCGGCTGCGGCAGCAGCGCGTACTGCGGCCAGTTCGGCTTCGGCACGGGCCCGCCGTTCGGCTTCTGTGCGGACGCTCTCTTGAGCCATGTCGCGAGCACTCTCCAAGTCGGTTTTTTCCGCTCGCAGGCGCCTTGTTTCGTGGCGTTGGAGCAGGCTGACTACACCGAGTACCACGGCCAGCGCCCCCGACAGAACGACTGCTGCTATCAGAATGGTGTCCATATCGGCAAAATTAAGAATTAAGAATGAAACTGAAAAATTATTCAGGCTGAAGTCTCCCGCTGCTTTGTTATTGTAAGATGTTGGGTGTTGATTGGTCTGCTTTTCGGCCCCATTTTACATTTCCGGGCTTGCAGCGCACGGGGAAAGCGTACGCACGGCGGTCGCTGTACTCGGGGCCCACGAAGGAACTGTTGAAGTTCAAGAGCGACCCGCGCATGCCCGACGCCACGTCAGGCGCACTGCTCCAGGCGTACCCGTATGCGCCTACATTGCTCAGGCCGCCGGAAAAGCCGGTGCGGTAACCCGAAGCGGGGTAGAAGTCGGTAGCGCCCGCTCGGCAAAATACAAACTTCGTTTGCTTTTGCGCTCGCTTAATCGTACTTTGGCTTCGCCTTAGATACTCCCGCTCGGCAATGCTCAAATAAATTTGGCATTGCGCTCGCTTAATCGTACTTTGGCTTACGCCTTAGATACTCCCGCTCGGCAATGCTCAAATAAATTTGGCATTGCTCTCACTTAATCGTATCTTTGACCGGAAATTTTCTTATTCCTATGCAACGTATTGTAGCCCCTTCGATGCTTTCGGCCGACTTCGGCCACCTCGACCGTGACACCCGCATGGTCGATTGCAGTGCCGCCGAGTGGATTCATATCGACGTGATGGACGGTATCTTCGTCCCCAATATATCGTTCGGATTTCCTGTGCTGAAGGCGATTCGCAAAGCCTCGGCTAAGAGTCTGGACGTCCACTTGATGATCGTCGAGCCGGAGCGTTACGTCGAGCGGTTTGTCGAGGCTGGCGCTGACATCGTGACGTTCCACTATGAGGCAGCCCACGATATTGCTGGTTGCATCGGCCTCATTCGTAAGGCCGGGGCGCGCGTGGGCATTTCAATCAAGCCTGCTACGCCGGTCAACGTCTTGCGTGACATCCTGCCGCTGGTCGACATGGTGCTGATAATGAGCGTTGAACCCGGTTTCGGTGGGCAGGGGTTCATCCCCGAAGCGTTGCAGAAAATCGCAGACTTGCGGGCCATCGTCCGCAAGCAGGGGCTTGAAACCCTCATCGAAGTGGACGGGGGTATTTCGGTACGCAATGCAGGCGAAATCTACGCCGCCGGGGCCGACATCCTGGTGGCCGGGAGCAGTGTTTTCGGCGCTGCCGACCCCCAGCGGGAAATCCTTCATTTGTTGCACGCATGATCTCACTGGACAACCTGACGGTCAGCTATGGCGGCTGGACCCTTTTCGATAATATTTCGTTTCTGATTAATCCCAAGGACCGCATCGGTCTGGTGGGCAAGAACGGTGCGGGCAAAACTACGCTTCTGCGCATCATTACCGGCGAGCAGCAACCCACGTCGGGTGCTGTGACGGTCAACGGCGAGTGCACGATCGGCTATCTGCCGCAGACCATGCGCGTGGCCGATACC
>CAJUIE010000122.1 GCA_910586375.1 uncultured Alistipes sp. | reverse complement strand
GAATCCGGCGGGCATTTAAGCCCGCCGGGTTTAAAAAATCGGCTCTGAGCCGGTTTTTTAAACAAAATTTTTTTGGCACCACCCGCATTTAGCTGTTTGGCAACACCTTTTACTGTTTCTGATCGTTCTTTTTTTGTCATCCTCACTGGAAAAACGCTGCGGCTCCTCGGCGTGGGGAATTGCATAAATGCCTCGGCGCGCACTCTGAGTGGGGGGAGCAACGACCAGAAACTATTTTGAACTTTATTGTTCTGACACTTTTGGGAAAATACCGATGACCAGTCGCGAATACGTTGCGGCCGAAGCCGGAAACACCGAGCGGATAATTCTCTATCGCGAAGGGCTCTTTTGGAGAGCTTATGAGCGATCGGCATTCGCCTTGTGCACTCAGGTTAAGTCGTTCAAACCTACCCGTAAGGTTCTCAAGACACTCGACGGGGCCGACCTTATATCGGCAGGTTTTCCCATTGGAGGCGAAAAATCCATCATGCAGGGCTTTCGGCTTTTGTCCAGCGAGCCCGAGCGATTGGTCTTCGCCGCGCTGCGTCCCATTGTCGAGAAGGAGTTCCGGGCCTGGAAGGCTACAATACCCCTCTCGGGTTTGAGACGGACAGATACCCCTCGGGGGGTTGCACCCGCAACTCCTCCCGACAGCAAAGCCGCCGAGCTGCCGCAACCGATGGAGGCCGACTCCATCGGTCGGCAGCAAGCGGCATCTGTCGCTTCCGTCGAGGAGACTCCTGCGACCTATGGCGAGGCCGACTTTTCCCTCTCCGTAGCTTGTCAGGTTGCCGACTCGATCCGGTGTTTCAATTTGGCGGACAAGACGCCTATGGAGTGCATGATCTTCATCTCCGAGTTGCAGAAAATGCTCGTCGACTATCGGTAGGATGGCTACGGAATACGATCATCTTCCCGTTTACAAAGCAGCTTACGACCTCTTGCAGCATGTCTATAGAGACAAGTGCATTGCCAGTGTGCCGCGCGACGTCAAGTTCACCTTGGTTGAAACCCTCAAGAAGGATATTTTGGAAATTCTTGTACTCATTTACAAGACACATTATGCCGCCGTCGACAAGCACATCCCTCTCCAGCAGGCGAGGGATCTCTTGCCCGGCGTCAAGGCACGGTTGCGTATTCTCTTCGACCTGGGGCATATAAACCCCAAGTTGTTCCAGTCGTTGGCTGTCGAGGTGGAGTCTGTATCCAAGCAGCTCGCTGCCTGGCACGCCAAGACCCTCAAGCGCCAGCGCGAGGGGATAAGACCCGAACTGTTGGAGGAGACGCTGGCTTAGCCGGGCCGAGCTTTTCTCTACTGAGCAGAACAGGACCCGAGTTTCGTCAAGGTCAACGACCTTCGGAAGAGTGTCTTGTAAATTCAGTAACTCACCGGGCGGTGTAAACGTCGCGGCAGACCCGTGGGGTGGTGCCGTGTAGTCGTCCGGTTATGAAAAACCAGTTGGTGGTGGGGTTCGCAGCCGCCGGGCCGCCTCCCCTGCGCCATATAGTAAGCAGTTACTTTTTAATTAGCCGCTTCGGGTTACCGCAACAGCAATTCCGGCGGCCTGAACAATGTGGGCACGAACGGTTACGCCTGGAGCAGTTCGCCTAACTCGGCGTCGAGCGTGAACGGGTCGAACTTGAACTTCAACAGTTCCAACGTGAACCCCGAGAACAACAACAACCGTGCGAACGGTTTCCCCGTTCGCTGCGTGCAAGAATTTACTGCTGCTTTGGAGAGAATTATATTTTGTTATGGAAAAGAGCCGATCCGATTTGTTGGACGACCTCTTTCGGGCCTACTTCGACACGCGGAAGCACAAACGTAATACGCGTAGTCAGCTCTGTTTCGAGTTCAACTTCGAGCGTAACCTCATCGATCTGTGTGAGCGTATACATGCTCGGAAGTATGTTCCCGCGCAGGCGATATGCTTCATTACCAATGTGCCGGTAAAACGCGAGATTTTTGCTTCGCCTTTTGCCCACCGTGTAGTATGCAGGTTGCTCTATAACTACATTGCGCCCATGTTCGACGCGCGCATGATTTATGACAGTTACTCCTGCCGGGTTGGCAAGGGTATTTTCGTCGGGATCGAACGCTTCGAGCATCACGTGCGGAGTTGTACGCGCAACTATACATTGCCGGCCCATGTCCTCAAGCTCGACTTGCGCGGATACTTCATGAGTATCGACCGCAAGATTATGCAGAGGATACTTAAGGAGGGCATCGATGCGTGTTGGAACAAACCTTCCGACGATGGGAGGCTTTGGTCTCAACGACTCGACCGCGGGTTGATCGACTATTTGATCGAGGTTATCCTCTATCGCAATCCGGCGAAGAACTGCTCCGTCTTGGGAGCGCCTTCGGATTGGGAGGGGCTGCCGCCTTCGAAGAGTCTTTTCAACGCTCCGGACAATGTGGGGTTGGCCATTGGAGACATTACTTCGCAGCTGTTCAGCAATATTTTTCTGGACCGCTTCGACCAGTTTGTCAAACGCACCTTGCGATGTAAGCATTACGGGCGTTATGTCGATGATTTTTACATCGTGCACAACCGCCGCGATTACCTCGAAGGGGTGATCCCGCGCTTGCAGGACTTTCTCGAACGGGAGTTGCACCTGACGCTTCATCCCAATAAGATTGTCCTCAGGCCTTATAACTACGGTGTAGCTTTCCTGGGGGCCTTTGTCAAGCCCCATAGGCGCTACGTATGTGACGCGTCGGTCGTACGCTTCCATCGAAAGATGGGACTCTTGGAGGCTGAGTGTCGGCGGGGAGATCCTTCCTATGGGAGGTTACTCCAGATCCGGGCAACTCTGAACTCCTATTGCGGACATTTCGGGCACTTCAAGGCTTTTAAAATTCTGAGGTCCCGGTTTGACGATTCGCCACTGAGGAAATTTTTTTACTTCACGCCGAATTTCGGCAAGGCTATTTTGAAAAAACGCTTCGTGAAACCCTGGAAGGAGCCTTTCGAACCGGAAACGCGACAACGGGCCAAGCACGAATTGTGTATTAAATTATTAAATGAATGGGAAACATAATGGATATTTTGAACTTTGCGCTCGTCTTGGCCCTTGTGGCCGCTGGTGCCCTGATCGGAGCCGTGGTGGTTGTACTCTGGCAACGACGACAGAGAGCTCGTTTGACTGATCCTAAGTGTGACCATTTTCGCCATAGGTACTCCCGGAAGAGAATATAGTATTGCGCTGACAATCAATCCAAAATAAAATAGACCATGAAATTTTTAACAAGAACCGGCCTGTTATGGGTCATGCTTTTGTCCGCCACGCTTGCCGTAGGTCAGGAGAACGGCAATCGGGACAGCAAGAACAGGATTGTTCGGGGGCCGTACGAAACCAACCGTTTGGGAGATAACATCTTCATCGGTGTTGCGGGGGGTGTGAACATCTATAAGGGGGAAAACTCCTCCTACGGTTCGTTCGGAAAACGGATTGCTCCCGCCGTGGATGTCTATGCTGGTAAGTGGATTACCCCGGCGGTAGGTTTTCGTGTGGGATATTCGGGTATTTCCGCCCGGGGATGGAGCGTTGGACTCCAGAATATTAGTCCCTACATCCACAAACTCGTTGACCCCAGGACGCACGCCTATGAAACGAAGTTCGGGGTCTCCTACCTGCATGCAGACTTCATGTTGAATTTCTCCGATGCCGTGAGTGGTTATAAGCAGACCCGTCGTTGGAACTTCATTCCTTTTGCCGGGGTGGGGTGGGCCCGTTCGTTCGCCAATGACGTTTTCGATAACGAGATTGCTTTCAGCATCGGTTTGTTGAATAATGTGCGGCTGCTCGACTGGCTCGATCTGACCATTGAGGCGCGACAGATGTTCGCCAATCCCCGTTTCGACGGCGTTGTCATCCAGGGAAACGGCCGTGGGGAAGGGATGTTCTCGGCGACTGTTGGTTTGGCGTTCAAGATCGGTCGCACGGGATTCAAGCGTTCACGGGCAACTGCGGCGGCTTTAACTACAGCACCGACCGATGTTGCGGCATACGCCAAGCGGATCGAATCTTTGGTTGCAGATAACAGCGCGCTGACCAAGCAGAACCAGGAGCTGGCTGCTAAAAATGAGGCTTTGCGTAAGAGCAATGCTGCTGCAGAGGCGAAAGCAACGGCAGCGAACAAAGCGGCGGCGGAAGCCAAGGCCGCAGCAAAATCCGCCGCGGAGAAATCTGCGGCTGCAAAGCGCAAGGATAACCACGAACAAACGGACGAGGCGGACAATGACGCCACGGTGCGCTATGCTGTGCAGATTGCCGCCAGCCGCAGGTCGGTGCCCATCACTTCGCCTGATTTCCGCAGCTTCAGCGGCAAGGTCAAAATGTACACATCCAAGGGGGGCATATATCCTTATAAGTATTGTGTGCACGAGTGCGACACGATGGAGGAAGCCCAGAACTATCTGCCTCAGGCTAAGAAAGTTTTCCCGCGGGCTTTTGTCGTGAAGTGTCAGGGTAATCGTATTGTCGACTAAGTTGCTTGCGACTGGTTAACAACTTCAAGTCTCCGGAACCGTATCGGTTCCGGAGACTTTTTTTTATTCCTTTATTTTTCGTCACCTTTTCTGGTTCCGATTCTTAGAGACATCTCTGTGGGTCTTTGCGTTTCTCTGTCGCCCCGTCCCTCTGTCCTCCTGCCCCCACTTTGTCATTCTGAACGATCGTGAAGAATCTATTTTTGCGATACAGATTCTTCGGCTAAAAGCCTCAGAATGACACTTGGGACAGATGTTCCGGCCTTTAGGCCGTCGGGCCGGAGCCATCCCCGGGCGGAGGCTCGACACTTGGTGTCTCTCTCCGCTGGCTCCGGCCCGAGCAACAGATTCATCGCTTACGCTCAGAATGACAAAATGACCTCCGCTCGCTCGCCCCCTCTCTTATTCCTGCACGCAGCGAACGGGGAAACCGTGCGAACGGCTGTTGTCGTTCTCGGGGGTCACGCCGGAACTGTGGAAGCCCAAGCGCGACCCGTTCACGCTCGACGCCGAAGAAGGCGAACTGCTCCAGGCGTAA
>CAJUIE010000121.1 GCA_910586375.1 uncultured Alistipes sp. | reverse complement strand
TGGTTGAAGATATTAAAGAAAGCGTTCTGCGTACCCGTCTTACCCGTCAGCTCCTGGATGTCGTCGATGATGAGCACATCGATCATCTGGTAGAAATGGATGAAATCGGGAATCTCGCCGTTCTTATAAGCGGTCTGGAACTGCGCCTGAAACTTATTCATCGAGACGTAGAGCACCTGCAACTCGGGGTGGCGCTGGCGGACTTCATGGCCTATGGCCTGCACGATATGGGTCTTGCCAAGGCCCGAATCCCCATATATATATAAGGGATTGAAAGGGGTATTACCCGGCGTGACAGCGATAGCCATACCTGCCGAGCGGGCCAAGCGGTTGCATTCGCCCTCTACGAAGGTCGCGAAAGTCAGGTTCGGGTTCAGCTGGGGATCGATAACGATCTTCTTGAGACCCGGAATTACAAAAGGATTTTTTATATTTGCCGAATCAGTCCGGGTGTTGAACCGCGCAATGTGGGCCGTGTCGGCGTCGACCGTTGTTGTCGTAGCCGCCGAAGCCCGGGGCACGGCATAATGCAACTTGGTCTGCTGACCGTAGAGCTGCGCAATAATAGGGCGCAAGAAAGGAATGTAATTCTTCTCGATCTGACGCACATAGCTCTCGTTGGGCACCTTCAGACGCAGCGTCGTTCCGTCGAACTCGAGCGGTACGATGGGCTGGAACCACTTCTCGAACTCCTCGGCCGAGGTCTGGGCCTTGATACGGTCCAGGCAGTTCTGCCACATATCGCTGTATGTCTGCGTGTTATTCAACATAATTCAGAGTGCCGGAGGCGCAGCGGAACCGGGACCTCTCACTTCACAGGCCCGGGGTTGCACTATTTTTGACGGGACAAAGTTGTGAATAAATTCGTTAAAAAATCTTCGGAAAGAGGTTGCAAATATTCTTTTTTTATATATAGAGAAACAACATTTTCCAGCCCCAAAATTTTAACTCGCTGATATTGAATAATCGAATTTAATTACTTATATTTGCATATAAAATTTTTAGAACAGTTCGGCATCGAACTATAAATAAAACCTATGAATCTTATGGCAAACGATTTGGAACAGATGGTGCTTCGCAAAGCACAAGCCTGGCTTGACGGCCCCTACGACGAGGAGACAAAAAAGCAGGTCAAGCACCTGATGGACAACGACATGAAGGAACTCATCGAGAGTTTCTACAAAGACCTCGAATTTGGAACGGGAGGCCTGCGCGGCATCATGGGCGCGGGCAGCAACCGCATGAACATCTACACCGTAGGAGCTGCAACGCAAGGACTGGCTAACTACCTGAAAAAGAACTTCGCGGGCGAGCGTATCCGCGTAGCGATAGGACACGACAGCCGCAACAACTCGCGCATGTTCGCCGAGCGTGTGGCTGATATCTTCGCCTCGAACGATTTCGACGTCTTCCTCTTCGATGCACTGCGTCCCACGCCTGAGCTGAGCTTCGCCATCCGTGAACTGAAGTGCCACTCGGGCGTTGTCGTCACGGCTTCGCACAACCCCAAGGAGTACAACGGTTACAAGGCCTACTGGACCGACGGAGCCCAGGTCACCGCACCCCACGACAAGAACATCATCGCCGAAGTGGAAAAAATCACCGACATCGGCATGATCCTCACGGGCAAAAATCCCGGCAACATCACGGTGCTGGACGAGAAATTCGACGAAATCTATTTAAATAAGGTGCACGAACTCTCCCTCTCACCCGAGAGCGTCCGCAAGCACCACGACATGAAGATCGTCTACTCGCCCATGCATGGCGCCGGCGTGCGTCTGGTGCCTGCATCACTCAAGAAGTTCGGCTTCACAAACGTGATCATGGTCAAGGAGCAGTCGATCATCGACGGAAACTTCCCCACCGTCGAGTCGCCCAATCCTGAGGAGCGCAAAACCATGTCGATGGCCATAGACCTCGCAGCCAAAGAGGGCGCCGATCTGGTGCTGGCCACCGACCCCGATTCCGACCGCATCGGCGTCGCCCTGCGCAACAAGAAGGGCGAGTATGTCCTGCTCAACGGCAACCAGACGCTCGTGTTGTTGATGAGTTACCAGCTCACCCGCTGGGCCGAGCTGGGCAAGCTCGACGGCAATCAGTATGTCGTCAAGACCATCGTCACTTCGTTGATGGCCAATGCTGTCGCCGATCACTTCGGCGTCAGATGCTACGATTGCCTCACCGGTTTCAAGTACATCGCCAAGATCATCCGCGAGAACGAGGGCAAGGCCAAGTATATCGGCGGCGGCGAGGAGTCGTTCGGTTACCTGGCCGGCGACTACGTGCGCGACAAGGACGGCGTGTCGGCTTGTTCGCTCGCGGCCGAGGCCGCCGCTTGGGCCATGGATACCATGGGACTCACGCTCTACGAGTGGTTGCAGGAGCTCTACGTCAAGTACGGTTTCTTCCGCGAGGGCCTCGTGTCGGTAGTCCGCAAGGGCAAGGAGGGTGCCGAACTCATCCAAAAGATGATGGTTGACTTCCGCACTACCCCGCCGCAAACAATTCTGGGATCGCCCGTGGTGAAAATCAACGACTTCCAGTCGCTGGAGCAGACCGACGTCAAGACCGGTGTAAAAACTCCTGTCGAGCAGGACAAGAGCAACGTTTTGCAGTGGTTCACCGCGGATGGCACACTCGTATCGGTGCGTCCGTCGGGCACCGAGCCCAAAATCAAGTTCTACTTCGGTGTGAAAGCCCCGCTATCTTCGGTCGAAGAGTTCGACACGACACTGGCCCAGCTCGACGCCAAGATCGAGGGGATCAAGAAAGACCTCAAACTGGAGTAATTCCCACAGAGGAGCAACAAAACGGCGTCCCTTTTTGGGACGCCGTTTTGTTTCGGACAGCCGGCTCTGAATTTCTAACGCAGTTTTTCGTTCGCCTTGTGGCGCTCCTTGTCCCGGGCAGTTTTCTTGGCAAAGCTGGCTTCAAGAGCGGCCGTGAGGTCAACGCCCGTCTGATTGGCCAGGCAGACCAGTACCCACAGCACGTCGGCCATTTCTCCTGCCAAATCGTCCTTCTCGCCCGCCTTGAATGACTGTTCGCCATAACGGCGCGCCATGATGCGAGCCAGCTCCCCCACCTCCTCGGTCAGGCAGGCCATGTTGGTCAACTCCGAAAAATAACGCACGCCATACTCCTTGATCCAGGCGTCTACCCTACTCTGCAACTCCTTGATTTCCATACTGTCTGCTTATGAACAAACTGCGGTTCTTTGAGCCGCCCGGGCCGACTGCGGGGGTTGTACCTTTGGTGCAAGCCGCCCCGGGGCACAAGATCGAAGACCTTGTATTCCGCAAGTCATTTCACCCTTATCAGGTTCAACCCGTCGCGGATGGGAACAATGACGTTCTCCACGCGCGGGTCCTCGACCACCATGCGGTTGAACTCCACGAGGGCCTGCGTATGGCGGTCGTTGGGAGCCACGGCTTCCACCACCTTACCCGACCACAGAATATTGTCGGCAATGAGTATCGAGCCGCTATGCACCAGAGCATTGCCGCCGTCATCACCGAAAAGCATCCGGTAATAAGCCGGATATTCGCGCTTGTCTCCGTCGATGAATACGAAATCGAATTCCGCATCCAAAGTCGGGGCGATGTCGAGCGCCGAACCAATATGCAGCCGGATCTTCTGACCGTGAGGCGAACGGTCGAAATAACTCTGCGCCAGAGCTTCCAGCTCATCGTCCACCTCGATCGTGTCGAGCCGGGCCCCCTGCTCCAGCCCCGCCGCCATCGAGAGCGCCGAGTAACCCGTGAAGGTGCCGATCTCCAGCACATGCCGCGGCCGCACCATCCGCACGAACATCTCCAGCAGACATCCCTGAATATGGCCTGAAAGCATCCGCGGCGCCACGGTCCGCTGGTGCGTCTCGCGGTCGAGCTGGCACAACAGCTCCTCTTCGGCTTCGGTGTGGTCGTGGATATAACGATCGAGCGGCCCCATCCTATGCCTTATAAAAACCGTTTTTATTGAAAGCATACGAAGCTGCAATGGCTTCCGGCGTATCGGCGCCGAGGGCCAGCAGGCATTCGCGCGTGAACTCCAGATAACCCGAACCGTTGGCCGTCACAAGGTTGCCATCACGCACGGCCTGACGTTCTTCGAAGCGCGCCGCACCCGTATACCGTTCACCGCCCCACTTTTGCAGCATCTCCACCGTGTTGCCCGTGTGCCGTGCTTCGTTCAGAAAGCCATGCGCAGCCAGAAACGAGGCCGCATTGCAGATGGCTCCGACAAGCAGTCCGCGCTGCCGCGCTTGTTCCACCACCGAAACGATCTTTTCCGCTGCGGGTGCATCCCAGCTCATACCTCCGACGAGAATCACTCCTGCACACGCAGCCGGTAATTCAGCAGCAGCATAATCGGGCACGATGCGCAGCCCGCCGATCGAGCAGACCGGCGCTCCGTCGGATGTCATGTATTTTACCTCGCAAAATCCCTCGTGCCCCGGCATGACACCTCCGCGCAATGCAGGAGCCAGGAATGCCGCTTCCCAGTCGGCGAAGCGATCAAGCAGAACGATAATCAGTTCCTTCATACTTTCAATTGTTTTTTACTTAAGTCTTCCGGCCCTGGCCGGGCGAGCCGCAGCCCCCGGATATTTATCTATAAACCAGTCGCGACATACCGCTAAAAATCTCCTCAGCCACCTCGGCGAGCTGCATAGCCGTCAACTCCCGGATTTTGGTATAAACCTGCTCCATCGTATCGACCTTGCCATGTGTAAGCAGGCTTTTACCCGCGCCGAGCATGTAACTTTCATTGCTCTCGCCCGAAATAGCCAGCTGAGCGATGAACTGCTTTTTGGCCATAGAGAGGTGACGCGCGGTGAACGGCACGGTGCGAAGTCGATGCAACTGCTTGTCAATAAGATCCATACACCGCTCCTCATTGGCGTGCTCCGAACTAAAATAAATGGCTACTAACCCGCAATCGCCATAAGGCGTATAGGAGGCCTCGATGTTGTAGGAAAGACCGTGTTTTTCGCGCACCTCAACGTTGAGCAGCGAATTAGCCGAAGGGCCGCCGAGGATGTTGACGACGAGTGCCAGAGGCAGACGCCGGGCGTCATCAATGCCATAAGCC
>CAJUIE010000120.1 GCA_910586375.1 uncultured Alistipes sp. | reverse complement strand
CGAGGTGAAGCTCACCCATACCGCTGATGACGGTCTGACCCGAATCCTCGTCGGTGTGTACCGTGAAGGTGGGATCCTCTTCGGCGAGCTTGGCCAGGGCGATACCCAGCTTATCGAGGTCTTTCTGCGTCTTGGGCTCCACGGCCAGACCGATCACCGGCTCGGGGAAGGTCATCTGCTCCAGCACGATGGGTGCATTCTCGGCGCAGAGCGTGTCGCCCGTGCGGATCTCCTTGAAACCTACAGCTGCACAAATATCGCCGGCACCGACGGTCTCCATGGGGTTCTGCTTATTGGCGTGCATCTGGTAGATGCGGCTGATACGCTCACGCTTGCCGCTACGTGCATTAAGAACGTAAGAACCCGCGTCGAGCTTACCCGAGTAAACGCGGACGAAAGCCAGACGACCCACAAACGGGTCCGTAGCGATCTTGAACGCCAGGCCACAGAAAGGATCATCCTCCGAAGCTTTACGGGTCTCTTCCTGCTCGGTCTTGGGATTCATACCCGTCACGGCCGGTACATCCAGCGGCGAGGGCAGGAAAGCCATCACATAGTCCAGGAGCTTCTGCACACCCTTGTTGTGGAACGACGAGCCGCAGAGCATCGGCACAATCTGCATCGAAATCGTAGCCTTGCGAATCGCCACGAGCAACTCCTCGGGAGTGATCGAATCGGGATCTTCGAAGAACTTCTCCATCAGAGCGTCGTCCGTAGCGGCGACCTCCTCGATGAGCTTGGCGCGCCACTCGGCGGCCTCAGCCTTCATCGAATCGGGAATCTCCTTCAGCTCGAAGTTGTCGCGCACGGTCTTGTCGTCGAAGTAGTAGATCGCATTATTATATATAAGGTCTACCAAACCCTCGAACTTATCCTCGGCACCGATGGGCAGCACGACGGGCAGGGCCGTAGCGCCGAAGTGCTCCTTGATCTGCGAGCAGACCGCCAGGAAGTCGGCGCCCGTGCGGTCCATCTTGTTGACGTAACCGATACGGGGCACGTTGTACTTGTCGGCCTGACGCCATACGGTCTCCGACTGGGGCTCGACACCGCCCACGGCGCAGAACGTGGCGATAGCGCCGTCCAGCACACGCAGGGAGCGCTCCACCTCGACGGTAAAGTCGACGTGTCCCGGGGTGTCGATCAGGTTAATCTGGTACTGCTGGCCTTTATACTGCCAGAATGCAGTCGTAGCGGCCGAAGTGATCGTAATACCGCGCTCCTGCTCCTGAACCATCCAGTCCATCGTCGCGCCACCCTCGTGCACCTCACCAATCTTATGGGTTTTACCCGTATAGAAAAGGATACGCTCCGATGTGGTTGTCTTACCGGCATCGATGTGCGCCATGATACCGATATTACGCGTATAGTGTAAATCTCTGGTTGCCATTGTGGAGTCTCCTTTTTAGAATCTGAAGTGTGCAAATGCCTTGTTGGCCTCGGCCATGCGGTGCATCTCCTCCTTGCGTTTGAAGGCAGCACCCTGCTGGTTATAGGCATCCACTATTTCGGCGGAAAGCTTCTCTGCCATCGTCTTGCCGGCGCGCTTGCGGGAAAAGAGGACAAGGTTTTTCATGGAAATAGAAATCTTGCGCTCCGGCCGAACCTCCATCGGAACCTGGAACGTCGCGCCACCGATACGTTTCGATTTCACTTCGACTTGGGGCGTGATGTTCTCCAGGGCCTGTTTCCAGATTTCCAGAGGAGATTTATCAGCATCCTTCATCTTCTTACCCACCAGTTCCAACGCATCGTAGAAAATGGTGTAGGCAATACTCTTCTTACCATCCAGCATGAGGTTGTTCACGAAACGGGTCACAGCCACGTCTCCGAACTTCGGATCCGGAAGTAGAATTCGCTTTTTTGGCTTAGCTTTTCTCATTGCTATTTGTTGTTGTTGTGTTTCATGGGTTGTTCCCGTTCGCAGAGGATCGCCGCTGCCGGAAACTTTTCAAATCGGTTGTTTCCGCTATCGATTATTTCGCTGCGGCCTTCGGGCGCTTGGCTCCATATTTCGAGCGACGCTGACGACGACCGTCCACGCCTGCCGAGTCGAGCGCACCGCGCACGAGGTGATAACGCACACCGGGAAGGTCCTTCACACGACCGCCGCGCACAAGCACGATGGAGTGCTCCTGCAGGTTGTGACCCTCACCGGGGATGTAGGCGTTAACCTCTTTACCGTTGGTCAGACGCACACGCGCCACCTTTCGCATAGCCGAGTTAGGCTTCTTGGGGGTCGTGGTGTACACACGCGTACACACGCCGCGACGCTGGGGACACGCAGCCAGAGCGGGCGACTTCGACTTATCGTCGAGAGCTACACGGCCGTTTCTCACTAACTGTTGAATAGTTGGCATTTCTCAAACTGTCCTTTAAATGGTTAAAAAATCTATCTCCATTGTCCGAAATGGACTGCAAAGGTACGCATTTTTTTCGAATTATCGTATATAACTGCATCTTTTTAGCGTGTTTCAGCAAAATTTCACTTATTTCGCGATTCTTTTTATCGATAATATTTTCAACAAAATAAATTTTACTTATATAAAAGGACGTAAACAACTGTATTTTAACAGCAAGCGCTATTTTCTTTACAAACAATAGTCGTCTCAAGACAAATCGCCCCGCTTCGGGTTACCGCACCAGCTATTCCGGCGACCTGGGCAATGTGGGCACGAGCGGTTTCGTCTGGAGTAGTTCGCCTAACTCGGCATCAGCCGTAGTCGGCACGAACTTATACTTCCACGTATCCGCCGTGCACCCCGAAAGTAACGGCCACCGTGCGTTCGGTTTCCCCGTTCGCTGCGTGCAGGAATAAGAGACAGGGAGGCTACCGACTTCTACCCCGCTTCGGGTTGCCGCGCCAGCTATTCCGGCGACCTGAACGTTGTGGGCGAGAGCGGTTACGCCTGGAGCAGTGCGCCTTACTCGGCGTCGAGCGTGAACGGGTCGTACTTGGGCTTCAACAGTTCCTACGTGTACTCCGAGAACAGCTACGTCCGTGCGTACGGTTTCCCCGTTCGCTGCGTGCAGGAATAAGAGAGGGGGGGGCATTCGAATGCAGACTCCGAATATTCGCCACCTGAAAATGCCGCATTACGAAAAGTTTTCGTTATTTTTGCGGGAAAAATCAAACGTTCTCGATAAACCGAAAGCAGAGGCATACCTGCACAGGCTCTGCCGAAGCAAGAAAAAGGTGCATGAATCAGGAACGACTAATCCGCAAAACAATGGAATACAACTTCAAAGCGATCGAAGCGAAATGGCAGCAGCGCTGGAAGGAGCGCGGCACCTACCGCGTTACGACCGATCCTTCGCGACCTAAGTTCTATGTGCTCGACATGTTCCCCTATCCCTCGGGCGCGGGGCTGCACGTAGGCCATCCGCTGGGCTACATCGCTTCCGACATCTACTCGCGCTACAAGCGGCTCAAGGGCTTCAACGTCCTGCATCCGATGGGTTACGACGCGTTCGGACTGCCCGCCGAGCAGTACGCTATCCAGACGGGGCAGCACCCTGCCGTCACGACCGAGCGCAACATCGCCCGCTACCGCGAGCAACTCGACAAAATCGGTTTTTCGTTCGACTGGGACCGCGAAGTACGCACCTGCGACCCGGCCTACTATAAGTGGACACAGTGGGCATTCCTCGAAATGTACAACCACTACTACTGCAACGACACACAGCAGGCCCGGCCCGTTTCCGAGCTCGTCGAGGCCTTTTCAAAATACGGGAACGAAGGACTGAATGCCGCCTGCACCTCCGAAATACGCTTCACGGCCGACGAATGGAACGCCATGAGCGAAGCCGAAAAGGAACAAGTGCTGCAAAACTACCGCCTCGCCTATCGCGCCGACACAATGGTCAACTGGTGTCCGCAGCTGGGCACCGTACTGGCCAACGACGAAGTGCGCGATGGACTCTCAGTGCGCGGCGGCTTCCCCGTCGAGCAAAAGCGCATGAAACAGTGGTTGCTGCGCGTCACGGCCTATGCCCAGCGCATGCTTGACGGGCTCGACAAGCTCGCCTGGAGCGATTCGCTCAAGGAGATCCAGCGCAACTGGATCGGTCGCTCGGTCGGCGCGCAGGTCTTCTTCGACATCAAGGATTCCGACCGCAAGCTCGAAATCTTCACCACGCGCCCCGACACGATCTTCGGCGTGACGTTCATGGTCATTGCTCCCGAACACGAGTGGGTCGACACCCTCACCACGCCCGAGAACAGCGCGGCCGTCGAGGAGTACATCGCCCAGGCCAGGAAGCGCTCCGAGCGCGAGCGCATCGCCGAAACGCGGCGCGTCAGCGGCGTGGCGACGGGTTCCTTCGCCGTCAATCCCTTTACCGGCAAGACCATTCCCATCTATATTTCCGATTACGTGCTCGCCGGTTACGGCACGGGGGCCATCATGGCCGTTCCGGCCCACGATTCGCGCGACTACGCTTTCGCCCGCCACTTCGGGCTCGACATCGTGCCCGTGGTCGAGGGCGGCAACCTCGAAAAGGAGTCCTACGACGCCAAGCAAGGGCGCATGATCAACTCGGATTTCCTCAACGGCAAGGATGTCAAGGAGGCCATTCCCCTGATGTTCGACGAGGTCGAGCGCCGCGATCTGGGCAAACGGCTGGTCAACTATCGCCTGCGCGACGCCATTTTCTCACGCCAGCGCTATTGGGGCGAACCGTTCCCCATCTATTATAAGGACGACGTGGCCTATCCCCTCTCCGCCGACAAGCTGCCGCTGGAGCTTCCGCCTATTGAAAACTTCGGTCCCACGGCCGAGGGCGAGCCTCCGCTGGCCAACGCAGAGGGTTGGCACACACCCGAGGGTTATCCCTACGAACTCTCCACCATGCCCGGATTCGCCGGATCGTCGGCCTACTACCTCCGCTACATGGACCCACACAACGACGGGGCACTGGTGGGCAAGGAGGCCAACGACTACTGGCGCTCGGTCGACCTCTACGTCGGCGGCATCGAACACGCCACGGGCCACCTGATGTATTCGCGCTTCTGGAACATGTTCCTTTACGACCTCGGTCGCGTATGCGAGGAGGAGCCGTTCAAGAAACTGGCCAATCAAGGCCTGATCCAGGGGCGTTCGAACTCCGTCTATCGCGTCGTCGGCACCAACAACT
>CAJUIE010000119.1:614-5200 GCA_910586375.1 uncultured Alistipes sp. | reverse complement strand
GTGTAGGGCAGCACGAAGTAGCCGTCGGCAAGACCCTGCATCAGGGCCGAAGCGCCCAGACGGTTGGCTCCGTGGTCCGAGAAGTTGGCTTCGCCGATGGCGTAGAGTCCCGGGATGGTGGTCATGAGGTTGTAGTCGACCCAGATGCCGCCCATCGTGTAGTGCACGGCGGGGAATATCTGCATCGGCTCCTCGTAGGGACTCACGTCCGTGATCTCCTCGTACATGTCGAAGAGGTTGCCGTAGCGCTGCTTGATAATATCTTTACCCAGACGCTCGATGGCGGTCTTGAAGTCGAGGAAGACGGCCAGACCCGTTTCGTTCACGCCATAGCCGGCGTCGCAGCGCTCTTTGGCGGCACGCGATGCCACGTCGCGCGGTACCAGGTTGCCGAATGCCGGGTAGCGGCGCTCCAGGTAGTAGTCGCGGTCCTCCTCGGCAATGTCCGAGGGTTTCTTGGCTCCCGAGCGGATGGCCTTGACGTCTTCGATTTTCTTCGGCACCCAAATGCGGCCGTCGTTGCGCAGCGACTCCGACATGAGGGTCAGTTTCGACTGCTGATCGCCGTGTACGGGGATGCAGGTGGGGTGGATCTGCGTGAAGCAGGGATTGGCGAAGCCGGCGCCCTTGCGGTAGCACTGGAATGCGGCAGAGCCGTTCGATGCCATGGCGTTGGTCGAGAGGAAGAAGACGTTGCCGTAGCCGCCCGTGGCGATCACGACGGCGTGGGCTCCGTGGCGTTCGATTTCGCCCGTCACCAGGTTGCGGGCGATGATGCCCCTGGCTTCGCCGTCTTCGATGACGATGTCGAGCATCTCGTGACGCGGATAGCTCTTCACCGAGCCGGCGGCAATCTCCTTGTTCAGTGCGGCATAGGCGCCCAGCAGGAGCTGCTGGCCTGTCTGGCCGCGGGCGTAGAACGTGCGCGATACCTGTGCGCCGCCGAACGAGCGGTTGGCCAGCAGGCCGCCGTATTCGCGGGCGAAGGGTACGCCCTGGGCCACGCACTGGTCGATGATGAGGTTCGAGACCTCGGCCAGACGGTAGACGTTGGCTTCGCGGGCGCGGTAATCGCCGCCCTTGATCGTGTCGTAGAAGAGACGGTATACCGAGTCGTTGTCGTTCTGGTAGTTCTTCGCAGCGTTGATACCGCCCTGAGCCGCGATCGAATGGGCGCGGCGCGGCGAATCCTGGATGCAGAAGATCTTTACGTTATAGCCCAGTTCGCCAAGCGAAGCAGCTGCGGAGGCGCCGCCGAGGCCCGTTCCGACGATGATGACGTCCAGCTTGCGCTTGTTGGCCGGGCTTACGACCTTGATTGCCGCCTTGTGGTTGCTCCACTTTTGAGCGAGTTCACCGGCGGGAATTTTAGCATCTAATTTCAGTGCCATATATTTCGTATGTTTATTGTTCTACAATGGGTTAGCAGATGCCTGCGCAGCAGGGGCACAGACTCTTGACGAAGTAGAGCACGACCACGGCGGCAAAGCCTGCAAAGAGGAGCGTGGCCACGATGTTGGCTGCGCACTTCAGGCGCGGATACCACGTGTCGTTGGCCCAGCCTACGGTCTGGAACATCGACCACACGCCGTGCGTGAGGTGGAACCAAAGCGCTGCAAACCACAGCAGGTAGAGCACCACGTAGTACCACTGCGAGAAGGTATAAGTAATCAGCGCCGCACCGTCAGTGGGGCTGTAACCCAGAGAGTTGACGTGGTTACCCGTCAGCTCGACGAGCTGCATCTTCGCCCAGAAGTTGAAGAGGTGCAGAGCCAGACCACCCAACACGATGAAACCCAGCACGAGCATGTTTTTCGAGGCCCACGACACGCCGTGCTCCTTGACGGTCACTTCGTAGCGCTGTGTGCCGCGTGCGCGGTAGTTGTTCAGCGTCAGTACGATGGCGTAGATAAAGTGGAGGGCAACCAGTGCAGCCAGTCCGGCTGTGCCGGCCAGTGCATACCAGTTAGCTCCCAGTAACTCGCAGATCATGTTGTAGGCTTCGGGCGAGAAGAGCACGGTGATGTTCATGGCCATGTGGAAGAGGATGAAGAGCACTAAGGCGCAGCCCGAGACGCTCATTACCAGCTTCTTGCCCACCGAAGAATTACAGAGAAAACAGCTCATAGCGGTAATTTTGATAGTATTTGTTAATAGTTGATGTATTCCAGTCGCAAAGATAGCTATTGTTTGCAGAATAACAATGAAAGCAGCGGGAATTTAACTCCCCGCCGGGCCTTTTCGGTCATGCCCGGCACGATGCGTGCACGGAGCAGTCCCGTTTTTTAAATATCGGATCATGGAAGAGAGAAGAGTTGCCCTCGTGCTGGGTGGCGGCGGGGCGCGGGGCGTGGCCCATATCGGAGCCATCGAAGAGCTCGAAGCGCAGGGTTACCGCATTACTTCGGTGGCTGGCACATCGATGGGAGCATTGGTCGGGGGAATGTATGCCGCGGGACATCTCGGCGAGTTCAAGGAGTGGATGTGTAAGTTGGACCGCTATAAGGTCTTTGGCCTGGTGGATTTTGCCTTCAGTGCCGAGGGGCTTGTCAAGGGCAACCGGGTGATCCGGGCCTTGAAGGAGCTGGTTGCCGATGTGCGTATCGAGGAGTTGCCGGTGCCTTTTGCTGCTGTGGCGGCTGATCTCATTACGGGGCGCGAGGTGGTTTTTGAACGCGGGGGGCTCTACAATGCCATTCGGGCGTCGATATCTATTCCGTCGGTTTTTCAGCCCGTGCGATCCGGCGACATGGTGCTTGTTGACGGAGGCACGGTCAATCCGGTGCCCATAAACCGGGTGCGGCGCACATCGGGAGACCGGTTGATTGCTGTGGATGTCAGTGGTCCGTTCGCTGCAACGGAACGTCCGGCATTGAATTATTATAAACTGCTTTCGTCGGCCTCCGAAATTATGCAACAACGCATCGCACAACTGATGTATCGGTTGCATCGGCCCGATCTGTCGGTCGAAATTCCGGCCGATAGTTTTGGCGTATTTGAGTTTTACCGTGCTGCGGAGATTGTCGAGACGGGGCGGCAGGCTATGCGCAAGATTTTGGAAACAGAAGCCGTTTCAGCCGCGGTCTGAGGGGCGGCTTTTGGTTTTGGTACGGTATTTGCAAGGATTTCTAAAAGAAAAAAATTGCGACGGCCTTTCAAGGAATTCAAAAAAAATGGTGACGCAACTTCACACAAAGTTCAAGGCCGTCGCAATATTCAGTTTTCGTGAATCCCGCTAATAGACGGGATTGTGGTGTTTGTGGCAACAAATATAGGAAAAGAATTTCGTTCCGACAATGAAGATGTCCGAAACTGGTATGGGTAGGACCGAATATTAGAGTGATCGGGGCTTTTTCGGACTTCAGAGCCCGTAATTTTCTTTATTATATTTATCCGTTTCAGATATACGCCTTGTAAAAATGACCTTTGTCGTCGGTGTGCTGAAGTCTTTGTGGGGAAACCTAAGAGAGCGTTTTATCCACGAGCAATATCTTCGCGGAGCAGGGCGGAGGAGCACACGACTGAGTATAAAAAATACTGCGACGAAAAAAAATCGTCGCAGTATTTTTTTTCTCAGGGCACTCTGGCCGGCCCCTCCCTCTCAGTTTGGGCTCCTGGTATGTTTTTTCCATTGGAGTCAGCGGTCGCCGACGCGGATGTATTCTTCTATACGGCGGCTGCGTTTGCCGATGGGGAATCCCAGACCGAATGTGAAGTTCATGCTGCTGCAGTCGATGGGAATCCACTGGGTGGTGTGTTTGGCAACCAAAACGTCGGTGCCGATGAAAAAGTTGATCCAGTTGGGGCAGATGTTCATGCCTACGCCTACTGTGCTGCCGTATCTGCCCTGGAGGGTGTAGCTTCCCGAGAGGGTAAACCAGCGGGCAGGCGAAAAGTTGACCGATCCCGTGATGCTGTGGAGGTTTTTATATTCCCACAGGCGCATCTGATAGAAGGCGCCGAGGCTGATACGGTGCTGCCACAGCCAGTAGGCGATGCCGGCGTTGAGCGAGGCGCGTAACATCCGCGTCGTGCTTTGCGGGTTCGTGGGCCGGAAGCGCATGATTTCTTCAAACGAGAAATTGGGCGACTCGGGGACTTGGCCGCCCTCCACGATGACACCTGTGTATTCGGTATAGGATTGTGCTTCTCCATAGCAGGAGCCACCTTTGCTCCAAGAGATGAAGCCCAGGTCGGTGACGGCCAGCGATACCTGGAGGTTGTGCAGGATGTCGTAGGTAGCACCCAGGTCTACGGCAAAGCCATAGCCGGCAGGTTGGAATTTATTGATGTTGAACAGGTCTCCGATTTCGAAGTAGGGGGTTCCGTTCTGGTCGTAGGTGTATTCGGGATTTGTATTCCCGAGGATATTGGCTTCGATCGAGGTGAGCGATTCTACGGCCCAGCGATCGTCCTGCATCGTCACGTCGAAACGTTCGAAATTGAGCTTCATGCGGGCGACGCCCAGCAGGAACTTGGCTTTGGCTCCGATGTAAAGTTTGTCGCCCAGCAGCGGGAACGAGTAGGCGAAGCCTGCATCGAGATAAAGATCTGCAGAAGTACCCAGATTGCGGATCGAGCCCTCC
>CAJUIE010000119.1:0-604 GCA_910586375.1 uncultured Alistipes sp. | reverse complement strand
TGAACTCGAAGAATGAGCCCGGCAGGTTAAGCTCGAGGTTTGTATGCAGGTTGATGTCGAATGACCAGAAGTTTTTGTGGTTCTTGGTGAACTTCCCAAATCCGATGATGTTGTCGCGCAGTTCGAGCTTCAGCAGGTTGTTGGCCTGGACTCCTTGCAGTGCTTGATCGGGCAGTATGGAGCTGTCGAGCAGCGTTACCAGCTTGCCGCCCTGCGGGTAGAATATTTTGTTTGCCGGCAGGGGCATGTTGAGTCCGACATGGATGTTTCCGGCCAGTGGCAGGTTGACATAGCCGCGCAGAGGGGCAAAAGCCGGGTTGAACTGCTGGCGGAAAATCGAACCCTCCATGAAGTAGGTCGTGGGATTCTGGGCCGCAACGCCAGCTGCCAGAAGCAGCGCTACGAGAAAAACGAGTGTTTTTTTCATGGTGCCTGCGGATTAGATGTCGAAACTCAGTGCGCCGAGTTTGTGCATACTCAGCTGCATGACGATCGGTTCTTTGAGTGACGGGTCGAACGTGCGGGGCGAGTAGGTCCGGAGCGAGATGGAGATGTTGATCTGTGCGTCGTCGAGCATCTGCCGGAGGTCTTGTTTCGTAATTTC
>CAJUIE010000118.1 GCA_910586375.1 uncultured Alistipes sp. | reverse complement strand
GGCTCTACCGGGCGCTTATGCCGCTCAATGTCAAGGGGACGGTTCTGGCCACGGGTAACCAGCTGCGCATGAACTGGGATGTCCGCAGTTCGGTGGCCGGGTACGAAGTAGTCGTTTATTCCGACGAGGCGCTTACCGAGGTGGTCAAGGTCGAAAGCGGCATTCTCCCCGGTGACGTGCCCGTGACTATCGACCTTGAGGTCGAGAAGAGTTATTGGGCCACGGTTCAGGCTTTCAGCGCCGACGAACGGGTGCTGCCTTCCAGACTGGCCACAGAGGGTGTGGCTTATGAGACTTATGCCATCATGGATTCGCTCGATCCCGAGGTGACCGAGCGCACCTCCACGACCGTCGGTCTGAAGTGGACGCAGGATCAGTATGTGTCGCACCTGCTGGCCAGGCCCGTTTCGGATGCTGGGGCCGACGAGGTGAAATACGACCTCTCCGCTGGCGAAATCGCGGCTGCCACGGCTACGGTCGGGGGTCTGAAACCCTCTACCGAGTATGTCGTTTCGGTTTGTTATAATTCTGCCAGCCGCGGTGGCCGCAACGTCTGGACGCGTCCCGATACCGACGGAGCTGTTGAAGCTGCTACAGCGGAGGAACTGCTGCGTCTGGTCGGTGAGGGAGCCACGAAGATCCTGCTCACCAACCTCGAGACGCCTTATGATGTCGCTCCTCCCGCCGAACCGGCTGGGCAGACCAATGCTCTGAGTACGCTCACGGCCGGATTGTCGATCATCGGTCAGACGGGCGACGACGGTTCGAAACCTACGCTTGTCGGGCTTGCACCTTCACTCGCTCCGGGTTCTGCGGCCTATTCGCTCCACTTCGAGGACCTCGTGCTCGATGGCGGTGGCAAGGGCTCCGTCATCACGATTACGGCCAATACCAAGATTGCGGACATCAAGGTCAAGAACTGCGAGATTTTCAACTACACCAAAGGTGTGATTGCCGAAACCACCTCCGCCACGGGCGGCGTTGAGGTCGCTTCAATGACCTATGATGGCCTTTATGTTCACGACATTGCCGGCAGCGGCGGCGACGTAATCGATTTCCGCTTTGGTACTTATGGAGATGTGACGCTGGTCAATTCCACGTTCTGGAAGGGTGGCCGCGGTTTTGTCTTCATGCAGGCCGGTACGATCAACGGCAAGGTCCTCATTCGTAACAATACGGTCTCCAACTTTTCGGTATCCACCAATCGCAAGGGGCTTATCTGCTTGCGGGCGGCCAACCTGACGAGCGAGAACTTCCTTGTCGAGAAGAACGTGATCCTGAACGAATACCTCGCAAACAAGAGCTTTACGTTTATTTCCGACTATTCCGACGCTGTTCTGCCGGCTATGGCGGCCAACTACTTTTTTAACTTTTATGAAAAGTACGATGCGGCGGACAATACCAAGCTGAGCGAGGGTTTCCTGCTCTCGGCCAACTGTGGCCTCACGCCCGAACTGGCACTGGCCAACGGCGGCAAGGTCCTCAAGGATGATCCGTGCGAAAATTCGGCCAAGGGCAAGCTTTACCTATCCGGTGCTACGGGCGGGCAGATTACCGCAGCCGGCGTGGGTGATCCGCGCTGGTGGAGCGCCGTGGCGCCCGTTATTCCGGAGCAGACCGAGTTAAGGCCCATCAGCGAAGCCACGGTTTTCAACTTCGCCGATACGGAGGTTTTCCCGCCGCAGGAGATTACGGGCAATAAGATCGTCGGTAACCTCCAGTTTATCGTAGCCGGTGCGGAGGCTCCCATGACCATTACGGATAAGGGTGCGATTGCATTCTCCCGGGCGTCGACCGTCGCTGCCGACGGCGTACCGGGCGATAATGCCCTGGCGTTGCTCGTTGCAGGCCCCGGCTCGCTGCTCATCACTCCGGCCGATGGGGGTTATAACACCTTTATGTCGGTGATTGCCAACGGTACGAGTTATGCCATTGCGGCCGACGGTACGCAGAGCGCTATAGGTCTGGGCGACATCGGGGGCGAGACGATGATTTATGTCATCGCCAGTGCTCCGCTCAGTCTCAATGCCCTTGAGTGGTCTCTCGACGTTGTGTCGGGCGGCGAGCCTAAGGCGCTTGATACGCCTGCGCCCGTGGCTCCGGCCGCTGTCGACAAAGGTACGTCGGCTGACATCGTGGTGACATGGCCTGCCGTTCATAACGCTGTGGCCTATGAGGTGACTTTCAACGGCAAGAGCTCCACGGTCGCCGAGCCCAAGTTCACCATTGCGGCTGCTACGGTCGCCACGCTCGCCGCCGGGGAGTACAAGGTGACCGTCGTCGCCAAGCCTAAGGAGGGCTCGCTCAACTTCAAGGATTCGGCCGCCGCCGAGACCGTCGTAACGATCAACGGCGTGCTGGAGACCCTGTATGCGAATTATACGTGGGATTTCACCGATACGGCTGCGTTCCCCGATGGCGATATTCTGTCGACTAAGGTCTACGGCAATCTGCAATTCATCGCTACCGATTCGAAGAAGCTGACCATCGACCAGTCGATCAATACGGAGACGGGGAAGCCTTACAGCCGCATCAAGACCAATGGGGGCAGTACGTTGCCGTCGGCCCGCGTTCTGGCATTCAAGGTGGCTGGTAACGGTACGCTGACCTATAAGGTCGGGGCTGCCGGTGCGGGTCGTTATTTCAAAGCCACGGCCAACAACAAGCAATATATCAACCCCGATCCCACCAGTCCGGCTACAGAGGGTTACGAGGCCCCGGTTGCGGCTGCTGCGGACCTGACGGCCCAGACGGTGACTTTCGATGACCTGTCGGGCGAAACGACCATTTACCTCTGGGGTTCGGCTGCGCTTTATATTTACGAGCTTTCGTGGACGCCCGATCCCTCGACGGTTCCCGAGACGAAGGAGTACACCATGACGCTCTCGTCGACAGCAGGTGTGCTTTCGTCAAATATTATGGGGTTGCCGACAAGCTGGAAGGCGGACGATACTACGTGGACGGCAACAGACGACAGCGGAGCCAGTACGATCACCTTCACGGGCAATGTTTATTACAGCACCGATGCCGCCAAGAATATCGTCTGGTACTTCAACAAGAGCAAGGCCGAGACTCACGTGACAGCTTCGGGCCTGGGCAAGATCAAGACGGTGACCGTGTACCCCAACTCGGCACGCAAGCCGTCGTTGCTCAAATGTACTTATGGAGGTACGACTTTGGCAGCTACCGAGCCTGCCGATACGACCAGTCCGACGATTACGTTCGATTTCGCGACGGCTGGAGTCTCTGCCGACAACTTTCGGATTGACTTCACCGATACGTCCGCTAATGTGGAGGTCGGAAAGGCTGTGATCGTTTATGAGAAATAGCCGGAGCACGATTCCGGAAGGAGAGGGACGCGAAAAAACGCGTCCCTTTTTTTCCGTTGGACGAAAAGCCGGACCGGGATTTGCAGATGTAAATTATGAAATTGCGAATGGATTTTGTATCTTTACGCGATATTTTGCCCGAAAGAGACGATACGAATGGCAAGCAACGAAAAAGATATATTGCACGACCTCGGGAGCCGGGAGTATAAATACGGCTTTACCACCGACATCGACACTGAGTTGATCCCCAAGGGGTTGAACGAAGATGTCGTGCGTCTGATTTCCGCCAGGAAGGGCGAACCGGAGTGGATGACAGAGCGCCGTGTGGCGGCTTTCCGCCACTGGCAGACGCTCGAAGTGCCTGCATGGGCACATCTGCGGATTCCTCAGATCGACTTTCAGGACATTATATATTATGCCGCACCCAAGCCCAAAAAGCAGTTGGAGTCGATGGACGAGGTGGACCCCGAGCTGAAGCGCACCTTCGATAAGCTGGGTATTCCCCTGGAGGAGCAGATGGCGCTGGCAGGTGTGGCGGTGGATGCTGTTATGGACTCCGTTTCGGTCAAGACAACCTTTAAGGAGACCCTCGCGGAGCGGGGTATCATTTTCTGTTCGATTTCGGAGGCGCTGCGGGATCATCCTGAGTTGGTCCGCAAGTACCTCGGCAGTGTTGTGCCTTATACCGATAATTTCTATGCCGCGCTGAATGCCGCTGTTTTCTCCGATGGGTCGTTCTGTTATATTCCCAAAGGGGTGCGGTGTCCCATGGAGTTGTCCACTTATTTCCGTATCAACGCCGCCGGTACGGGGCAGTTCGAACGTACGCTCATCGTCGCCGACGAGGGGGCTTATGTCAGTTATTTAGAGGGATGTACAGCTCCGCAGCGCGATGAAAACCAGCTGCATGCTGCCGTCGTCGAAATTGTCGTCGAGAAGGACGCCGAGGTGAAGTACTCCACCGTGCAGAACTGGTATCCCGGCGACCGCGAGGGCCGCGGCGGCATCTATAATTTCGTCACCAAGCGCGGCATCTGCCGCGAGAATGCGCGCCTTTCGTGGACACAGGTCGAAACCGGTTCGGCCATCACGTGGAAGTACCCGAGCTGCATCCTTGCGGGCGACAATTCGGTCGGTGAGTTTTACTCGGTAGCCATGACCAACCATTTCCAGCAGGCCGACACCGGCACCAAGATGATCCACATCGGACGCAATACGCGCAGCCGCATCGTCTCCAAAGGCATTTCTGCCGGGCGGAGTGAAAATTCATACCGTGGACTGGTGCGGGTGGGCAAAGGTGCTGAGGGGGCGCGGAACTATTCGCAGTGCGATTCGTTGTTGATCGGCGACCGGTGCGGTGCGCATACGTTCCCCGTCATCGATTGCCGCAACCGTTCGGCCGTCGTGGAGCACGAGGCCACGACATCCAAGATTTCCGATGACCAGCTCTTTTACTGCAACCAGCGGGGGCTGTCGACCGAGGATGCCGTGGGGCTGATTGTCAACGGTTATGCCCGTGAGGTGCTGGCCAAGTTGCCTATGGAGTTTGCCGTCGAGGCGCAGAAATTGTTGTCGCTCAGCCTGGAGGGCAGCGTAGGTTAACAGAATAAAATAAGGCAAAAGATATGTTGAGTGTAAAGAATCTGCATGCGTCGGTCGACGGCAAGGAGATTTTGCGGGGCATCGACCTCGAGGTGAAGGCCGGGGAGGTGCATGCCATCATGGGGCCTAATGGTTCGGGTAAGTCTACTTTGGCGTCGGTTTTGGCCGGTAATGAAAAGTTTACCGTCACGGAAGGTTCCGCTACTTTCTTGGGGCAGGATTTGCTGGCTATGTCCATCGAGGACCGGGCCCGGCTCGGCTTGTTCCTCGGGTTTCAGTATCCGGTCGAGATTCCCGGGGTCACGATGGCCAATTTCATGAAGTTGGCTGTCAACGAGCAGCGCAAGTTCCGCGGCCAGG
>CAJUIE010000117.1 GCA_910586375.1 uncultured Alistipes sp. | reverse complement strand
TGTCCTGCAAGGAGGAGGTGGACAAGCGGCAGCGCAGTCAAGAATCTTTTCGCCCGGAGGTCGTCCGAGCCGCAGCCCCGCCCTGCGGAGGCTCGACACTTGGTGTCTTGCCCCGCTGGCTGCGGCTCTCTTATTCTTGCATGCAGCGAACGGGGAAACCGTTCGCACGGTAGTTGCTGTTCTCGGGGAGCACGTAGGAACTGTTGAAGTACAAGTTCGACCCGTACACGCCCGACGTCGAGTAAGGCGCACTGCTCCAGGCGTAACCGCTTTTACCTTCCCGCCGGTCGGATTTCTGCCGGGGCCCTTTACGAAAAACCCGAAGCGGGATTATAAGTCGTTATTCTGTTTTTCGATTTTAGCAAGCCACGAAGGGTACTTTTTCAGCACCTTTTCGCCCCACGAGCCATACCAGGAGTAACCCGTGCGACGCTCGGCAGGTACTTCGGCCAGGGTGTAGACCTTGTCACCCGTGCGGGTTGAGAAGAACGGTCTGTTGTTGTCGAGATCGTAGTAGCGGGCCCACAGGGGGGCGGCCTGGGGATCGTCGATTAAGTAGCGGTCTTTTTTGATCTTCGGGTCTTCCGGCAGCCCTTCGGGCACGTTGACCGTGACCAGGCGCTTGCCTTCGATTTTCGAACGTTCGAACCACCCTGCGGCGGCTTTCACAGCCTCAATGACTTCAGGTGACGGACGGCGGATGCGCATGAGCAGCATTACGATGTCGGCACTTTCAGCGGCCGCCAGTCCCGGCAGTTCGTAGGCCCGGGCCTTGACGGGTTGCAGGGTCGTGTGGTCGTATTGCTGGGCCCATACGGTCCGGGTGCCGTTCTGCTTCCATTGCGTAGCCAGAACGAGCTTCAGACCGTGGTTCCACGACGCCTCAATGCGG
Source organism: uncultured Alistipes sp. (assembly GCA_910586375.1). Taxonomy (GTDB): domain Bacteria; phylum Bacteroidota; class Bacteroidia; order Bacteroidales; family Rikenellaceae; genus Alistipes. The sequence goes on along the minus strand of CAJUIE010000117.1, from coordinate 4,443 downwards.
GTGCGCAAATCGCCTTCGACCCATTGGTAGGGGGCCTTGTCTTGCAGGATTTCGAGCCACAGCGAGAGCACCCCGTAGATGATGCCGTCGTTGAAGGTCGCGGCGTCGGCGTCCCACCCGCGCCATCCGCCGGTGGGATATTGCGTTGCGAGGATGTACTCCATGCCTCGCACGGCTGCATCACGATAGCGTGTCTGCTGTGTCAGGCGGTAGACTTCGGCGAGATATTCGATCTGGGTGTAGCCGTTGGCGTTGTCGAGTGTGCTGCGCAGGTGCTTGGCGTCGATGGTCCGGCGTACGGAGTCGGGGTTGAGCCGGGCCGTGGGGTCGAGGTTCTTGGGCCAGCCGCCGTCGTCGTTCTGGTAGGCAATGAGGTTATCGGCTATGGCGCGGAACTCTTCAGGCGTATAGTGGCCGTAGGAGGCGGGATCGTGTGTCTTGTTCCAGTGGGCCACGGCGTCGGCAAACCGTGCCGTGGAGATGACTTGCGCCCGGAGTGTCATGGGGAATATGGTCACAATCAATAATGTGATAATTCGCATATTACGGCTTTTATTTAAAGTGTTACTTGAAGAGCGCTCCAACTTTGGCGATTACGTCATCAGCCACGGGGTCGAGCGGGAAAACGAGGCTTGGCTTGAGGTACCAGAGTTCTTTACCTTCTTTGAACAGCTCTTCGCCGCCGCCCGTGATGTTGAGCATGACAAGGGCGTTTTTCTCGATCTTTCCGTCGGCGACAGCCTTGATGAGCGATGCGGTAGCTACGCTGGGCGCCGGGTGTATGTCTACGCCCTCCAGCTCGCGGAAGAGCTTCCCGGCCTTGCGGGCCTGGGCATTGGTGGCCACGAGCACGTCGCCGCCCGAGGCTTTCAGGGCGTCATAGAGACCTCCGGCCAGACCGTAGGGAGGCCGGCGGTTGGAGAGGACCTTGGCATCGATGATTTCGGCATCGCGGCGTGCCTTATCGTCGTCGTAAGGCAGCATCTGTCGCGAACCGGCGCGCCAGGCGTCGAACATCGGCACGAAGGGGGCGTTTTGTGAGACCATCAGTTTCATCGTGTTGTCGCCGAATCGGCCGTCCTCGATGAGGCGCAAGTTGGCTTCCCAGGCCGCTATGGCACCCGTGCCGGAGCCGATAGCCTGGAAATAGTAGTCGGGGATACGGCCGATGGTCGTGACGGCCGAGAGGACCGTCGTGGCCATGCCGTCGCGGCGGGCGATATTCCTGGCCCCGCCTTCGGCATAGTAACCGGGGGCCTTAAGGGCGATGTTCGAGAGGTGTATGGCATCGAAGTAGTCGCCGCCCTTTTCGCAGCAGATGAGTTTGACGCACGGATTCAGCGGTTCGGCAAACCACAGGGCTGCGATGTTGTCCTGCGGTACAGCCAGCAGCAGGGGGATGTTGTTGTCGGAACATACTTTGGCGAAGGCGCGCGCGGTGTTTCCTGCCGAGGCGACGACTAAAACGCGGCTTTCATCCTCGGCGGCACGTGCGCAGACCGAGTAGGCCTCGGTCTCCTTGAACGAACAGGTGGTCATCGTGGCTCCCACGGAGGGATAGTAGCCATTGAAAGTGATCCAGAGGTTGTCGAGGCCGAGGTATTTGCCCAATCCTTTGCTCTTGTAGGAGACAGGTGCCGACGAGCCCTTGAGCATACGCCGTACGGGCAGCCAGTCGGCGAATTTGTAGAGTCCCAGCTTGTCGGAGCGTATTTCGATCTGCTTGCGGGCATATCGGGCACGCACGAGCGACGGCGATTTGCAGGCGCGGTCTTCGAGTGTCCAGCCCTCGTCGTCGAACTCCCGCCCGGATGCGACGCATTCGAGCGTATAGGATGTAGGAGCAAATTTTTCCATCTTCGTTTATCGGTGTTTGGGATTTGTCGGAGTTTGTTGCTATATATATATAAGATTCTTCGTCAGCCTTTCGGGCTTCCTCAGAGTGACAGTTTTTCTGCCTTCAGGCAGGCGAGCCGCAGCCCCGCCTTGCGGAGGCTCGCAACTCTGTTGCTCGTTTCTCCGCTGGCTGCGGCCCGCGGGCAGATGCGATCTGGATTGACAAAAAGAGCGGCATGAGAGCATCGAGTTTCAGGACATGCGGTTTTTGAAATCCTCGTAGCCGAACTCGCGCACGACTTCGATGCGGCCGTCGCGGTGCACGATGACGATCGAGGGGTGGTGTACGCCGTTGAACATCGTGGTCTTGACCATCGTGTAGTGGATCATATCCTCAAAGACGATGCGGTCGCCGACCTTCAGGTCGCGGTCGAAAGCCCAGTCGCCGCAGTAGTCGCCTGCCAGACAGCTGGCGCCGCCCATACGCCACCGCTTCTCGCCCTCGGCGGGCTCGTGGGCCCCGACGATCAGGGGCTTGTAGGGCATTTCGAGACAGTCGGGCATGTGGCAGGCGAACGAGACGTCGAGCATGGCGGTATGCACTCCCCCATTCTCTACAATGTCTTCGATGGTGGCGACTAAGTAGCCGGTGCGCCACGTGAAGGCGCTGCCCGGTTCGAGGATCAGGCGCAGATGGGGATGGCGGGCCTTGAAGTCGCGGAGGAGACGAATCAACGCATCACAGTCGTAGTCGGCGTGGGTCATGAGGTGGCCGCCGCCCATGTTGAGCCATTTTATTTGGTCGAGCAGGCGGCCGAAGCGCCTCTCGACGGCATCGAGTGCCTTTTGCAGATGTTCGGGCCGCGATTCGCAGAGGACATGGAAATGCAGTCCTTCGATGCCCGCGGGCAGCTCGACCAGTTGTTCGGGCACGACGCCTAAGCGTGACCCGGCGACGCAAGGGTTATAGAGGTCTGTTTCGACGGGCGAATAACCCGGATTGATGCGCAGACCGCACGAAATACCGTTGATAAGGGCCCGTTGGCCGAAACGTTCGAACTGAGTCAGGGAGTTGAACGTTATATGGTCGCTGCATCGCAGGATTTCGTCGAAGTCGCGCTCGCTGTATGCGGGTGCATAGGTATGGGCGGGGCGTCCGAACTCCTCGAAGACCAGCCGGGCCTCGGCGGCTGACGAGGCAGTAGCTCCGTCGGAATGTTGCGCCAACTCGGGGAAGATCGACCACATGGCGCACGCTTTGAGGGCGACGATTATTTCGGCGCCCGATTCGCGACGTACGCGGTCGATGGTTGCAAGGTTCTTGTCAAGCAGCGTTTCGTCGAGGACGAAGCATGGAGCGGGTAATTGCAGGAAGTCGATCATTCGGAAGCGGTTGCAAAAATGCACTTGCAAAAGTAGCGAAAAGGGCGATAAAATTGCGTCGGCGGCGAAAAAAAATCGGGTAAATTAAGTATTTATACCCACTCCGGGCCGGCGCTGCCCTGATAATCCGTAATTGCGGCGCTTCGGGTTCCCATTCATCGGCCAGGTTTGTCTGGCCCCGCTCTCCCGGGATAGGGTCCTGAATGTCTCTGTTCCGAATGTGACCTTCGTGCCGGGCTGCCGCAGCAGCTGGCACAGCCACACGGGCGGATGTTATTTCTCATCGTCGCAGGGTTTCGTTTGCAGACAGTCGATCGCCGCGAGTGTTTCGTAGCGTGCCCGCAGCTCGGCGATGATTGTCTCGTTGCAACGGGCCACGAGTTTCTGCACTATGGCCGCGTCTTTGTTCGACAAGCTGTAGTATTCGATCGTCTCGGCGTCGATCTTCAAGGGTTTGTTGGCCAGGATCGCCTTGCGGCAAAGGTACAGCATGAAGTGCGGAAACTCGGTGATGATCTCCTCGATAGCCGCGGCGGGGTCTGGCTCCGGGACGGAGTAGAGGGACAGCCCGTCGGGCGAACACTCCAGCATCGACGAGGTTTTGTACTCTTTCTCGCGCTCCTGCTCCGTGCAGTAGGTCATGAAGTTAAGCGAAAAGATGGAATCTTTCGGCCGGAAGTGTTTGTATTGCGAACAGAATTGTTCGATCGACAGCTCTTCGAAGCGGTCGGGAGACTGAATATCTTCGTCGAGAGCGACGTGGAAATCTTCTACGGATGCCTTGCGGAAGAAGGCGTAGATGGACGGTGCCTTGTCGCGCAACGCACAGAGGATCAAGCGTATTTCGCGCCGGAAAGCGAGTCCTTCGAAATTGGGATGGGTGGCCGTATCGGCCGACAGTTCGAACCGCACGAGGTCGTCCAGTTCGTCGGGGCGGGGGTTAAACACCATAAAAGCAGGATTTTTAATAGTCTGGTGGTAGCGCCCCAAATAGAGAGATATAAAAAAGCAAGGGACGCGATAACATTCCGACCAGAAGGTATTAGGAAACCCGTATCAAGAAATGCACCGCGCCCTTGCAAGTCCCGTCCTCTCGGACGGAACAAAACAAGGGTTGGCAACCATTATACCATCTGATTAAACATCCTTCGAAGAGGTCTCCAAGTTTACTACTGGTATAAAGAGTTGTTTACCCTTTATAAGTTATGTCCGTCGGCTATGCCG
>CAJUIE010000116.1:4781-5510 GCA_910586375.1 uncultured Alistipes sp. | reverse complement strand
ACCCCGTGAAGGCTGCACCGTTGCGTGCGGCCCACTCTTCGAACATCTTGCGACCTTCGGATTTGCTGCGTCCATAGGCGTTGTCGCGCTCCTCCTGGGTCGACGAACTGAACAGCACATGAGGAGTCGCGCCTTCGGCCTGCATGGCCTCGATGAGTTTCTGCACCAACCCGATATTGGTCTGGTAGAGCACCTCATCCGATTCGTGGCGGTTCATGGCTGCCAGATGCACGATCACGTCACACTGTTTGACGAACTCCCGCAAACGGGCTACATCGTCGAAGAAAGCTCTTTCAAACGGTATTTGCTCGTACGTCCCGGGATTGAGGCCCAGAAAATTGTATAAATGAGAGCCGACAAATCCGGCTTGCCCGGTAATTCCTATTTTCATATTCGAATCGTTGTATTTCCGTTTCAGGTTACCGCACCAGCTCTTCCGGCGGCCTGTACGCTGTGGGTGCGGGCGGTTACGCCTGGAGCAGTACGCCTGACTCAGCGTCGGGCATGAACGGGTCGGTCTTGTACTTCAGCAATTCCGACGTGAACCCCGAGGGCGGCAGCAGCCGTGCAAACGGTTTCCCCGTTCGCTGCGTGCAGGAGTGACGAGCCGCCGGTCTTTCTTACAGCTTCAGGTCTTCGCGGATGAAACGCAGCTTAAGCAGCAGCTTTTTCATGCCCTCGACATCCAGACGCGCCGTGTTGTGCGAATGGTAGTCCTCGACTTCGGAA
>CAJUIE010000116.1:1760-4771 GCA_910586375.1 uncultured Alistipes sp. | reverse complement strand
ACCTTCAATGAAATACTTGTCGTAGTTCAGATCGCGGGTATCGCAGGGTATGCGGTAGTATTCGCCCATGTCTATGGCTTTGGCCATCTCCTCGCGCGTTACGAGCGTCTCGTAGAGCTTCTCGCCATGTCGCGTGCCGATGACCTTCACCTCGGCAGGCGAGGCGTAGAGCTCCTTGAGTGCCTGGGCCAATACGTCAAGGGTCGCTGCCGGGGCTTTCTGCACGAACAGATCGCCGTTGTGGCCATGCTGAAAGGCGTAGAGCACCAGATCGACGGCATCGTCCAGCGTCATCATGAAACGTGTCATGCGCGGGTCGGTGATGGTTATGGGTTTGCCCTCCTTCATCTGCTCCACCCAGAGGGGGATTACCGAGCCGCGGGAGGCCATCACATTGCCGTAGCGGGTGCAGCAGATCGTCGTTGCAGCCTCCTCGCCCAGCTGGCGGCCTTTGGCTATGGCCACCTTTTCCATCATGGCTTTCGAGATACCCATCGCATTGATGGGGTAGGCCGCCTTATCGGTCGACAGCACGACGATGTTCTTCACGCCGTGCTCTATGGCCGAATCCAGGACATTTTCCGTTCCCAGAACGTTGGTACGCACGGCTTGCGTGGGGAAGAACTCACACGAGGGCACCTGTTTGAGTGCCGCAGCGTGGAATACGTAGTCCACACCGCGCATGGCTCCGTCGACCGAGCGCTTGTCGCGCACGTTGCCGATGTAGAACTTAACCTTGGGGTTCTGAAGCTGGTGACGCATGTCGTCCTGCTTTTTTTCGTCGCGCGAGAAGATGCGGATTTCGCGGATGTCCGAATCCAGAAACCGGCGTAATACGGCATTGCCGAACGACCCCGTACCACCGGTGATCAACAGGGTTTTGTTTGCAAAAAGAGACATGATAGTTATTTATTATTGACGATATTTTATGCTTGCTGTTTGTCGTACTGCTCAAATTTCGAGTTTTGCGATTTAAATTCGGGCACGACCTCCTTCATCAGCTGTACCGATCCGGGTACATCCACCAGCCGTGCCCTTTCACCCAGCCGGTCCATCGCACTTCGGGCTGTCATATAGTCGTACTCCCTTACGCGGGCGATACGAATTTTTTCGTGGGACGTGGGCTTTGTATCCTCGCTGTTGGCGAGCACCTCTTCGTAGAGTTTTTCTCCAGGCCTCAGCCCCGTGTAGACAATAGCGACCTCTTCACCCACGTGGAACCCGGCCAGCTCGATCATGCGTCGTGCCAGGTCGGCGATCTTCACCGATTCGCCCATGTCGAAGACAAAAATTTCGTTTCCGGACGAAAGCGTCGCAGCCTCCATCACCAGGCGGCACGCCTCCGGAATAGTCATGAAGAAGCGCGTAATATCGGGGTGGGTGACCGTCACAGGACCGCCTTTGGCGATCTGCTCCCGGAAGCGGGGGATTACCGAACCGTTCGATCCCAGGACGTTGCCAAAACGTGTGGTGATGTATTTCGTGTGCCCCTCGATCTTGCCTGCCGCTATGGCTTGCCCGAGCGACTGGACGTAGATTTCGGCCAGCCGCTTCGATGCACCCATAATATTGGTGGGATTCACCGCCTTATCCGTGGAGATCATGATCATCTTCTCGGCGGCATACTCCAGACACTTATCCGCCACGTTGCGCGATCCTACCACGTTAGCCATAATCGCTTCGCAGGGGTTCTCCTCCATAAGAGGCACATGCTTGTAGGCCGCAGCGTGGAACACGATCTGCGGGTGGTAGGTTCTGAATGCGAAATCCAGACGGGGGAGCACCCTCACGTCGCCGACCACCGGAATGAACTTCAGGGCCGGGAACCGCTCTTCGAGTTCGAGACGGATGTGGTGCATGGGAGTTTCGGCGTTATCAAAGAGGATGAGCCTCTCTACGTCGAAGCTGGCGATCTGGCGGCACAACTCCGAGCCTATCGACCCCGCCGCGCCTGTCACCATGACGGTTTTACCGCGGAAGTTCGCACGGATTTCCTTCAGTGAAATTTTGATTTCGGGACGTCCGAGCAGGTCCTCAATTCGGATTTCGCGAATCGACTGCTTCATCACCCGGCCGTCGCTGGCTTCGCCGATGGGCGGTGCGATCAACACCTTTACGTTAGCCTCCGTGCAGAACTGCACCAGGCGCTCGCGTTCTTCCTGGACGCCGCCGGGTGTCGGGAAGAGCACGGCATCCAGATCGAGCCGGTCAACCAGGTAGGGCAGGTTTTCGCGGGTTTCGAAGTAATAGACCGGCCGGTCGGCAATCATGTAGCGCTTGAACTTGCGGCCATGAGTCAGCAGACCAACTATTTCGTAGTGGGGTGAGCTGTGCAGCCGGATGGTCAGGGCGATGGCCTTGTCATCGGTGCCGTATACGAGTACCCGTTTGCGGCTTCCGCGCTGGGCACTGCGACCTTTGATAAGGTCGTAGATAACGATCATTGCCAGCCGCAGAACTACAAGCGAGATAAGCGTGGTAAGAAAATCCAGCAGGCAGCTCATCTTCAGGGCCGGCCCGCCCGGGAATCCGTAGGGGAGCAGCGAGACGCAGAGCAGCACCAGACACTCCTTTAGTACCGCCGCGCCGCCGATTTTGCCGATCACACGCAGTGTCGAGTGGCGGATTACGTCGAGAAAGGTTTTGAACACAAGGAAAGCCCCGACGCTGCACAGGGCCGAGACCACAGCCAGCACGACTCCGAGGCGCATCGAAAAGAAGTGATGCGTAGATAGTTTGCTGATAATCAAGAAAGAGGCCAGCGACATCATCATCGAAATCACGGTGTCGATCAGGAGGATCAGCCAGGCCGACAGATATTTCGTAGAGAGATATTTCGCAATGTCCATGCGGTTGTATATGCGTCGTATCATGATTCGATATATTTTAGCTTCTTGTATGTGTGTTGTTCTTCGGCGACTTTTGTCTTTATATTGTTTCGACTCGCTTCAGCCTTCCTTTCCTTTCCTTTCCTCTGTTCCTCTACTCTCTCTCCCCCCTCTCTCTTGGGC
>CAJUIE010000116.1:0-1750 GCA_910586375.1 uncultured Alistipes sp. | reverse complement strand
CCCCGATCAGATTTTTTCGATGACCGAAGGGTCAAGGGTGGCCGTAGCTATGGCGGCAATACCCGGAATTTCCACCACCACCCGGCGATGGCGCGCACCCTTTAATTTTATGTAGATGCCCGTTGCTCCGGCGAAAGGCCCACTCTGGATGCGCACCCGGTCCCCACGACCGAGCCGGACCTCCTCCTGTGGGATGTAGAGCAGCTGATCGTCGTACGTACCTGCCACACGGATGAAGTTGTACATCTCTTCGTCAGGCACCACGATGGGATGACTTTGTGCGCCGTCCCGCTGCATCATGTAGCGAATGGGGTAGTGGGTTGTCGCCTTGATCCGGTCGAGTGCCGGTTTGGTTGTATGGATAAAGATCAGATTGTGAACCAGAGGCACCAATTTGCGGACTTTACGTTGCCGTACCACTACCTCGCGATATTGCATGGGCAGAAAATGTTCCATGCCTATCTTCTCCAGGTAGCTTTTTACTGCCATTTCGCCCCGGTATTCCACCCGGATGGCAAACCATCTGTTCGGAACATCAGGGGTGCTCTGCGAAACGTAATTCGGATTCCCGGTTTCCATACGGACATACCCTTAGGGCTACATAAATGCCGCAGCAAGTTGTTTTTCAGTGCGTTATGCGCACCACTCCGGATTTATCACCTATGTAGAGCCTCTTCGGCGAAGCGATTGAGCATCCCGTTAGAGACGCGCAAATATATATATAATAATCTGATCGAGCAAGTTTTTCGCGGCCAAATTACCCGCTCCAGTTTTTTCGTAAAAAGCCCTGCCACGAAGCAAAACGTCAGGAAGGTAAAAGCTGTTGCGCCCGGAACAATGCACCTTACTCGGTGTCGGGCGGCGGCGGGGGTATTTATATTCGGGCCGGAGCCAGCGGGGCAAGACACAACGTGTCGAGCCTCCGCCCGGGGGTGGCTGCGGCCCGATCGATCTCCGATCGAAAAGATTCTTCGCTGCGTCCAGAATGACAGAAATGCAACGCCCGCGGCGTTGCCGCGATTCCCGGCCCGCGCTTCGCGCGTCAGCCCCTGCCGGGAGCGCGAGAATGACAGCTGGACCGAAAAAACAGAACCGGATAAGGGCTCTGCAACCTATTATCGAAAACTCCCACTTGTTGTCGGGCAGGCCTCCGCTGCAAAGGTTCGGACCCCACAAAAAAGCCGAAGATGCAGAAATTGCATCTTCGGCTTCTCAAAACCGGGGTGGGGTATGGCGCCGGCAGGCCCGTACTGCCACCTCCTCAGCCCCACTCTCCGAAAAAATCTTATTTTTCGATCAACGAAATCGAACGCTGGATAAAGTCGGTCAGGCTTTTGCCTTTGAGCATTCCGTTGGTAAGCAGTGCCAGGTCGATGATCTGCTTCACCAGACGGTTTTCGCTGCCTATTTCACGGAGACGTTCGTTGCGCTCGTCTCGCAGGGTCACCACCTTCTTCGAGAGCTCCTCACGCATCGATTTTTCTTCCGCCGTAAGCTCCTCTTCCTTCTTGTCTTTGATCACCTCTTCAAAATGCTTCTCTTCGGCTACCGCCGCGTCGATCTTTTTGGTCGTCGACTTCAGCTTATCGCCGTAGCTCTTCTCCACGTCGGCAAGTATATCTATGACAATGGGGTGGTTGGCATTCACCGCTATGGTAAAGTTGTCGGGCATCTGACCGTAGAATTGGCTCATACCCCCTCCGCTCGTCTGCGCCATCTCCTTCATGCGGCGCATAAACTCATTCTGGGT
>CAJUIE010000115.1 GCA_910586375.1 uncultured Alistipes sp. | reverse complement strand
CTCCGGCCCCCCGCCGCAAGAGAAGATCAGCACTCCTGCTCTACGACCTTGAAAAGATCTACATCCTCGAGCGAAGAGTTTATAATATAGGTATGGGCTTCGGCGATCTTGCCCTCGGCCAGTTTGACGAAGATGCGGGCAGAGTTGACATAGTCCGCGCACTCGCCCGCCTGACGAGCCAGCAGATAGGTGATGATGATGTGCCCGGCAGTCTCGACCAGACGACGCGCGTGGAAATCCTTGAACCCGGGTTTCTCCTTGTCGCCGGCCTCGACACGTTCGACCATCTCTGCGAACTTGGCGGTCAGCTCCCGGAGCTTCGCCACCACAGGCTGCATGGCCTCGCAATAAGTCGCCGCAGCATAACGCTCGATCTGCTCCATGAAGGTGCCCTTCGTCACGGCGTTGATGGCCGCCACAACCTGCAACTGCGACGTTCCCTCGTAGATGTTCATGATGCGGGCGTCGCGGTAGATGCGCTCGCAGGGGTAGTCCTTCATGAAGCCCGAACCGCCGTGAATCTGGATGGCGTCGTAGGCCAGCTGATTGGCATACTCCGACGAGAAGAGCTTCACCAGCGGCGTGAAACCGTCGGCCAGGCGCGTGTAGAACTTCATCTCCTGGCGCTCCTCGGCTTCGAGCGGCCGTTCGTGCGAAATGTGGGTATACTGCTTGTAGATCTCCACGAAGCGCGTGGTTTCGTAGAGCAGCGCCCGGGCACCCTGCAACTTGGCCTTCATGTTGGAGAGCATCTCCGAAATGGCGGCGAACTGGATAATGGGCTTGCCGAACTGTGCACGTTCATGGGCATACTTCAGGGCCTCGCGATAGGCAGCCTCGCACGTGCCGACCGACTGGGCGCCGATGCCCAGACGCGCGGCGTTCATCAGCGACATAACGTACTTGATAAGGCCCATCTTGCGGTCGCCGACCAGCTGCGCCGGGGCGTCGGTGAAGACCAGCTCGCACGTGGGCGACCCCTTGATACCGAGCTTGTTCTCGATACGGCGCACCTTCACGCCGCCGTCGCGCTTGTCATAGACGAGCATCGACAGACCGCGGGCGTCGGTGGTGCCCTCCTCCGTACGGGCCAGCACGAGCGAGACGTCGCCGTCGCCGTTGGTGATGAAGCGCTTCACACCGTTCAGGAGCCACGTCTGCCGTTCCTCGGACCAGGTGGCCCTGAGCATGACAGCTCCGAGGTCGGAGCCGGCGTCAGGCTCCGTGAGGTCCATCGCACAGGTGGCCCCGGCCGAGACCCACGGCAGGAACTTCTGCTTGATCTCCTCCGAAGCGAACTCGTTGAGCGTCTCGGCGCAGTCCTGCAAGCCCCAGATGTTCTCGAAACCGGCATCGGCGCGGGCGACCATCTCGTTGGCCATGACGAAGCACACCAGCGGAAAATTCAGTCCGTCGTACTTGCGGGGCAGCGTGAGGCCGCTCAGCCCTGCGTCGACGATGGCCTTCATGTTCTCGACCGTCCCGGAGGCATACTCCACATGATCGTTCACCACACGCGGCCCTTCGTGGTCGACCCCCTCGGCGTTGGGCGCAATGACGTCGCCGCACACCTCGCCGGCGATCTCCAGCACACGACGGTAGGAGTCCATCGCATCGTCGAAATCCTGCGGGGCATAGTCGTAGAGCTCCTTCTCGGCGAAACCGCGCTCCTTCAGCTCCACGATCTTGCGCATCGCGGGATGCTGCAAGTGGAACTGCAAATCCTTATTATCTGAAAAGAAATTGGCCATTACTTCGAATTTTGCTTGTAATACTTGATCATTTTGGGGATGATGTCGCAGACATCGCCCGTGATGGCATAGTCGGCGATCTTGCAGATCGGAGCCTCGGGATCGGAGTTGATCGAAATAACCATCGACGACTGGTCCATGCCTGCCGTATGCTGGATCTGGCCCGATATGCCGCAGGCGATGTAGAGCTTGGGACGCACCGTGACGCCCGTCTGGCCCACCTGACGCTCGTGCCCGGTGAATCCGGCGTCGACCGCAGCACGGCTGGCACCGACCTCACCGCCCAGCACCTCGGCCAGTTCGTGCACGAGCCGGAAATTCTCCTTCGACCCCATGCCGTAACCGCCGGCGACGATGATGCCCGCACCCTTGATGTCGATCTTGCGCTCCTCGATCTCGCGGTCGAGAATCTTCACTACGAGGTCCGAATCCCTGACGAACTTCTGCCAGTCAATAGCCCGGACCTCGCCCTTGCCAGGCTCGGCGGCGTACTCCTTGCGCATGACCCCCTCGCGCACGGTGGCCATCTGGGGCCGGTGGTCGGGATTGACGATCGTAGCGATGATGTTGCCGCCGAAAGCGGGGCGTATCTGATACAAAAGGTCGGTATACTCCCTGCCGCTGCGGGCATCCTTGTGGTCACCAATGACCAGCTGGGTGCAGTCGGCCGTCAGACCGCTGTGCAGGGCCGACGAAACGCGCGGCGCGAAGTCGCGACCGATGCAGGTGGCGCCGAACAGCACAATCTGGGGCTTCTCCTGCTCGATGAGACCGCACAGGACAGCCGTATGGGGCAGCGTGCGGAACGGTGCAAATGTCTTATCATCGGCCACCCACACCGTATCGGCGCCGTATTTGGCCAGCTCCTTCTCAATGCCGGCAAGACCCTCGCCCAGGACAACGGCGTCGAGGCCCACGCCGAGCGTCGAGGCCAGCTCGCGGCCCTTGGTCAGCAATTCGAGGCTCACGTCGGCGACCTTGCCCCCCTCGATCTCGATATAAACAAAAATGTTGTTCATGACAAAAAAAGGCATTAACCGAGCGTGTGGCTCGCGATAAGTTCGACCATCAGTGAATTGATCTCTTCGTCGGAGGCGGTCAGACGCCGGGCCTCCTTGGCCTGGAAGACAACGTTTTCGATCTTCTTGACCTTGGTGGGCGAACCCTCAAGGCCCAGCTGCTGCGGATCGGGATCGACCGCAGAGGCCGGGAACTCGACGATGCGCAGATAGGGTCGCCCGGCGATGCGCTGTGCGGCTTCCGACTGGGGCGCGGCGGCGACCTCCGAGTCAGCAAGGGCACCCTTGAACTTCATGACACGCTTAGCGTTGCGGGGCCGGCACTCAGGGGCCGAGGCGTTGACCGTAACGACAGCCGGCACGGGACATTCGACCGTCTCGACACCGCCGCTCAGACGCCGTTTGATGACCAGCGACGCCTCCTTGATTTCGACGATCTGCTCAGCATAGGTGACCTGGGGCAAGCCCAGCTTCTCGGCCACCTGAGGCCCGACCTGGGCCGTGTCGCCGTCGATAGCCTGACGACCTGCGATGATGACATCGGGGCCGATCTTCTTCAGGGCGCACGAAAGGGCATAGGAGGTGGCCAGCGTATCCGATCCGGCGAACTCGCGGCCCGAGAGCAGATAACCCCCATCGGCACCCCGGAACATAGCGTCGCGGATGATGTCGGCAGCCCGCTGGGGCCCCATAGTAAGCACGTGCACCGTAGCGCCCCCGACACGATCCTTCAGCGAGAGGGCCATTTCGAGGGCGTTGAGGTCCTCGGGGTTGAAGATGGCCGGCAGTGCCGCGCGGTTGACCGTCCCCTCGGGCGTCATCGCATCTTTACCCACCTGGCGGGTATCGGGCACCTGCTTGGCCAAAACAACGATTTTCAGGTTTTTCATATACAGGTTTTAGGTATTTAGGTAGTAATCGTTTTTTCGTATTCAATAGGCCGAGGCCTGAAGGCTGAATTTTCCCGCAAGCCTACGCCCGGGGTGGCTCCGGCTTGCCTGTCTGACGACTGAAATATTCGGGACGAAGCCTGCGGAGTGCACGCGACACAAGTTGCGGGCCTCCGCGCGGCGGAGGCTGCGGCCCGCTCGACCTTCGGTCGAAACATTTTGCCATACAGATTCTTCGGCGCTCCGCGCCTCAGAATGACAAACACCTCCCCTACCGCACGATGGTTTCGCCGCGGTCGGGCCCCACGGAGATGATCCGCACAGGCACGCCCGTTTCACGCTCGATGAACTCGACATAGCGCTTGAAGGCGGCAGGGAACTCGTCGTAAGTCTTGCACCCGCGCAGGTCGCATTTCCAGCCCTCGAAGTCGGTATGAACCGGTTTCAGGGACCCGGAAACTTCGTAGGGGAATCCGGTGGTCTGCCTGCCATCGATCTCATATGCCGTGGCGACACGGATGGTGTCGAAGTCGTTCATCACGTCGGATTTCATCATGATGAGCTGCGTAACGCCGTTGATCATGATGGAGTACTTCAGCGCTACGAGGTCGAGCCAGCCGCAGCGACGTTTACGCCCCGTCACGGCGCCGAACTCGTGGCCGATGGAGCACAGGCGGTCGCCCGTTTCATCGAAAAGCTCGGTAGGGAAGGGTCCCGAGCCCACGCGCGTACAATAAGCCTTGAAGATGCCGAAGACTTCGCCGATACGCCCGGGAGCAACGCCCAGACCCGTACAGGCCCCGGCACAGACGGTGTTCGACGAGGTGACGAAGGGATAAGAGCCAAAATCGACATCAAGCAACGTGCCCTGTGCACCCTCGGCCAGCACGCTTTTGCCTTCGGCGAGGGCCGAGTTGATGAAGTACTCGCTGTCGACGAGCCGGAAGCGCCGCAGGTAGTCGACCGCCCCGAACCACTGCGCCTCTAATTCGGCGACGTCGTAATCATAGCCCAGTCCCCGGAGAATCGCTTCGTGCCGTGCTTTGGCGCGGGCGTAGATCTGCGGAAAATCGGGGCTCAGCAGATCGCCGACACGCATTCCGTTGCGGCTGACCTTATCGGTATAGGTCGGTCCGATGCCTTTACCCGTGGTGCCGATCTTGTCGCTTCCCTTAGCTGCTTCATAAGCGGCATCGAGGATGCGGTGCGTGGGGAGAATCAGGTGGGCTTTCTTCGAAATACAGAGCTGGCGCGTAAGGTCGTGGCCGCTTTTGGCCAGCTCCTCAGCCTCGGCCCGGAAAAGAATGGCGTCGATGACCACACCGTTGCCGATGACGTTGGTCTTGCCTCCCTGAAAGATGCCCGAAGGAATCGAACGCAGGACGTATTTCTCGCCGTTGAACTCCAGCGTATGCCCGGCATTGGGGCCGCCCTGAAAGCGTGCCACAACCTCGTAACGGGGCGTCAGCACATCCACGACCTTGCCCTTGCCCTCGTCACCCCATTGCAGGCCGAGGATCACGTCGACTTTTTTCATGAT
Organism: uncultured Alistipes sp.; assembly: GCA_910586375.1. Classification (GTDB taxonomy): domain Bacteria; phylum Bacteroidota; class Bacteroidia; order Bacteroidales; family Rikenellaceae; genus Alistipes. Next base: position 370 of record CAJUIE010000115.1, on the reverse strand, counting down.
GAATTACACTCGTTTTGACGCAAAAGACGTTTTTTGCATTCAAAGATACGAATAAGTGAGGGCAATGCCAAATTTATTTGGACATTGCCGAACGGGAGTATCCGTCTACCCCGCTTCGGGTATCCGCATCAGCAATTCCGGCAGCTTGTACCATGTGGGCACGCTCGGTTACACATGGAGCAGTTCGCCTGGCTCGGCGTCGAGCGTGTACGGGTCGGACTTGAACTTCGTCAGTTCCGGCGTGTACCCCGAGAGCAACGACGTCCGTGCGGACGGTTTCCCCGTGCGCTGCAAACAAGAGTAACGAGCCGCAGACAGCGAAAAATTTCTCTTCGGCGGCAGGGGGGGGGCACGCCGCAGGCGTGAAGCC
>CAJUIE010000114.1 GCA_910586375.1 uncultured Alistipes sp. | reverse complement strand
GTTGTCGGGCACGCAGCGAACGGGGAAACCGAGCGCACGGTGGCCGCCGTTCTCGGGGTACACGCCGGAACTGTAGAAGTGCAAGTTCGACCCGACCACGCTCGACGCCGAAGAGGGCGTACTGCTCCAGGCGTAACCGCTTTTATCTTCCCGACGGTCTGATCTCCGATAAGGCCCTTTACGAAAACCCGAAGCGAAAGAAAGATGTAAAAATAGCCTTGCCCGGCGTTTTACGGTTGCAGGAAAGAAAAATTAACGTATCTTTGCTAAGCCAACTTAAACGATTAAGCATTCAAGTGGTGAAGAAAATTTTCCTTGCAATTCTAATGGCAGGCATGGTGTGTGGCATAGCCTGTTCGTCGTCTTCAGACGATGGCGGAACCTCGGAGCCTGCGGTCGAGGGGCGTTTTGTACTGCACAGTTCGTTGCAAAGTGGAATGGTACTCCAGCAAAACCGGCCTTTCCGGTTGTGGGGCCGTTCGCGTGCTGGCGTGAAGATCACGGCAGCACCCAGCTGGACGTCGCAGACCTTCTCTACAATAGTACCTGAGGGAGGGTATTGGACACTCGACGTTCCTGTGCCAGCTGCTCCGGCGGACAATGCGCCCCAGTCCATTACTGTGTCAACGACATTGCAAAGCGAAACGCTTGCTGACCTGCTGATCGGCGAGGTGTGGCTTTTGGGCGGCCAGTCCAACATGGAGTTCGCTCTTGCGCAGGCCGAAAATGCACAGACTGAAATTGCGGAGGCCGATTATCCCGAAATCCGTTTTTATAAGGCCCAGCCCCTGACTGCCGCGACCGAGCTGTACGACTGGCGCGAACAGCCCGAGCCTTTCTATCGATGGTACAAGACTACGCCCGAAACGGCGGCCCTGCATAGCGCCGTGGGCTACTACTTCGGTCGGATGATTCATGAGAAACTCGGCGGCGTGCCTGTGGGGTTGGTCAATACCTCTTATGGCGGAGCTACGGCCCAGGCATTCGTGCCGTTAAGCGTATTGGAAGCCAATATGACACTCAAGTCGATCTATGTCGATCCACTGAAGAACCACGAAAATCTGTTCGTGCATCCGGCAGAGATGTACAATGCGATGATTCATCCGCTGCTTGGCCTCTCGGTGCGCGGCGTCTGCTGGTATCAGGGCGAGGGCAACTGGGATACTTATACGACTTATCCCGAGCTTATGTCGACATTGATCCGGTCGTGGCGCCGCGGCTTCGGCGTCGGTGATCTGCCGTTCTACTACGTGCAGATCAACGCCTGGGGTTTTGGAGGACCGCTGGAGGATATGGATTTCTTCTATTCGAACGATCCCTATAAGGTGCATTCTGGTTATTTTTACCAGAGGGAGGCGCAGGCCCGGACGCGCGACGAGGTGGCGCATACGGGCATGGCTGTGACCATGGATGTGGGCAATCCTGAGGACATTCATCCCATTTGGAAGCGTCCCGTGGGGGAGCGTCTGGCGCGTCTGGCGCTCCACAATACTTATGGAATGACGGAAATAGCTTGTCTGGGGCCCCGTTATCGCAGCCATACGGTGGAGAACGGCGTGGTGAAGATCGCTTTCGACCATGCCGCAGGCTTGCGCACCAACGATTCCCAGGTTCCGAAGTATTTTTATGTGGCTTCGAAGAGCGGGGCGCCCTATGTGTTCCATGCCGCAACGGCCGAAATCCACGGCGAGCAGATATGGCTGACCTGCCCCGAAGTTGTTTCGGCGACCACTACCGCCGATGAGGTGGCGATCCGTTATGCCTACCTGCTCTATCCGGTCACCAATCTGGAAAACGGCGAGGGCCTCCCTGCCGAGCCTTTCCGTACCGATGACTGGGTGCCGACGGCTTACAGCCATGTCTATTAGTCTGGGTTCCTGCGTGGAAAAATCCCCGTGCCCTATGTTTTTTTCATCCTTTTTTATACCTTTGCGTCACTTAAGAAAAACAAAGCACTATGGGAAGAGCTTTTGAATACCGCAAAGCACGAAAAATGAAGCGTTGGGGCCACATGGCTCGTACGTTCACCAAATTGGGCAAGGAGATCGAAATAGCCGTCAAGGCCGGTGGTTCTGATCCTTCAGGCAATACGCGCCTGCGCATTCTGATGCAGAATGCCAAGGCCGAAAATATGCCCAAAGAGAATGTCGAGCGTGCCATCAAACGCGCTACGGAGAAGGATGCTGCTGATTATAAGGAGGTTGTTTATGAAGGTTACGGCGCTCACGGTATTGCTTTCCTGGTAGAGACGGCGACCGACAACACCAACCGTACGGTGGCCAACGTCCGGATGCATTTCAACAAGTGCGGCGGTACGCTGGGCAACAGCGGATCGGTGGCGTTCATGTTCGAGCACAAGTGCATCTTCAAGTTCCACGCCCCGGCCGGAACCGATGCCGAGGAGCTGGAGCTGGAGATGATCGACCTGGGTGTCGACGAGTTCTATGCCGAGGAAGACGGAATCACGGTATATGCACCCTATGAATCGTTCGGCGCTATTCAGAAGTGGCTCGATGACAAGGGTTTCGAGATTGTGTCGGGAGAATCGGCCTATCTGCCGACCGATACCAAGGAGCTGGACGCCGAGGGGCGCGAGTCGATCGAGAAGCTGGTCGAGCGTCTGGAAGAGGACGACGACGTGGTGAACGTCTACCACAACATGAAGGAGCCCGAGGAGGAGTAATCCATTCGGCTTGCGAGTTTGGTCCGCGAAAATTCCGCGGGACGACGGGGGGGGAATTTTTTCGGAGCCTTGGTCGTCCCGTTTTTTTTGTGTCGGGGCGGGGCTATTCGAAACGGATGAATTTGTTGCCTTCGGTCATGCAGAACGGGCAGTAGGAGTCGCAATAATTCAGTTCGTAGATGTTACCGCAGCGGGGGCAGACCATGTAGCCACTTTGCGGCGTGGTGCGGCAGGTGTCGCAATGTTCGAGCAGGGCTATATGTCGCATGTCTGCTGCCGCAGCCCAGATCAGGATGCGGGCGGCATAGCGGTTGCCGCGGTCAAGGGCCCGGCCGATCGCTGCGCAGTGGAACTCTTCGAGCATACGGCGTTCGTAGGCTGCGCTGCGCTCCATGTTTCCTGTTGTGGTGCTGTGGAAGAGCACGATTCGTTCGGGGGCAGTGTAATGTCCGCCTAAGTGCACGATTACGCGGGCGCAGTTCTCCTCCTGAAGCCGTTCTGAGCAGGCCAACGCCCGAAACAGCAGACATGGGCGGTCGATTTGTTCCTGTTCGGCGAGGCGGGCGAAATGATCGTATTGAACGGCCTTGACATGCTTGCGGCGGCAGCAGTCATCCAGGTCGGCGATCGTCTCGATCCACGGCAACGTCTTGGGCGGAAGGGGTGTGCGGGTTGCTGCGTAGTATATCCAGGCGAGGGCGCCTGCCGATACGACGAAAAGTAAGAGAACGATGATCGGTCGCAGCTTCATGACGTGGTGGGGATGTTGAGGGATTCGTTATGTTGCATTTTTTGTGCCACTTCGGGAATGAATGTTCTGATTTGATCCATTTGCGAAAAATCCGAAGTGGGGTAGAAAGGAAAAAGCGAATCCTCTAAACAGGGGATTCGCTTTTTGGTCAGAATGAAGAGGGCCTTTTACAGCCGGGCCTTGATGGCCTTCGATTCCTCTTCGTAGCCCGGTTTGTCCAGCAGGGCGAACATGTTTTTCTTATAGGCTTCTACGCCTGGCTGGTCAAACGGATTGACACCCAGTAGATAACCGCTGATTCCGCACGCCTTTTCGAAAAAGTAGAGCAGTCCCCCCACCGTATGGGCATCGATGCGAGGAATTTCGATACGGATGTTCGGTACGCCGCCGTCTACGTGGGCCAGCTGCACGCCTAATTCGGCCATGCGGTTGACCTCTGAAATGCGTTTCCCGGAGAGGAAGTTGAGACCGTCGAGATTTTCGTTGTCGGCTTCGATCAGGACTTTGTGGTCGGGTTCGACGACCGAAATGATTGTCTCGAAAAGGGTGCGTTCACCCTCCTGGATGTACTGACCCATCGAGTGGAGGTCGGCTGTAAGGGTCACACTGGCCGGGAAGATGCCCTTGCCCTGCTTGCCTTCACTTTCGCCGTAGAGCTGCTTCCACCACTCGTTGACATATTGCAGTTGCGGCTCATAGGAACCCAGGATTTCGATCTTCTTGCCGTTGGCATAGAGCGCGTTGCGCACGGTGGCATAGATCGCCGCAGGATTTTCGTCGAAGGCGACCTTTTCGTCGGTCGCTGCCTCCATCTCCTGCGCACCGCGCACCAGCGCCCGGATGTCGACTCCGGCAACGGCCAGCGGCAGGAGCCCTACGGGTGTCAATACCGAGAAACGACCGCCCACGTCGTCGGGAATAACGAACGTAGGATAGCCCTCGTTGGTGGCCAGCGTTTTCAGTGCGCCGCGGGCCTTGTCGGTCACAGCCACGATGCGTTCGGCGGCCTCGGCCTTGCCGTAGCGCTTTTCGATTTCGGCCTTGATGAGGCGGAAGGCGATGGCCGGTTCGGTCGTGGTGCCCGACTTGGAGATGACAATGGCGGCGACGGAGTGCTCTTTCGATGCCTCCAGCAGGGCGTGGATGTAGTTCTCCGAAATGTTCTGACCAGCGAAAACCACTGTGGGGTTTTTCTGCTCCTTGCACAGCAGTCTGAAGGGGTCGTTGAGCGCTTCGAGCACGGCCTTGGCGCCGAGGTATGAACCACCGATGCCGATGCAGATCACCAGGTCGGCTCTTTCGCGCAGTTTCGCTGCGGCCGCTTCGATGGCCGAGAGGTCGGCGTCGGAGATCGCCGAAGGGAGGTGTACCCAGCCTAAGAAATCATTGCCTGCACCCTTGCCCGAGTGAAGCAGGGCGTTGGCAGCCTGGGCTTGTTCCTTCATCGCGGCTGAAATATGGATGCCGCTTTTGCGGATGTCTGCTTTGAGTGTTTTCATATCGTGTCAGATTAGTTTGGTGGTCAGTTCTTTCATGCTGCGACGGGCTGAAGCGCCTTTGTAGAGTACTTCGTAGACCATTTGTGCGATGGGCATGTCGACCTGGTGACGGGTGTTGATATGGCGGATGCAGTCGGCGGCGAAGTAGCCTTCAGCGACCATCGTCATTTCGTTCAGGGCGCCGCGCACGGTGCAGCCGTGGCCAATCAGAAGTCCCAGCCGGCGATTGCGGCTGTAGACCGAGTAGCAGGTGACCAGCAGGTCGCCCAAGTAGGCCGATAGCTGCGTGTTGCGCCCTTCGGTAGGGTAGCTCTCCTCAAGGAAGCGTGTCATTTCGTTGGCGCTGTTGGCGATCAGTACCGCAAGGAAGTTGTCGCCATAGCCCAGTCCAACGGCCAGTCCGACGGCCAGTGCGTAGATGTTCTTGAGGATCGCTGCATACTCTATGCCGTAGAGGTCGGTTGTGTAGCTCAGACGAATGTAAGGGGTGGCGAACTTTGTGCCGATCATCCGGGCGTTTCCCAGGTCGGTGCAGGCCATAGTCAGGTAGGAGAGCTTCCCGCGCGAGACCTCTTCGGCGTGGGAGGGGCCTGTGAAGATGCCGATCTGCTGGTAAGAGAGCCCGTAGCGGTCGTGAATATAC
>CAJUIE010000113.1 GCA_910586375.1 uncultured Alistipes sp. | reverse complement strand
CTCTTCGGGGGCGCTTCCCCGAGTGAACATGGGGCGTGTGAAGAATCACGGTTATGAACTTGTGCTCTCTTATCAGCGGCTCCTCGCCAAGGACCTCTTCCTCGGCATTTCGGCCAACTACAACTTCGCCCGCAACAAGGTGCTCGAGGCCGACGAGGTGAAACGCCAGACGGGGCGTAACGGCTATCTCTATGAATACACGCAGACCGGTTTTCCCATTGGTCAGACATGGGTGCTTCAGGTCGATTATAACGACGGAGCCGGTAACGGTTATATCAATACTGAAGAGGATCTGGCCAAGTACACCGCCATGTACGGCGGTTATGTGCGTCCGTTCCTCGGACAGTGGAAGTTCGTCGATCAGAACGGCGATGGTAAGATCGACGACAAGGATATGATTCCCTACGGCTATCCTTCCGGCACGCCCGAAATCACCTATGGGGTCACCACGTCGTTGTCGTGGAAAAACTTCGACTTCAGTATGCAGTGGCAGGGTGTGGCCCACAAGCAGGGTGTTTATGTCGTCGGTATGTTCGGTAACGGGCATTTGACGGGTGAATGGGAGCTGCACGCCTGGACCAAGGAGCGGTTCGAAAGCGGCGAGAAGATCACCTACCAGGCGCTCAAGAACGGCGCGACGCTCGCCAGCGGTGCCACCAATGAGCGCAGCGATTATGTGGTCAGCGACATGAAGTTCGTGCGTCTGAAGAACGTCGAGCTGGGTTACTCGCTGCCGAAGAAGTGGATGGAGAAGATTGGGATCGGCGGTATCCGCTTTGCCGTGACGGGCCAGAATCTGTGGAACACCAACAACATGAAAACCCGCAGTGTCGACCCTGAGGCGAACAACGAAAACCAGTATCCGCTGACGCGCAATATCAGTTTCTCGATTCAGCTCAAACTGTAAACCTTAATCCCGGACAATATGAAAATGATACGATATATCGGTGCATTTCTGCTCGCTGTTGCAGGGGCTCCGTCGTGCTCGTTGCTCGATATTACGCCCGACGGTCGTGTGACGCTCGAAGATATTTTTGCTGATCCCGACATGACGGGAGCTTATCTGAACGGTTGCTATAACGACATTCCGACCAAAGGGACGACCTATTACTGGGTTTGTAATGCTCCTACGGCTTTGTGCGACGAGGGGTGGTATGTCTACGGTACCCTTGCCGACGGTGTTCCCGCGCGGATGTACCTGGGAACGGCTTCGGCCTCCTCGCACCCCCTGCGGGATTACGTCTCCGAGGAAGTCAATTACTACAGCACTTACATGTGGCAGCTGCGCCAGACCACGACCTTCCTGCAATATATTGATGGGGCGAACGTGCGTACCGAGGCTGAGCGCAATCGCTGGCGGGCCGAAGCTCATGTGCTGCGGGCTTATTATCTGTCGGAGATGCTCAAGTGGTTCGGTTCTTTCGCATATAACCCCAACGGTTATTCCGACGATTTCGACTATATGACGCTGACCAAACCTACGGTGTGGTGGATTGCCGAGCAGATCGACGCCGAGTGCACAGCCGCCATCAATACGGCCGAGCTGCCGTGGCGCATCGATGTCGCCGCCGACCAGCTGCGGGCGACGAAAGCTCTGGCCTGGTGCCTCAAATCGAAGATGTACCTTTTCGCAGCGAGTCCGCTCTTTGCTGACATCGACGAATACACCCCGGCCGAGCAAAAAGCCCACTGGCAGAAGGCTTTCGAGGTGAATCAGGAAGCTGTGCGCGAATTGGAGGCTCACGGCTATGCACTGAAAACGACCGTGGACGATCCCGCACTCTATACGGGCCCGGCGGCTGCTTATCAGGAGCTCTTTACGTCGACGTCGCTCACGTCGGCCAGCGATCCGGAGACCATTTGGCAGGGCAGAGGCCAGCAGCGTTATACCGATCACAACTACATCGGCTCCAATACGTGGAGCCTGTCGAGTCGTGCCGGTATCGTGCCGGTGCAGGAGCTGGTCGATGCTTATGAGGTGTTGAGTGCTGACGGTGCTACGGCCGAGCCGCTGCTCAATCTGGCGAATCCCTATAATGCCGACAAGTCACCCAATTACAACCCGAAGGCCAAGGCGCTGGGTTACGACGAGAACGATCCTTATGCCGCCCCCCGTGATCCGCGTCTGGCTGTTACGATCATCCGCAACGGCGATCCGCTCTACTGGAAGGGTGAGACCAAGTATGCCGAGACCTTCGTGGGAGGTGATAACGGAATTAACGACGACAGCAGTACCGATCGTTTCACCCGTACGGGCTATTATTTCCGCAAGTACGTCGGGCCCAGGGACGACATTGACAACGGCAATTATTCAGCTCCATGGAAGTATTTCCGGTTGGCCGAAATCAAGCTCAACCTGGCCGAGGCTGCAGCCGAGGCGGGCGAGCTGGCCGTCGCCGAGGAGCAGGTCAATGCGGTGCGTCGTCGCGTGGGTATGCCCGACCTGCCAGCGGGACTTTCGCAGGAGGAGATGATCCTGCGTGTGCGGCAGGAGCGTCGGGTGGAGCTCTGCTATGAGGAGTGCCGTTATTTCGATGTGCGCCGCTGGTCGGAGGCTTATGCCGCCTCCAAGCTCTTCAAGGAGAACCTCGAACCTTGTGGAAAGCTCACGAGTATGTGGATTACCAAAAACGAGGATGGAACCTTTACTTATGAACGTCGGGTATCGTTGATAAACAATTCCACGCATTATTACGACGTGCTGCTGCCCATTCCGCAGTCGGAGGCGCAGATGCTCTATACGCTGACCAAGAAGACCTGGCAGAATTACGGTTGGTAACCCCTTAACGAGAGAAATCACATGAGAATAGATATAAAACGAACAGCGATTTTGCTTGCGGCCCTCGTTGCTTTTCCGTGCGGGGAGCTGTCGGCACAGACCCGGGAGCACGTGAAAGGAACGGTCAAGGATGAAGCCGGAGAGCCGATTTTCGAGGCTGTTGTGCTTGACGCTTCAGGCGAGAAACTTGGCTCTACTGACCTTTTCGGACGCTTCGAGTTGGAGCAAGTTGACAGCGGGCAGCTCCGGTTCCTCAAGAGTGGATATGAAGTGGCCTCTGCTTCGCGCGAAGTCGGACAGGACGCCGCGGAGGCTGGACCAGCGGTCGTGGTTTTTGCAGTAACCATGCGCCGGGATGTCTCGCGCAAGGATGAGGTGCTCGATTATGGATATAACGTAAAACGTCGGCGGGGTCTGCTTTCAGAGGCCGTGTCGGCCATCGACGGCAAGTTGCTTGAGGATATTCCCACCTCCAGCTTCAGCCAGATGCTCGAAGGGCAGCTTTTGGGTCTGGGTACGCAGGAGGATTCGTCGGATCCGGGCAATGCTTCGGTATCGAAGTATGTCCGTGGCATGTCTACCATCCATGATCATGCACCGCTGATTGTGCTCGACGGCATCATCATGCAGGATTATAACGTCGATTATCTGACCGCTGCTGAAATCGAGAATGTTGTTGTGCTCAAGGATGCTGCCGCCATGGCCATTTATGGACTGAAGGGATCCAACGGTGTGATCGTTATCAACACCAAATCGGGCCTTCCCGGAACGTTTGACGTGCGGGTTACGGCCGATATGGCTGTGCAGCAGATCAGCCGTCAGCCCGAGCGGTTCTCATCGCTGGATTACGCTACGCTGCGCAACCAGGCGTGGCGCAACGACGGAGCTTCGGGCGATGCTCCCTTTTCCGATTATGAAATGGAGCAGATCCGGCTGGGCACGAACCCGCTTTATCCGAGCAATGACTATTATAAGGAGTTCGTGCGTCCGATGGGTACTATGGAGCGTCTGGGTGTTACCGTGAGCGGAGGCAGCCAGAAGACTCGTGTGTGGTCGAACATCAACTTTATGAATCAAACATCGCTCTTCAGGCAGCAGACCGAGGAGTATGTTGCGGCTCCGCGGCGTTTCTGGGTCAACTTCCGTGCGAAGGTCGATGTGGATATTTCCAGACATGTACGCGCTATGGCCGGTGTGGCTGGTAATATACGCAATGACCGTCTGGCCGGTAACGGCATTACCAACGGTACGATTTATAACTCGATTTTCTCGTTGCCCCCCACGATGATGGGACCCGTGACCGATGACGGACGTGTAGTGACCATGGAGACTGTGGAGAGTCCTACTTATGGCATTCTCAACCGCTCGGGTTACACCAAGTATACGGGTATGTATCTATCGACTTATGCGGGGTTGAGCATCGATCTGGATTTCATCACGCGCGGGCTGACACTTTCGGGCAAGGTGGCTTTCCAGTCCTCGAACGACCGTATGAACTATTCGACGCAGGATTATCGCCGTTATTATTACGATTATGTACAGGGCGATTTCCGCCAATTGGGTTCTTCGATCGACTCGAACCTCAGCAATGGCGCCGAAGGTAAGTTCCAGTATGCGCTTAACTTCATCGCGCAGCTCGATTATGAGCGACAGTTTGGCAAGCATGGGGTTGATGCACATCTTTTTACTTATTATACCGACGAGCAGCATAGCACGGTGGTCGCCGATTATCCGGCCGTGGGGATGCCTTATTATAATTTGAATTCGGGCTTGAACGCCGGTTATAACTATGACGATCGTTATGTCGTAAGTGCCACGCTGGGGCTGACGGCTTCGGATGTTTTTCCGCGCAAGAACCGATTCACGTTTGTTCCGGCCGCATCGGTGGCCTGGGTTGCTTCGAACGAGGCGTTCTTGCGTGATGTGGAGTGGCTGTCTCTGCTGAAGGTGCGGGCTTCTTATGGTATGGTCGCCTCTGACAGCTTCGACGTGGGGTATTTTCGCTACCTCTATACCGATTATGTGCAGAAGAACGGTAATATCCGTCTGCTGGGTAATCCCGACCTGAAGCCGGAGAAGCACCTGATCCAGAACTACGGCATCGAGGTGGGGTTGTGGAACAAGCTGAATTTCTCGTTCGACTACTTCCGCCGCCACACCGACAACATGTTGATTGAGAGCGGCAACTCCATACCTGCTTTTCAGGGTATTTATCCCAGCTCTTATATGAAGGTCAACGAAGGCGAGATGCGCAACCGCGGCATCGAATTGGGGCTCGATTATGCCACAGACCTGGGCCGCGGCTGGAGCATTCGGGCAGGTGTCAATTGGTCGCATGCCAAAAACGAGGTGGTTTACGTCAACGAGATGCCCTATCCGGAAGCGGGCCCGGGGTATAGCGGTTATTCGCAGCGCTACCTCGAGCAGGGACATCCCTACGGGCAGGTGTTCGGTTACCTGATCGACCGCAGCAACGGCAACGGGTATATCAATACCGACGAGGAGCTGGCCAGATACACCGAAATGTATGAATTCGGCACTCCGCGCAAGGGTGATTTCATCTACCGGGATGTTAACGGCGACGGTAAGATCAACGAAAAGGATGTGTCGCCTATTGGCAATGGGCAGATTCCGACCGATTTCACGACGTTCCGCGTGGGTTTCGGATGGAAAGGCCTCGAACTGGACCTCATGTTCCAGGGCGTGCTGGGATACTACGGTGTGGTGGACTATCAGTCCGAGCTGAGCGCCAACGGACTTTACAACGACATGCATCTGAAGTCGTGGACTCCCGAACGTTATGCCGCGGGAGAGACGATCGAAGCTCCGGCCATGAGCTACTC
>CAJUIE010000112.1 GCA_910586375.1 uncultured Alistipes sp. | reverse complement strand
CGTGCAACTTTGCGTAAGCCGAGAGCAGAGGCCGTTTACGGACTTTGCCGAGGCGAAGAAAAGTGGCGCCTCCAATGGGGGCGTCATGGATAAGAGAGGGGCGGGGCAAACAGTCTAACGATTGTTTTTTCGCGGACCACAGCCGACGAGGTTGTTTTTTTTGCGCCCCCCCTCGCCGCCGAAGAGCAATTTTTCCTGCCCTCCTCCCCCCTTTGTCATTCTGAGCGAACGCGGCGCCACGCATTGCGGAAAAAAGCGCGGATACAAAACAAGCCGGGCTGCGCACTTCATGCGCAGCCCGGCGAAAAAGAAGCAACAACCGACGCCTATTGCTTACCGCCACGGCGGCCCATCAGATCATAAGCAACGGGCGTAGCAATGAAAATCGTGGCAGCAGTACCCACGACTACACCGACGATCAGCGCGAAGATAAAGCCCCGGATCGTCTCGCCGCCAAAGAAGAAGATCGCCAGCAAGGTGACGAGCGTGGTGCCCGACGTGTTGATCGTACGCGACAACGTGGAGTTGATCGCATTATTGACATTCTCGCGCAACGAACGCTTGGGATACAGCCCCAAATACTCGCGGATGCGGTCGAAGACAACCACCGTATCGTTGATGGCATAACCGATAATCGTAAGAATAGCCGCGATGAACGCCTGGTTTACCTCGAGGTTGAAGGGCATCAGGCCGTAGAACATCGAGAAAAGACCGATGATGAACAACGCATTGACTGCCAGAGCCAGCGTAGCACCCGTAGCCCACTGCCACCGCTTGAAACGGAAAGTGATGTAAAGACCGATGGCGATGAGCGAGAAAAGCACCGAATAAATGGCGTTCCACGTCATATCCTTGGCGATCGACGGGCCGATCTTGTCGGCGGTCAGGATACCGTTTTCGTCGGTCTGCGTATTGCGGAACTGCTCGAAGGTGATGTCATAGGTATAGAGCGGCTTCACGGCATCGTAAATGATCCGTTCAACCTCAGCCGTAGCCTCATCGGAGGTATCGTCATAACGATACTGCGTAACGATGCGCATCTGGTTCTCATTGCCATACTGCTTGACCTCGGAGCTGACCGAAGCGGCATCGGCGTCGGCCTGTGCGGAGAAAGCCTCCTCGATGTTGCTGCGCACCTCCTCGGCCAAAATAGCCCGGTCAAAACGAACGACATAAGCGCGTCCGCCCGTGAACTCGGCACCTAAGTTAAGCCCCCGCACAGCAAGCGAAAGACACGAAAGAGCAAGCACCACACCCGTGACAATATAAGCGATCTTGCGCTTGCCGATGAAGTCGATCCTGGTGTTATTGAGGAAGTGCTCCGACCACTTACGCGAGAAGGAGATATGGCCCCACTTGCCAACGATCCACTCGATCAGAAGGCGCGTGATGAAGATGGCGCAGAAGAACGAGGTGATGATACCGATGAAAAGCGTCGTGGCGAAGCCCCGGACGGGACCGTTGCCGAAGACGAAGAGAACGATACTGGTAATGATCGTGGTGAGGTTACCGTCGATAATGGCCGAATAAGCCTTCGAGAAGCCATCCTTGATAGCCAGCGACAGACCCTTTCCGCCGCGCAGCTCCTCCTTGATACGCTCGTAGATGATGACATTGGCGTCGACGGCCATACCCATCGTCAGGACGATACCGGCAATACCGGGCAGCGTAAGCACTGCGCCGAACGACACAAGCACGCCCATAAGAAGGAAGACATTGGTAATCAGTGCAATATCAGACATCCAGCCGGCCGTCTTATAGAACAGACCCATATAGAGCAGCACGAGGATGAAAGCGATGACAAACGAAAGCATACCTGCGTTGATCGACTCCTGGCCCAGCGAAGGACCTACAACGGTGTCCTGAATAATCTTGGCAGGTGCGGGGACCTTACCCGACGAGAGCACGTTGGCCAGGTCCTTGGCCTCCTGAATGGTGAAATCGCCCGTGATCGAGGAGTTGCCCTTGTCGATCTTGCCCCGCACGGAGGGTGCGGAGTAGACGTAGCCGTCGAGCACGATGGCGATGCACTTGCCGATGTTCTCGCCCGTCAGGCGCGCCCACTCCTGGGTGCCCTCAGCGTTCATGACCATCGAAACCTCTGCCGATGCACCGCGTTCGGCATACTGCTCGCGGGCCTCGGTGACCACCGACCCGTCAAGCGGCGCCTTGCCGTCGGGCGTGGAGACACGGATGGCATAAAGCATATAACGGCCATCGATCTTGTCGTCGCCCTTGACACCCCACTTGAAATCGATGTCTGCGGGGAAAAGTTCGCGCACGGCGGGATCGGTCAGATAAGCCTCAACAGCGGCCATGTCGGCCTTATAAGCGGCTCCGATAGCGGCACCTCCGGCAAAGGAGGGGTCGAGAACAGCGAACAACGGATTCTCGGCACGGTTATAACGGCCCGAATATTCAGAGGAGTCGTCCCCGGACACATCGGCACCGATTTCGTCGATCAGCGTACCGGTCGAAGTCGTTTCGGCAACGGCTGCTGTCCCGGCGCCCTGCGGCTCGGCAGACTGCTGCTGAGCAAGTTCGCTGTGCAGGTATTTATCGGCTGTTACCAGCGAAGGCAGCACCTCCCGGGCGTCGTAAGTCGTCCAGAACTCAAGCGACGCAGTGCCCTGCAAGAGGTCGCGCACGCGCTGCGGCTCCTTGATACCCGGCAGCTCGACGAGGATACGGTGGGAGTTGGGCAGGCGCATGATGTTGGGCTGCGTAACGCCGAAGTGGTCGATACGGCTGCGCAGCACGTTGAACGAAGCAGCGATAGCCGCCTCAGTCTCGGCCTTGAGAATCTTCTCCACCTCGGCGTTGGTACTCTCCAGGGTAATATCCTTGCGGTCCGGGCTGACGAAGATAGCAGCCAGCGAACCTCCGTCCGACAGCCGCTCGTAAGCCTTGGCAAAATCGCCGATATAGTCCCTGGACGTACCCTGCCGAAGCGCTTCATTGGCCTCGGCGATGGCCTCCACGAACGCAGGATCGTTCTGGCTGTCGCCGGCCAGCGCCTTGATGACATCCTCGACCTGCACTTCAAGCATGACGTTCATACCGCCCTTGAGGTCCAGACCCAGGTTCAGCTCCCGGCCTTTGCACTCCTTATAAGTGAACTTACGGAAGCCCAGGTTGAAAACGGGCAGCGTCTGCACCGAATCCAGATAATGCTGCTCAGCCCCGGCCTGTTCTGCGAGCGGGAACTGCGCGGCATACCCGGCCGCCTTCTTCTCCACGCTCCGCGTCTTGAACGTGAACGAGAGCTGGTACACGCACGCGATAGCCAGAAGCGCCGCGACGAGTTTGATGAAACCTTTACTTTGCATGTGAATGAAAACGTTTTGTTATTGTTCGTTCGTATTTTATCATCATAATGCACAATAGCACGCAAAGATACGAAAAAAGAATGAAGATTTCCAATTCCGGACCTGCAAAAATGGAGTGGAGCGCGAAAAAACCGGAACTTATTCGCAAAACAGGGCCCGGCAACGACCCGATGACCCGAAAAATCGAATCTTTTTCAGAGTCGGAGACTGCGGAGGCTCGCTGTTTTTTTGGCGGGCCGCCGCGGTGGAAAACAACAACGGGCCGCAGCCAGCGGAGCAAGACACAACGTGTCGGGCCTCCGCCCGGGGATGGCGCCGGCCCGGACAGTCTTTCGACTGTTTTTTCGCGGACCGGAAACTGCGGAGGCGCAAAGACGGCCCGACGACAATTTGCAGCAACATTCCGGCTCTCAAAGAGCCGGGCGGGCCGGAGCTTTCGCCCCGCGGAGGCCCACGCTCCGCAAGCTCCACCCCACCGACAAGACTAAAATTTAATCCTCAGAATGACAGCAACGCAACGCTCCGCGTTGTTTCGGCGGCGGCTTCACGCTTCCAGCGTGCCCCCCACCGGCCGCCGCCGAAAAATCAATCCGGCCAAAGCCAGCAAACGGCTCAAATGCCCGATCGACCTCTGGCCGAATCGATTAACTGCGCTGCGGACCTCGGGCCGCTTGCGTTCAGAAGGACAAAAAAAGAGCGTCGCAACGAAAAATCGTTGCGACGCCCGCAATACAGAGGCCGGATGTTACTTCACCTCCTCGAACTCGACATCCTCGGGCTGCGAACCTCCGTCGTTGGAAGCGCTGCTATTGCCACCAGTCTGCTGACCGGCATCGGCACCGGGCTGCGCACCCTGAGCCTGCTGCTGGGCGTAGATGTCCTGCGAAGCGGCCTGCCAGGCAGCGTTCAACTCGGCAATAGCCGTGTCGATAGCTGCAACATCGGCGTTCTTGTGCGCCTCCCTGAGCTTGCCGAGAGCCGTTTCGATGGCGCCCTTCTTATCGGCGGGCAGCTTGTCGCCGTACTCCTTGAGCTGCTTTTCGGTAGCGAAGATATTGGAATCGGCGGCGTTGATCTTGTCGATACGCTCCTTTTCCTCCTTATCCTTGGCCTCGTTGGCCTTGGCCTCGTCGCGCATGCGCTGGATTTCCTGCTCGGTCAGACCCGACGAAGCCTCGATACGGATTTTCTGCTCCTTACCGGTACCCTTGTCCTTGGCCGAAACGTTGAGAATACCGTTGGCGTCGATGTCGAACGTAACCTCGATCTGCGGCACGCCGCGCGGAGCGGCAGGGATGCCGTCGAGGTGGAAACGCCCGATAGACTTGTTATCACGGGCCAACGGACGCTCGCCCTGGCAAACGTTGATTTCGACCGAAGGCTGGTTGTCGGCCGCCGTGGAGAAAGTCTCCGACTTGCGGGTAGGAATGGTGGTATTGGCCTCGATGAGCTTGGTCATCACGCCGCCCAAAGTCTCGATACCGAGCGACAGGGGCGTAACGTCGAGCAACAAGACGTCCTTGACCTCGCCCGTGAGCACACCGCCCTGGATGGCGGCGCCGATAGCCACGACCTCGTCGGGGTTGACCGACTTGTTGGGAGCCTTGCCGAAGAACTCCTCGACGATTTTCTGGATAGCGGGGATACGCGTCGAACCGCCGACGAGAATCACCTCGTCGATTTGCGAAGCGTCCAACCCGGCGTCGCGCAAGGCGAGCTTGCACGGCTCGACGGTCTTACGAATCAGATGATCGCACAACTGCTCGAACTTGGCACGCGTGAGCGACATGACGAGGTGCTGCGGAATGCCGTTGACGGGCATGATGTAAGGCAGGTTGATTTCGGTCGTAGTCGAAGACGAGAGCTCGATTTTGGCCTTTTCGGCGGCCTCCTTCAGACGCTGCAGCGCCATGGGGTCCTGCCGCAGGTCGATCTGATGCTCGGCCTTGAACGCCTCGGCCATGTAGTCGATGAGCACGTGGTCGAAGTCGTCGCCGCCGAGGTGGGTGTCGCCGTTGGTCGACTTGACCTCGAAGACGCCGTCGCCCAACTCGAGAATCGAAATATCGAACGTACCGCCGCCGAGGTCGTAAACGGCGATCTTCATGTCGCTCTCCTTCTTGTCGAGGCCATAAGCCAGTGCGGCAGCTGTCGGCTCGTTGATGATGCGGCGCACCTTCAGACCGGCGATCTCGCCCGCCTCCTTGGTCGCCTGACGCTGCGAATCGGAGAAATAGGCCGGAACGGTGATGACCGCCTCGTCGACCTGCTGCCCGAGGTAGTCCTCGGCCGTCTTCTTCATCTTCTGCAAGATGATGGCCGAAATCTCCTGCGGAGTATAC
>CAJUIE010000111.1 GCA_910586375.1 uncultured Alistipes sp. | reverse complement strand
CGTCTAATGCTCCCAGAATTGCCGCGATGCGCTGCTGTTCAGCCAGCGGCGGAAGTGGAATTTCAAAATCTTTTATCTGTTGGGCATTAAGATTTTGTTGCGCCCCACCATTGGCCAACGATGCAAGCAATGAATAATTATTACATAAATAATAATATACATATCTATAATCCGCAATCGTTTTATTTACAGCAAGATTGCAACATGCCTGGTTGGTTGTTAAAGGTATTTTATTAATTGCTACTTTGGCCGCAGTAGCACCATACATGGCCACTATTACCGAATCGGACTCAATCCATTTTGCAGAAGAATTATCCAATCCGCTTTGCGTAATATATCGTTCGGTTTCGTATATTTGGTTAAAGTTTATTTCTTTCGTGTTCAACCAAGGAATACTACCCCCATAATATGCAGATTCAGTGCTTTTGGGCGTGCCGCCACTACACACCCGGGTGCATATATTTCCTATTTTATATTTTTTCCACCCCTTCATATCTTCACCCTTTCAGTATCCGTAACGAATCGGGATAGAGGTTGTTGGTCCGCCCGCCGATACGCTTGACGAAGCCCAGGGCCCGGCCCTCGCAGCAAACGAGGTTCAGCCCCTCAGCCATAACCTCGGCCCCCAACTCCTGCCGCCGAAGGTAACAGAGGGCCTCTTCGCAGTCGACATCAACCACGGGGAGCGCCTCCCGATCGAGCATCGCACAAAAGGCCAAAGCAGGATCGGGTTTGAGCCGTCCCTTGAAAATCCGGCCCAGAGCTACTCCCGCATAGATCACCGGCACTGAGCAGGACAACACCCCCACGGCCTCGGCCTGACCATCGGGCCAGGCGTAGAAACTATCGCCTACAGCGACGAAACGCATCCGCCCGGTATCGAGCAGCCAGCGCCTCAATTCGTCCGTAACACTTCGGTCCGCAGGCGCAAAGGGTGTCCGCCGGACTTTGGCCATCCGCCTCCGTCCACCGACCTCGGGCGTCTTGCAGGCCACAGCAGCGAAAAATCCCTCACCGCGAGCACGATGGGGATAAAAACGGTAAGTACGAAATGCCCCTACCCTCCCGCAGACTATGCCCCAGGCACCGTCAACCTGCGTTTCGGGCGCCTCGACAACCTCGTCACCCGCCCAGTCAAGCATCCGTTCGAGCGTTCCCTCGTCCTCGTCGCGATTGAAGGTGCAGGTGCTATACAACAGAGTTCCTCCCGGCCGGAGTGCCCGCCAGGCCTCGCGCAGAATGGCATCCTGACGGCTTGCGCAGAGACGCACATTGCCCTCGCTCCACTCCTCACGGGCCCCCGGGTCCTTGCGGAACATCCCCTCACCCGAGCAGGGAGCATCAACGGCCACCACGTCAAACCAAGCCTCCAGATCGCCTAACTTCCGGGGCTCACAGCTCGTAACAGCAACATTAGCCGTCCCCCATTTGCGGACGTTATCGGCAAGTACCCGCGCCCGGCGCCGGTCGATTTCATTGGCGACAACCAGTCCCTCTGGTCCGGCAAGCGAGGCATACAAAGTAGTTTTCCCGCCCGGAGCAGCGCACAGATCGAGGATACGCCGTCCACGAACGTCACCGACAAGCCGCCCCACGAATTGCGACGAAGCCTCCTGCACATAATAAGCACCGGCATGAAACGCCGGGTCGAACGTAAACTGCGGCCGCACAGCCAGATACCACCCGTCGGCGCACCAAGGCACCGGCCCGGAAGCTCCCAGCTGCTGCAACAAGGCATCGCCAGGGTCTTTGGCCGGATTGAGCCGCACACTGACGGGTGCCGGCCCTTCAAGCGCTTCGCAAAGCGCAGCCCCCTCAGCAGGTCCAAGGTCACAGCAAACCCGTTCGACGAACTTCTCCGGCAGATTCATCGGATCATTTTCCGGCACGGAATGCATCAATGCGGGCACATATCTTCCCGAAAACAGCCGGATCGGCGACGAAATCCTCGTGATCCTTGTCGATAAAGAGCACCTCGCCGTCGTAAAGATCGTGAACCCAATGATTATACTTGTTGTTCAGCCGTCCGAGATAAGCCTCATCGATATTTATTTCATACTCGCGGCCACGCTTGCGGATCTGCGAAATGAGCGTCGGAACACTCGCCCCGAGGTAAATAAGCAGATCGGGGCGGGGTATAAGCCGCGAAATCAAATGGAAGATACCCATATAAGTATCGAAGTCGCGCGACGACATAAGCCCCATTTCGTGGAGGTTATCGGCAAAGATATGCGCGTCTTCATAAACCGTACGGTCCTGAAGTATAACCCCAGACGCATCGTCGGAGAGCATCTCCATAGTCTGCCGGATACGGCTGCCCAAAAAAGATATCTGGAGGTTGAACGACCACCGGTTCATATCGTTATAAAAATCACCGATATAGGGATTGTCGTTCTCCTCGAAATAAGCCTTGGCCGCATAATGTTCGGTCAGCATCCGGGTCAGCGTAGTCTTGCCGCTGCCGATATTGCCGGCGATAGCAATGTACATAGGTCTTCAGTTATTTTTCACATTTCATTTGTTCCGAAACAAAGCGGACGACATCTTCGGCCACGTGGCGGTCGTTGACCAGGCGCGGAACCTTGTTCTTCCCGCGTGCACGCATCCACGCAAAAAAGG
This sequence comes from uncultured Alistipes sp., assembly GCA_910586375.1. Lineage (GTDB taxonomy): Bacteria > Bacteroidota > Bacteroidia > Bacteroidales > Rikenellaceae > Alistipes. The sequence goes on along the minus strand of CAJUIE010000111.1, from coordinate 3,113 downwards.
TCCCCCGCGCAACGGGCCTCAACCGCAGGGGCTCCAGCGTGGTCTGACGCTTGGCGTCATAATCGGAATTGAGGGCCCGCAACCGCTGGTCGAGCGTCCGGGCAAAAACCTCCGGGGCACCTGGCTCCCGGTCGAACTCGACAATCCACTCATGCGCCCCCCGCTCATGCAAGGACATATAACACGGCGCTACCGTATATTCCGCGACCACGGCACCCGTTTCAGCACAAGCTCCGGCAAGTGCCCGTTCAGCGTTATCGACGATGAGTTCTTCACCAAAAACATTGATATACTGCTTCGTACGTCCGGCAAAGCGAATTCGGTAAGGGTCCGTCGAGGTGAACTCCACGCGGTCGCCGACTTCATAACGCCACAATCCATTATTCGATGTGACGAGCATGGTATAACTGCGGCCCGGCACCACCCCCTCCAGCGGCACAATACACGCCCCATCGCGGAACTCGAAATAAGTACCGTAATCGAGCATCAGGAGCATGTCGTCACGCGACAGGTCGTCGGCCAGAGCGAAAAAACCCTCGGAGGCGTTGTAAGTCTCCATGTAATGCATCTCCGCCGACGGGATCAACGCCTCGAACGACCTCCGATAAGGCGCAAACTCTACCCCTCCGTGCGCAAAAAGCTCCAGCCGCGGCCACACCTCCATCAAATTGCTTTTGCCCGTAAAATCGAGCACACGGCGCATGAGGGCAAGGTTCCACGAAGGCACCCCGGCAAAAGAGGTGATCGGTTCCCCAACGCATTCGCGGCAGATAGCCCGGGCCTTTGCATCGAAGTCGGGCATGATGGCCGTAGTCCTGCGCGGAGCCCGGAACCACCCGCTCCAGAAACCCGTCTGGCAGATCAGCAGCGCCGAAAGGTCGCCCACTAAGTTGCCCCCCTCGCGACAGCACGACCCGCCCAGCGTAAGCGTCTTACCCTCGAAAACTCGCGTGCGCGGATGCCCGGCCGCAAAAACCGTAGCCACATCACGCATACCGAGCGTATGGTTGCTCCACACCGACTCCCTCGTGACGGGAATATACTTGCTCCTGTCGGACGTCGTACCCGACGACCGGGCAAAAAGCATAACCCGTCCCGGCGCCGTTACATCCTTCTCCCCGGCGAACATCCGCCCGATCCAGGGCTTGAACGTTTCATAATCAGAAACAGGCACCCGGGCAGCAAACTCATCGGGTGTGTGTACTCTGTCCAGCCCATACTGCCGCCCGAAAGCGGTCTGGCGTCCCCGATGCAGGAGCTGCTGCAACATGCGCTGCTGCGTCCGGACCGGGTGACGCCGGAAGTGGTCAATGGCCCGCTCGCGCTGCGAGAACCAGGCCCGGAGGAGGAGGCTACGCACCGACATGGATCAATTGAAATAGGTTCCGACACGCCCCACCGAAGCCGGCATGGCAAAAACCACGACACGATCATAAGCGTTGATCTCCGTATTCTCCACAGCGATAAAAACCTTGTCGCCGCGCACGATACCCCCGATCATGACATCCTCGGGCAGCTCCAGGTCGCGGATACGGGCCTTCGTGGCCGGCGAATTGGGCTTGACAATAAACTCCATGACCTCAGCGTCGCTGCCCGTAAGGCATTTGATGGCCTGCACGTCGGTCGACATGGTGAACCGAAAGATGTTCGACGCCGTGACGAGTTTTTTATTGACGATTGTATCAATGCCAATCGACTCGGCAAGATTGATATAATTGAGGTTTTCGACTTCGGCGATAACCTTCTTGACCCCCAGACGCTTGGCCAGCATAGCGGCGAGTATATTGGTTTCACTGCGCCCCGTGACCGCCACGAAGGCGTCCATGTTGGCGAGCCCCTCCTCCATCATGGCCTCCGTATTGCGGCCATCCTCATTGATAATGAGTGTACGTTCGAGCGTTTCGGCCAGGCGATAGGCTTTTTCGGCGTTGTAATCCACGAGCTTGATATTCACTTCGTCCTGCAACTCCATAGCAATCCGTATGCCGATGCGTGACCCGCCCAGGATCATCATGTTCTTGATCCGGATATTCGACCGTCCCGACAGCTCCATGATCTCACGCACAGCGTCCTGACGCGCGATGATATAAATCAGATCGCCCTCCATATACATCTCGCCACGTCGCGGGATAATGGTCTGCCCGCCCCGCGTGATAGCCACGGTACGGAAACTTGGAGCCGTCTGTTCATCATCGAAACCCTCGACCGACTGCCCCACCAGCGAAGAGGCGGGTTCGAGACGAAAGACGACTAACGAAAGCTTGCCGCTCGAAAAATCAACGTATTCCGACGTAGAAGTGTGCCCCAGCAGGTTGATGACCTCACGTGCAGCGACTTTCTCGGGATAAAAAAGGTAATCGATGCCCATGTCAATGAACATCTCCTTGTTATTGGGCTCGAGGTATTCGTTGTTGTCGATGCGGGCAATGGATTTCCGGGCCCCCAGTTTCTTGGCCAGCATGGCTGAAACGATGTTGTCGTTCTCCTCGTGGTTAACGGCAATAAAAAGGTCCGAGCGCCGCACAGAAGCCTTGCGCAAAACTGCGAACGTCGTAGAATCGCCTTCAATGCAGAGCACGTCGGCCAGCCCTCCGACCTCCGAGAGCAGCTTCTGTTCCTTGTCGATAATGGTGATTTCGTGGCCGTTGCCACTCAGCATACGCGCCAGATGGCTCCCCATCTCCCCGGCACCCGCAATGACGATTTTCATGGTTCGACCCTCGTTTTACGATCTCGGCGCACCCCTCAACCATACCTTCGACGGTTCGGGACGCTTTTTGCACTTTATCTTACAAATGTATACATTTGTCGGCGAAAGGCAAAAATTTAACGGAGAAAATCGAATATTATGCCAGTCTGGTTGATCGTCATACTCTGCACCCTGATTGCCGTAGGGCTCTTCGTCCTGGGCATATCACTGACCCTCATGATCAAGGGCCATCCAATCGACTCCGAAATTTCGACCAACGAAAACATGCAGCGCCTCGGCATCAAATGTGCCGTACAGGAGACACGCGAAGCAGACGGCACAGCCGAATGCGCCTCTTCGGCCTCTGGGCTATCCAGCTGCACAGGCAATTGCGGCGCCTGCGACATCGAACACTGAGAATACC
>CAJUIE010000110.1 GCA_910586375.1 uncultured Alistipes sp. | reverse complement strand
TAACGGACCACAACCACGAGGCAGTCGGTAATCCCGGCCGAGAGCAGCTGCCCCAGAATGGGCTTGCCCGCTGTGCCCGAAGGCTCGCCGTCGTCGTTGGCCCGCCACCGCTCACCCCGCGCTCCCAGGCGCCAGGCATAACAATGGTGCGTAGCGTCGAAATAACGTTTACGCAATAATTCGAGGTGCCCGCGGATCTGCTCCTCGCTTTGCACCGGGAAAATATAAGCCAGAAACTTGCTGCTGCGCTCCCGCGAGGCGACCCCGGCAGGAGCCTCAACGGTCAGAAAGCTGTCGTCGGCCACCCCTACCGTACCTTTTTGAAGAGACGCTTCCAGCGAACCGAAGCCGGAAACCTCCGGTTGGCGTCAAGCGACAACCACACGAACGATGCCTTACCCACGATATGGTCCTCGGGCACAAAGCCCCAGAAACGCGAATCGGCCGAATTATGGCGGTTATCACCCATCATCCAATAATAATCCATTCCGAAGGTGTAGTCCGTGGCGGGAACTCCGTCGATGAGGATTACATCGCCCTCGGTCTGGAGCGTATGACCCTCATAAGCCTCGATAATCCGGCGATAAAGGGGCAGGTTCTCGATAGTGAGAGCCACCGTAACGCCCTTCTGAGGAACCCAGATCGGACCGTAATTATCCTGGCTCCAGCGTGGAGCCTCCCACTGGGGGAAGACGTCGGTATTGGGCGGGAAGATATAACGACGCACCGTCACGACATTCTCCAGAGCACGCAGCTTCTCGGCCGCTTCGTCGGTAAGGAACATATAATAAGCCGCCCCATTACCCGAATACTCCGTGACACCCAAATTATCAAGCGCATACTGCGTAAGCGGCGAGGAGGTCTGCACGACATACTGGTACTGAATGCCCGGGATCGGCTCCTGCGGGGCTCCGTTGATCCGCACCTGACCGTTACGCACCTCCAACGTGTCGCCCGGAAGCGCAACGCAACGCTTGATATAATTCTCGCGCTTGTCCACGGGGCGGCTGATAACCGTATACTGAGCATTCAGGCGCCGACGTCCCTCCTCCCGGCCGAACGACTCCTCGAAGCCGCGAAGCACGTCGTAATAAGTCGCCGCCTGATTCTCTACAAGCACCGTATCGCCAGCCGGAAAGTTGAAGACAACCACGTCGTTGCGGCGGATCGGCCGCAGTCCTTTCAGGCGGTGATAAGGTCGTTTGATCGCCTCGGAAAACGACTTGCGCTTCTGCGAAAAGGGCATCGTATGGTGCACGAACGGAAACGATAACGGCGTATTGGGCATCTGGGGCCCATAAGTCACCTTGCTGACATAAAGGTAATCGCCCACCAGGAGCGACTTCTCCATCGACGAAGTGGGGATGACGTACATCTGGAAGATGAAGATATGCACCAGCGTAGCCACAACCGTGGCGAAGACCACGGCATTGACCCATTCATAAACGGTCTTATAAGTCTTGCTGCGACGGCACCACTCGCCGTTGCGATACCAGACATAACGATAAAAAAAACGCGAAATGTAAAGATCGAACAAGACCGGAAGGCCCAGCAGCATCCATAAGTTGCCCGTCCAGACAACGAACCAGAGCGTATAAAGCGTCGCGGCAAGCGCGAAACCTACCCATTTGTTGCGGAGTATCTTTCTGAGTTTTTCCATATTTCAAGACTGATTACAGTTCCTTTATGTATCTGTGGAGGAGAGGGGCTGCGGGGACCGCTGTTTTTTTTGCGCCATCTTTTGTCATTCTGACTGTTTTTTATTTTTCTGCCTTCAGGCAGGCGGGCCGAAGCCTCCCCCGGCGGAGGCCCTGAATATTACTGCATCAGGTCGTCCATGCCGTAAACGCCTCTCTTGCCGCAGAGAAATTCGGCCGCGACCACTGCCCCGAGGGCCAACGTACGGCGGTTGCGGATCGTATGGCGCAGTTCGAGGCAGTCGTCCTCCGACTGGTAACACACACTATGGATGCCCGGCACACTACCCTCCCGCACCGATTCGATGACTATCTGCCGGGGCGTTGCATCGGCAGGATCCCCGACCCGGTTGGCGGCATCTTCAATGCCGGGAGCATAATTCACCCAGCTGGTTTTCGACGCAAGATTGTCGAGCACCCCTTCAGCGAGCGTGATGGCCGTACCGCTCGGAGCATCTTTCTTCTGGGTATGATGCACCTCCCCGATCCGCACGTCATAAGCAGCCCCAAGCCGCTGGATCATGGAGGCCAGCTCCCGGTTGAGCCGGAACAGCAGGTTGACACCCAGACAATAATTCGAGGCATAAAACATAGCCCCGCCACGCTCGCGACAAAGCTCCTGCAACTCGGGCAGCCGCCCGGTCCACCCGGTCGTGCCGCTAACCACGGCCGTGCCTGCTTCGAGACAGGTGCGGATGTTGGCATACGCCGTTGCAGGCGTGGTGAACTCGATCGCCACATCGAGACCCGCCAAATGTGCCGCATCCAACTCCGCGGTATTCCCGGTGTCGATCACAAGAGCAACATCATGCCCCCGTTCAACGAGGATTTTCTCGATCTCGCGGCCCATCTTGCCGTAACCTATAATCGCTGCTTTCATTTCCCATCGTTCGATTTGTGCAAAGATACAATATTAAATCGAGACGACACCTATATTTTTTCCGCGACTTTTCATATCTTTGGATTACGCCTTAAATACTCCCGTTCGGCAATGCCCAAATAAATTTGGCAGTGCCCTCACTTAATCGTATCTTTGGCTGCAACAACAAACCCCATTCCACCATGCAGATACGCAAAGCTCTGTTTCGTTGCTCGTCCGAACGCATCACGCAGGTTCCGAATGACGACCTGCGCGACATTGCCTTCATCGGTCGCAGCAACGTGGGCAAGTCGTCGCTCATAAATATGCTCACGGGCCGCCCGGGGCTGGCGAAGGTGTCGGGAACACCGGGCAAAACCCGATTAATCAACCACTTCCGCATAGACGATGCCTGGTATCTGGTCGACCTCCCGGGCTACGGATACGCCCGCACCTCGAAATCGCTGCGCCAGGACTTCGCCAAGATCATCACCGACTACGTGCTGCGCTGCGAAAAGATGCACTACCTCTTCGTGCTGGTGGACATACGCCTTGAACCCCAGAAAATAGACCTCCGATTTATTGAAATGCTGGGCGAAAACGGCGTACCCTTCGGCATCATCTTCACAAAAGCCGACAAGCTCTCGGCAACACAAGCCCGCCGCAGCGTGGAGCGCTACAAGGCCATACTCTCCGAACAATGGGAAGAGCTGCCGCCCATGCTGGTCTCCTCGTCGGAGCGCGGCACGGGACGCGAAGATATTCTCGACCACATCGCAAAATGCCTCGAAGTTTAAAAAACGCACCTCAAAGGTGCGTTTTTTCGTCCTATTATTCTATATTTGCACCATCAAAATCCCAAACCCCATGGCTATCCATAAAATCAAGATTTTTGCGGGTCGCGGGTCAGAGTATCTGGCCCAGAAGATCGCCGCCAGCTTCGGCACGTCGCTCGGACAGTCGGAAGTGCTGCGTTTCAGTGACGGCGAGTTTCAACCCTGCTACAACGAATCCATCCGCGGCTGCACGGTATTCGTCATCCAGTCGACGTTCCCGCCATCGGACAACCTCATGGAGCTGCTGATGATGGTCGACGCCGCAAAACGAGCCTCGGCCCACCAGGTTGTAGCCGTAATGCCCTACTTCGGCTGGGCCCGCCAGGACCGCAAAGACCGGCCCCGAGTGCCGATCGGCGCCAAGCTGGTAGCCAACATGCTCATGGCCGCAGGCGCCGACCGCATCATGACGATGGACCTGCACGCCGACCAGATACAGGGATTTTTCGACGTACCGGTCGACGCGCTCTACGCCAGCGGAATCTTCGTGCCCTACGTGCGCAGTCTCCACATCGAGGACCTCTCGATCGCAGCACCCGACATGGGCGGTGCCAAGCGCGCCAACACATACGCCAAACTCTTAGGCACGCCGATCATTATATCCCACAAAGAACGCGCAAAAGCCAACGTCGTAGGTAAAATGACAGCCATAGGCGACGTTGAAGGCCGCAACATTCTCATCGTCGACGACATGATCGACACGGCAGGTACGATCTGCATGGCTGCCGACATGCTCATGGCCCGCGGTGCGAAGAGCGTACGCGCAGCTATCACCCACCCCGTACTATCGGGTCCAGCCTACGAACGTATCAACGAAAGTGCTCTACAAGAGGTGATTGTAACGGATACTATACCCCTCAACCCGGACAAGGACCTGCACAAATTCACGGTCCTGACCGTGGCGGACATCTTCGCTGACGTGATCGAGCGTGTACACAACTACAAAGAAATTTCGTCGATCTTCTTCAAATAAACAAAAAAAGGGGGGGGGACTGAAAAGGAGAGGTGAAACAAGAGAGGTGAAACAAGGAAAGGGCTAACGACAGGAGAAACTGAACGCTACCCTGCATCCACAAGAAAAGAACCCCCAGGAGACACCCCGGCCGCAGTTGTTGCGGCCGGGGTGAAATTGTATCAGCCCCCTCCTCGGTTTTTTCGCAAAGCCCCTGGGAATCCAACCGTCAAGAAGTTATAACGGGGTTAAACTACCCCGCTTCAGGTTTTTCGTAAAGGGCCCCGGCAGAAATCCGACCGTCGGGAAGGTAAAAGCGGTTACGCCTGGAGCAGTGCGCCTTACTCGACGTCGGGCGTGTACGGGTCGAACTTGTACTTCAACAGTTCCTACGTGCTCCCCGAGAACAGCAACTACCGTGCGAACGGTTTCCCCGTTCGCTGCATGCAAGAATAAGAGAGCCGCAGCCAGCGGAGGCAGAGACCCACACGCCTACCTGCTCCGGCTGCTAATCCGCCGCCGATTGCCCCGGACGCAGTTTGTTTGCCTACAGCACCCCAATTGATCGAATTAAAACCTGAGAAATTATTGCCAGTTTGGGCTACGATACTATTGCTCATCAGAACGGCAGCCCCGCTCAATGCTCCGACGCCCATCATCACGCCTATGCCCGAACCTCCGCTAAAGGCTGCCGCAACTCCAGCGCCAGCGCCAACAAAGAATGTGGTGAATCCTTGCCAAAAACCATCAATAATCTTCCAGTTGGCAACAACATTGGTAACCCCTGCGACGAGGCCTGCTATTACCGGAATCAACCAAAAAATCCTCCCGTCGGGATCAATATAGTATGCCGGATTATTCCCGCAGAACAGGTATAGATTGGCGAATTGCATAGCGAGGGCGATAACGATCTTTTCCAGGAGGGCTTCAATATCGTCCAGGCGCTTCTCGATCTTGTCGAGGCGTTTGGGATCTGCGCCGTTGTCCGTGCCCTCTGCCTCTTTGGCACCTACCTCGGCTTTCGGGTCGACAATCTCGGCAACCTTGCCATCAGTGACCTTGATGGTCTTGCCGTCTTCGGTGGTGTAGTCGCCGTCGGGTGCGGGCTTGCGCTCGCCGCCCTCCTGCTCGATGAAGACGGCATCCCCGGCCTTCAGGTCGTCGTCGCCCTCCCAGAAAAGCGCCCCCTTGTCGGTGGTCACGGCGGCCATGTTGACGAGCACTTTCGACAGCGTCGCCTTCATTCGGTCAATTGCATTCATTGCTACTGTGTTTTTTGGTTTAAATTGTTGTGTTTGAGTGTGTAATGAAAAGTTACCTTCGATGGAAAAGCCGCGGAACTCCCCGGCTTTGATAGCGGCCCAGATGCCGTCATCGGTCACGTGATACTCCCCGAAGAGGCTGCCTTCTTCGATCTCTTCGAAGC
>CAJUIE010000109.1 GCA_910586375.1 uncultured Alistipes sp. | reverse complement strand
GATGAGCCTCTCCGCCCAGGAGCTTCCCCGCAAAGTATGTAATGTCGACCTTCTGGACCTGGACGGCAAGCCGACCAGCCTGCCCTGCTGGGGCGAAAAAAATCTGTTGATATTCTACGTGGACCCCGACCGCCACAAGCAGAACGAAGAGTTTACCCTCGAACTGGAACAGAACCACCGCGCCGCGGGCGGCAACATCTGCGGATTCGGCATCATGAACCTCAAAGACGCCCCGATGGTGCCGAACGGCATGGCCCGCTCGCTGGCGAAAAAACGCACCGAGAAAAACGGCGCCACGGTGCTGGCCGATCAGGACCATATACTGAGCCAGGCATGGGAGCTGGGCGACTGCAACAACCAGTTCGTACTGATGATCGTCTCGAAAAAAGGCGAACTGGTATTCCTGCGCAAAGGCGTTCTGTCCGACGCCGACAAGGCCGCATTCTACAAGGTCATTGACCAGTACAGATAAAACCGCATGATCCGTAAGATCATCGCTGCAGGGGGTATCATGGCACTCTTTGCGGCTCCGAAAACCGCAGCGGCGAACCTTGTCCTGATGCCCGGCGACACAATAGCCTACAGGTATACCCCACTGCCGGCGACAGACACACTGCCGCAGACGCCCCGCAGAGGCTTCGGCCACCGTTTCGTCGACTACTTCGCCCGGGCGAACCAGGACCGGACCTTTGAAAAAAAGATCGACTTTACCTTCGCCGGCGGCCCGGGCTACTCGAAGAATACCAGTCTGAGCCTCGGTGTACTGGCCGCAGGCCTCTACCGCATCGACCGCACGGATTCGCTGACACCCCCCTCGGACATCTCCATATTCGGCAGCGTCTCCATCATCGGCTGCTACACGCTGGGAATCAGAGGAAACAACCTCTTTTCGCACAACCTCCACAAGATCAACTACACAACGATGTTCAGCTCGATGCCCCGCGACATGTGGGGCGTGGGCTACCGTGCGGGCCGGGACAATGCCCCCAGTTCGTACACGGAGAAACAGTACAAGGTACACATCAACTACATGTACCGGGTATTGCCCCGGACCTACGTGGGAGCAAAACTCAACTTCGAACATACGACGGGCAAGAAGTTCGACACCCAAAGCGAAGCCTACGCAAGCCTGAGCGCCCACATGCCCGACATGAAGCACAAATACACCGCAACCGGACTGGGCGTACTCGTGGAGTACGACTCGCGCGACTTTATCCCCAATCCCTTTCGCGGCCTCTACCTGAGCCTGCACGAAACGTGGTTTCCCCGGGCGCTGGGAAATTGCAGCAAGTCGCTGTGGCGCACGACAGTGACCCTCGACGGATTTCAGCAGGTGTGGCGCGGGGGTATTCTGGCCGCCGATCTCTACGGAGAGTTCAATTCGCCGGGGACCCCCTGGCCCATGCTGGCCCGCACCGGCGGCATGTGGCGCCTGCGGGGTTACTACCAGGGACAATACACGGACAACAACATGATAACGTTCCAGGTGGAGCTGCGCCAGCGCATCTGGCGCCGCATCGGCTGCACCGTATGGGGTGGTGCTGGCAATGTCTTCGCACGATTCGACCGTTTCGACTGGGCGCAGACGCTGCCCAACTACGGCATCGGCTTTCGCTGGGAGCTGAAAAAACGGGTCAACGTCCGTCTGGACTACGGATTCGGACGCAAGACAAGCGGCTTTTTGATGAACATCAACGAGGCATTCTGACGCCATGCGCCCCCTTTGGAGCAGACATACCGGCAACTTGCTCGCCCACAGCCGGACCTCCACACGGCTGACCGCCTGCTTCATTGTAGCGCTGATACTTCCCAACTGCGTGCTGGCCAACACCGAAGGCTACAGCGCCTGGACCATCGAAGCCTCCATCCTGCTGCCGCTGGGTTTCTACATGATGTGGAGCGTAGCGCTCCGCCGCTCGGGTGTGATGATCTGGCTGGGCTTTCCCTTCATCTTCCTGTGCACGTTTCAGATCGTGCTGCTGGGGCTCTTCGGCAACTCGGTCATTGCGGCCGACATGTTCACCAACCTGCTGACGACCAACCCGGGCGAAGCCAATGAACTGCTCAAACATATCCTCCCCTCGGTGCTGCTGGTATGTGCACTCTACCTGCCTCTGCTGTGGTTCGCGACCAGCGAAATAGGCCACAGACGCTATCTCTCCCGCACCACACGCACGACGATCGGCCTGACCGGGGCCGTGCTCTTCGTGCTGGGGCTGCTGGCTCTCTGGCCGGCCTACCGGGCAAGCGAAGAGCACCACGTGCTGCGCGATGAAATATTTCCCCTGAACGTAATCTACAACCTGGGGCTCTGCGGCAGTGAATTTCACAAGGCCCGCCACTACGTCGACACGTGCGAGGGTTTTTCGTTTGAAGCAACCCGTGAAGCCCAGGCCCCGGAGCGCGAAATATACCTTTACATTATAGGCGAAGCCTCGCGCGCAATGAGCTGGAGCCTCTTCAACGCGGAATGCAAACACGCAACCAATCCCCGCCTCGAAGAGGAAGAGGGGGTGGTGCTTTTCCGCAACATGCTCACCCAGAGCAACACAACGCACAAAAGCGTCCCGCTGCTTCTCTCACCCGTGGCGACCGCCTGCCACGACGAGCTGTACCGCCAAAAAGGGCTTCCGGCGCTCTTCAACGAAGTGGGATTCGACACCTGGTTCATCTCCAACCAGCCGCGCCAGGGCGCCATGATCGACCATCTGGCCGCCGAGGCCCGTCACAGGGTCTATATCCACTCGCCCCGCTACGACATGCAGTTGCTCGACGAGGTGCGCAAAGCCGTAACCCATAGCCAGGCCCCGAAGATGCTCTTCATCCTCCACTGCTACGGATCGCACTTCGACTACCGCCGGCGCTACCCGCCGCAGTTCGCCCGCTTTGTACCTGAAGACGATGCGACCATATCCCCGGAAAACGCCTGCTGCCTGCGCAATGCCTACGACAATTCGATCCTCTGCACCGACCATTTTCTGGCCGAAACGATCGGCTACCTGCGCGGACTGGAGAGCACGGCGTCGGCCCTGCTCTACTGTGCCGACCACGGCGAAGACCTGCTCGACGACGAGCGTGCCCGCTTCCTTCATGCCTCCCCCACGACGACGGCCTACCAGCTGTGGGTGGCAGCACTGGCCTGGTTTTCGGACGAATACCGGCATCTGTTCCCCGAAAAAACGGCTGCCGCAGCTGCCAACAGCACGGCCCCGGCCAACACCCATGCGTTGTTCCACACGATGGCCGGCATGGCATCAATCCGAAGCCCTCATGTCGACCAAACGGTCTCGCTGGTCGAGGCCGACTACGACCGCACCGCTCCCCGCTACTACCTGAGCGACCACAACGAAGCGGTGCCCTACCTCCAAACGGGGCTGAGCGCCGAAGACCGGCAACTGCTGGAGCGCCACGGAATAAAGCTCTGAACCGGGACAAAAAGACCCGGATAGCCGAATGCTGTCCGGGTCAGAATAACGGAAGACGCAAAAGTCTATGCCGTAGCGTTTTCGAGCTTCCGCATAATCGAGAAGATAAAGAGCGCCGAAAGAAGACAAAGGGCGATCAACACACTCCAGACCATCCACAACGCCATGCCACTGCCCCAGAGATAACCGATAAGCGAGGTGGCGTAATTGCCCACGGCCGTGGCGGCAAACCAGCACCCCATCATCATGCCCTTATACTTGGGGGGGGCGACCTTCGAGACGAACGAAATACCCATCGGCGAGAGCAGCAGCTCGGCGAACGTCAGCACCAGATAAGTCGAAATCAACCAGTTCTGCGAGACGAAGGCGCTGCTTGCACCCGCCGCCCTGACCTCGGCAGGCGACATGAGGCCCACCGACCCAAGCGTGAGGATCAGAAAGCCGCCGGCCGCGATGACCATGCCCAGGCCGATCTTGCGCGGGGCTGAAGGCTCCTTGCCCTTGCGGGCCAGAGACGAGAAGAGAGCTACCGAAATCGGAGTCAGCGCAACGACATAAAAGGGGTTGAACTGCTGGAACTCCTGCGGCAGGATGTGCACCGGATCGGGAGTCACCCGCCACCGGAAAAAGAGCGCCACGGCAGCCGCGACGAACACTGCGGCACTGACGATCTTACCGCGCTGTTTCTCCGACTGGAAAAATCCGACGAGCGAATAAACACCCACGAGGACAAGTACCAGGTTGAAGATATTGAAGCCCATGCGCGTCAGGCCCGAAGCCTCGGAGGTGGTATAATCGCGGGCGAAGAAGGTCATCGTGGAGCCATTCTGGTGGAACGCCATCCAGAAGAAGATCACCACGGCAAAGACCAGCAGCAGAGCTGTAATGCGCGACCGGGTCTGCGCAGGCGAGAGCTCGGCCTGAGCAGCGGCACCCGACGCAGCTTGCTGCCTGGCGGTGACGTCGGCATGTCTGAAACTCTTGCGGAAAGCGACATAAATCAAATAAGAGAGGAGCAGCGACACGCACGCCACGGCAAAACCCATGTTATACGCTGCGGAGAGGCGCTCGACATAATGGCGGCAGAACTCCCCCAGGTCGCCGGCACCGGCGCCCATCGAAGCGGCCAGCTCCTGCAACTTGGCCAGAGGCTCAGCCGCCATAGCGTCGCCCTTGTCCATATATTGGTGCGCCAGAGCGGGAATCTGACCGTTGTACTTCAGCCCGTCTTTTCCGAGGAAGTAATCGGTGATCCACGTGGCCATCGCGGGGGCGAACATGGCGCCGATGTTGATGGCCATATAAAAGATCGAAAAGGCATTATCGCGCTTCGGGGCATAGGCCGGGTCGTCGTAAAGGTTGCCGACCATGACCTGCAAATTGCCCTTGAAAAGGCCCGTGCCGCAGGCAATCAGGGCCAGCGCCCCGAACATCATGGCCTGGGCCGTGAAGCCCGTGCCGGTGGGAACAGCCAGCAGGGCATACCCCCCGAACATGATGAAGATGCCCAGCGAGACCATGCGGCCGAAGCCGAAGCGGTCGGCCAGAATACCCCCGAAGAAGGGCATGAAGTATACGGCAGCGAGGAAAATGCCGTAAATCTGCGTGGTGACGGCCTCCGTATAGCCGAACTTCGCTTGCAGAAAGAGCGTGAAGATCGCAAGCATGGTATAATAGCCGAAACGCTCGCCCGTATTGGCCAGCGAAAGGGCATACAAACCTTTGGGTTGTCCTTTGAACATAGGTAATGGATTAAGGATTCGAAAACTAAGCCTACAAATATACAATGAAGCACCGGTAATGCCAAATTTATTTGTATTCACGAGACAAAACCAAAGATAAAAAAAAATTCGTATATTTGTAGAAAGGCTGCAAGAGCTAAAAACCGCAATAGGACGGGGCATCAATGACCGGTTGGAAAACATATCGTCTGGGGGAGGTCGGCACAATCGTAGGCGGCGCAACGCCATCGACCGCTGTTGCAGAGTATTACGGCGGGGATGTTCCGTGGCTGACGCCGAAAGATTTGTCAAATTTCCACGACCGATATATTGACCGTGGAGAACGCAATATAACCCAAGAGGGTTTAAACAGCTGTTCTGCACAATTACTGCCGGCGGGAAGCGTGTTGTTTTCTTCCCGTGCGCCAATCGGATATGTTGCGATTGCGAAAAATCCTGTAGCGACGAATCAAGGTTTTAAAAGTATCGTTCCCGACAGGAGTAAAGCAGATAATCTGTTCCTTTATTATCTTCTTCGTTATAACAAGGACAATATCGAAGCATTGGGCAGCGGCACAACCTTTAAGGAAGTGTCGGGTGCTACCATGAAAAATATAGAAATAACTCTTCCGCCGCTGGCCACCCAGCAGCGCATCGCGGCAATTCTGGGAGCATTAGACGATAAAATCGAGCTGAACC
>CAJUIE010000108.1:3224-5848 GCA_910586375.1 uncultured Alistipes sp. | reverse complement strand
GAACTCATCCAAACGGCTATTGCAAACAAGTGGGAGGACGTATACACCTATTCCGCCAAAGAGGTGGCGTTCCTGAACGAAGAGCGTCTTATCGCCGGATCCTATTCCAACATGGACCCCGAGACATCCTACACCGCAATTATCCTGGTAACGGGCAGCAACGATATCTCCACGGTGGTTTACGATTCGGCAACGACCGACAATGCCGGCGAACCGACCGAGGCCTACAACGCATGGCTGGGAACCTGGACCGTAACGAGCACATCGTCGACCTATGACAATCAAGCCTTGAGTTTCGACATCACGCTCTATCAGCGGTACGCCAACCACAGCTACCTGGTCGGAGGTCTCACCTCGTCTGTTTTCCGCGACAAGGAAGTGGATCAGGTAAAAGATATCTTCCCGACCGCTTTGTTCGACGAAGAATCCGGAAAATTCGCCATTGCCAACCAGCTGATCTACAGCGACAGCGACGAAGATGGAGCTTACGAATTCTACTACAACCTCCGGTATAAGTCGGCCGCCGATGGTAAAACCTATGTTAACAACCAAAATGACATAATCGGATTGATCGGTACGCTGAATGCCGACAACACCACGGGAACGATCACGGGCACCACCTTGCAAAACGCCTCCGGACAGACGGTAGGAACGGTGGAATGGATGGACTATTTTTTCTGGCATGTGGGTAGTAACGGCAATTACACCGGCATATCCGGCTGCAACCCGTCAGCGATCTTCTCCTATGCTCAGGGCGATGAGACGCTGATCAACTACCCGATCGGTCCTTTCACGATAACCAAAAAAACGACGACCGAGCCCGAACCCGAGCCCTCTCCCGCACCGACGCCCGAGAGTATTCGCAAGTCGGCTGCACCCTCGATGGTTCACAAGCTGGCCAAGGCCCAGTCGACCGAAGCAGCTCTGCAAACCTCGAACAGCGCATTCGCCGTATCGAAGAGAAAGGTATTCGACTTCCAGCACTCCGAAGCTGCTGCCCGGTTGATCAAATAATCCGGCACAACAGAAAAATAGCCTGTAACCAAAATGGTTACAGGCTATTTTTTATGAATCCCCTGCACCTCCCATAGCCTCTGCGACATCCGTATCAAAAAAGCCAACTATATCGGCCAAATAACCCCTGAAACACTTGCAAAATGATCATAACCTGTCGCAAAAAGTCCATATTTAGGAAAATATAGATAATTTACACTCGATTTTCCGATGCAGATTTGAAAATTATACGAATTTACTCTATATTTGTTATGCAAATAAAAAATTGACAAACACAAACCAGATATAGAAACAACTCATATCACATAAACGCTTTCGCTGTTTATTCTAACCTCTAATCTTCCTTTATTACAAACATTGCAAAAGAATAAACAAGTGATGGTTCTGCTAAATACGGCACGAACCTCGCTTGTTCTTTGCATGGGCAAGGAAGAGCCAGAGGTTGAACAAGTGCGGTTCGTGCTTTATACGATTATCCGGAAAAAGATAACGTTATGAAGCATTTTTTGTTTTTCGGCAAAAGGTATCGTCCGCTGCGGGGCCCCGACCCACAGAAAGGATTAAAGATCATGTAAACATCCGCAAACGCAAATCTTGCGTTCCCTCCCGGCCACTTCATGAAAGACCCGGGAACCGGAAAAATAGCACGACCCGCAACCATTCTCAAAGCTGCGCCTGTAGGGTGCCGTATGAATGTGTTCACTTCATGCGATGCGGCCTGTACCCGCACGGTTGGCGTCGCGACAAGGATCAAACTCCCTGTCAGGGTCGGTGCGTAGTTTGGTGCGGGTTCATGGCGTGCATTCTGATACATACGGTCTATAGTGTCCGGTCTTCGCAACTTCACCAGGACGCTTGCAACAGACCGTATGTATCTCCGCCATTGATATCACAGAAGGCGAAAAAAGCCCCTGCACGGAATTTGCATCTTCGGTCGACAACCGAAAAGAGACAGAATGATGAAATTCCTGAGAACCTTACTGTTGGCCCTTCCCCTGACAGCAACGACCCTCGCACGGGAACTTCCGGCCCCCCCGCCGCCAACCGCAGCCGCCGACTCGCTCGCCGAAGATACGGAGCTGCTGGAGCGCCTGCACAACATGCCCAACATCGAAATCGGCAAGGGAATCACCTTCCAGCCGAAAAACAAGTGGATGGAGCTGACCCTGCGCTTTCGAATGCAGAACCTCATAGGCCTGACGTTCGACCCCAATTTCTCACTCACCGCCACCGAAGCCCGTGTAAAAAGGGTGCGGCTCCGATTCGACGGCTATCTCTACTCCCCCAAAATAGTCTACTCGATACAGTTGGGATTTTCGGGCCATGATACCGGAAAATCGAAGGACGGAGGATCAAACATCGTACGCGACGCCATCGTTTACTACGTCCCAAGCCCGGCATGGAACATCGGCTTCGGCCAGACCAAAATCAAAGCCAACCGGGCCCACATCAATTCATCAGGAGCCCTGCAACTCATCGACCGCAGCATCGTCAACGGAGAGTTCAACCCCGACCGCGATTTCGGACTCTTCGGCGAATACAACAAGTCCCACAATCAGGGATTCAGCCTTTCATTCAAAGGATCGATAACTTTGGGCGAAGGTCGCAAC
>CAJUIE010000108.1:0-3214 GCA_910586375.1 uncultured Alistipes sp. | reverse complement strand
CAACACCGCCAAATCACACAACGGCGGCCTCTCCTATACGGGTCGTCTGGAGCTCTACCCCACCGGGCGTTTCTCCGCCAAAGGCGAGGTGATCGAAGGCGATTACCTGCATGAAAAAGAGGTGAAAATCCTTATTGCCGGAGCCTATTCCTTCAACCACAAAGCCCAAAAGACCCACGGCCAACGAGGCGACGCTCTGCCGCAAAGCCGCAACATGGGGACTTACTACGCCGATTTTGTCCTCAAATACCGCGGACTGGCCTTCTGCGCCGACTTCATGGGCCGCACGTGCCGCAGACCCATTTTCGAAAACGACAGCCAGATATGGATTTACCGGGGTTGCGGCCTCAATGTTCAGACAAGCTATCTTGTCGCCCCCGCCTGGGAAATAGCACTGCGCAACGCGACTCTTTTTCCCTCACACGAAATACGCCCCCTGGCCGGATACGCCAAACGCAACCAGACGACCATAGGCGTGACCCGCTACATCATAGGCCACAGTCTGAAGGTTCAGGCCGATGTCTCCTACAACGCTTACAAAGAGCGTAATCCGACGATCATAGCCGACAAGTTCGACCGCTGGCACATGCGTCTCCAATTGGAACTGGGACTTTGACTCCCGCCTGTGGCCCCCTACCGACTTCTACCCCGCTTCGGGTTTCCGCACCAGCAGTTCCGGCAGCCTGAGCGATGTGGGCACGAGCGGTTACACCTGGAGCAGTGCGCCTCTCTCGGCATCGGGCGTATACGGGTCGCGCCTGAGCTTCTACAGTTCCTACGTAAACCCCGAGGGTTACGATAACCGTGCGTACGCTTTCCCCGTTCGCTGCGTGCAGGAATAAGAGAGGGGGAAGGGCTAAAGAATTTTAAGCGCAATACGAGCACACGCCTCGGCATCGGCCAAGGCATGGTGGTGGTGCTGTAAATCGTAGCCACACGCCGCCGCTACGGTGTGCAACTGATGGTTGGGCAACTGCCGCCCGAAATAGCGGCGCGACGCCCGGCAGGTGCAGAAAAACTCATACCCCGGCCACGGCATGCCGTAGAGGTCAAATGCAGCACGCAGACACCCCTCGTCGAACGGCGCATTGTGCGCCACTAAAGGCAGCCCCTCGATGCGAGGTGACAACTCACGCCACACATCTTCAAATTCAGGTGCCTGGTCGGTATCGACCGCAGTCAAGCCATGAATCGCTGTGTTAAAGCGACTATAAAAATTCGGACGTGGACGAATCAGACTGTAAAACGAATCGACCGTTTCGCCACCACGCACCACGACGGCCCCCACCGAGCAGACGCTGGCGCGGTGGCGGTTGGCCGTCTCGAAATCGATGGCAACGAAGTCCGTTTTCACTCCCACTCGATGGTTGCGGGCGGTTTGGAGGAGATGTCATAGACTACGCGGTTGACGCCGCGCACCTTGTTGATGATCTCGTTCGACACGTCAGCCAGAAAGTCATAGGGCAGGTGCACCCAATCGGCCGTCATGCCGTCGGTGGAGGTCACGGCACGCAGCGCCACGCAACTTTCGTAGGTGCGTTCATCGCCCATGACACCCACGCTCCTGACGGGCAGCAGAATCGCCCCCGCCTGCCACACCTTGTCGTAAAGACCGGCGGCCCGCAGGGAGTCGATGTAGATTTTGTCAACATTCTGCAAGATTTCGACCTTCTCGGGCGTGATGTCGCCCAGAATACGGATTGCAAGGCCCGGCCCCGGGAACGGATGGCGGCCGATCAGCTGCTCGGAAATCCCGAGCGAGCGGCCCACGCGGCGCACCTCGTCCTTGAAGAGCAGCCGCAGCGGCTCGACGATCTTCAGGTTCATCTTCTCGGGCAGGCCGCCCACGTTGTGGTGCGACTTGATGGTGGCCGAAGGGCCGTTGACCGAGCACGATTCGATGACGTCGGGGTAGATCGTGCCCTGCGCCAGCCACTTCACATCGTTGATTTGCTGCGCCTCCTCGTTGAAGACCTCCACGAAGTCGCGGCCGATGATCTTGCGCTTACGCTCGGGGTCGCTCACACCCGCCAGGTCGCCGAGAAACTTGGCCCCGGCCTTCACGCCCTTGACGTTCAACCCCATATTCTTATAAGATTCGAGCACCTCCTCGAACTCGTTCTTGCGCAGCAGGCCCGAATCGACAAAGATGCAGTAAAGATTCTGCCCGATGGCCTTATGAAGCAGCACGGCAGCCACCGACGAGTCGACACCGCCCGAAAGGCCCAGCACAACTTTATCGTCGCCCAGCTTCTCGCGCAGTTCGCGCACGGTAGCCTCGACGAAACTCTCCGAAGTCCAGCTCTGGGCGCATCCGCAGATGCCAACCACGAAATTCTTCAACAGCTGCCCTCCGTCGGTCGAATGGTAGACCTCGGGATGAAACTGGATGCCCCACGTCGGCTCGCCCTCGATACGGAACGCCGCCACGCGCACGTCCTCCGTCCCGGCGATCAGACGATAGCCGGCCGGCACCGCCGTGATGGTGTCGCCGTGCGACATCCACACCTGCGTCCTGGCAGGCAGTCCGGCCATCAGCGGATCGGAGGCATCCCCCACCGTCAACATGGCACGGCCGTATTCGCGGCTGGGTGCGGGTTGCACCTCGCCGCCATAAGCCGCCGAGAGGTACTGCGCCCCATAGCAGACGCCCAGCAGCGGCAGGCGCCCTTTGATCTGCGACAGATCGGGGTTCGGAGCTTCGGCATCGCGCACCGAATAAGGGCTGCCCGAGAGAATCACGCCCCGCACCGACGCGTCGAGCGCCGGAATCTTGTTGAACGGGTGAATCTCGCAATAGACGTTCAGTTCGCGTACGCGCCGTGCAATGAGCTGTGTATACTGCGACCCGAAGTCGAGGATAAGGATCTTTTCCATCTATGATCGTACATTTATTTTTCGAAACAATGTTGCGGAGCAGAGGCTTCAGCCCGCCCGGCTTCGCCCGAAAACACGCTTTTCACCTCGAACAAAAGCCTCCGGACCGACAATCCCTCCCCCTCACTCTACCGTTCGCTCGAATAGTTGGGTGCTTCGCGCGTGATGGTCACGTCGTGCGGATGGCTCTCCTGCATGCCCGAAGCCGAGATGCGGATGAACTGCGCCTGCTGCAACGCCCGGATGTCGGCGGCACCGCAGTAGCCCATGCCCGAACGGATACCGCCCACCAGCTGGTAGACCGTCTCGTTGAGCGAACCCTTGAACGGCACGCGCG
>CAJUIE010000107.1 GCA_910586375.1 uncultured Alistipes sp. | reverse complement strand
CCCAAAGGCTACGGCTACGAGTTCGGAGGAATCACCCGCGAAGAGGCACAGACGGGCAGCAACACAGCGATCATCTTCGGCATCTGTATTCTGCTCATCTACCTTATTCTCAGCGCTCTGTATGAGAGTTTCATCATTCCCTTCGCCGTCATTCTGTCGGTACCCTGTGGTCTGATGGGTTCGTTCCTCTTTGCCAAGCTCATGGGGCTGGAAAACAACATCTACCTCCAGACGGGTCTTATCATGTTGATCGGTCTTTTGGCCAAGACAGCCATCCTGCTGACGGAGTACGCCGGCGACCGGCGCCGGGCGGGCATGTCCCTCACACAGGCCGCCGTATCGGCTGCTAAAGTGCGTCTGCGTCCAATCCTGATGACGGTCCTGACGATGGTATTTGGTATGCTGCCGCTGGTATTCGCCCACGGCGTAGGCGCCCACGGTAACTCGACACTCGGAACGGGCGTCGTGGGCGGCATGATCGTCGGAACGCTGGCTCTGCTGTTCCTTGTGCCGACGCTCTTCATCGTCTTCCAGACGTTGCAGGAGAAGATCAAGCCCCTGGAGTTCGATCCCGATCCCCAATGGGCGGTGCGCGCCGAGATTGAGGAGTGCAAAAACGAGAAAGAGGAGTAATATGAAAAAGATAATAATCATCTGCCTGGCAGCTGCCATAAGCGGCTGCGGCATCTACAAGCCCTACACGCGGCCGGAAGTGCAGACCGACGGCCTCTACGGTACGGCCGAAAGCACCGATACGACCACTTTGGGCGATGTGGCATGGCAAGAGGTCTTCACCGACCCGCAGCTGCAATCGCTCATCGACGAAGCACTGGCCAACAACACCGACATGCAGTCCGCATATTGGCGGGTGAAGGAGGCGGAAGCTGCCCTCAAATCGGCACGCCTGTCGTATCTGCCGTCGTTCAACTTCGCACCGCAGGGCGCAATCAGTAAATTCTACGGAAAAGTCGGCGGATACGAACTCTCCGCCTCGAAGACCTACAATATTCCGATCACGGCGAGCTGGCAGTTCGACATATTCAACTCGTTGACCAACGCCAAGCGCCGCGCAAAAGCTACCTACGCTCAAAGCAAGGAGTATCGGCAGGCTGTGCGCACGCAACTCATTGCCAGTGTGGCCAACCTCTACTACACGCTGCTGATGCTCGACAGCCAATATGAAGTGTCACGCGAAACGGCTGCCCAATGGCGCAAGAGCGTGGAAACCATGCGTGCCATGAAGGACGCCGGTATGACCAACGAAGCCGGCGTGGCACAGTACGAAGGTAACTACTACTCGATCGAGGCATCGCTTCATGATCTGGCCTACCAGATCCGTCAGGTCGAAAATAACCTTTGTTCTGTATTGGGACGTACGCCCCAAGCTGTGGAGCGCGGCTCACTCAATGCCCAGCGGATGCCGGAAAGGCTCACTGTAGGTGTTCCTGTGCAGATGCTCTCGAACCGTCCCGATGTACGAATCGCCGAATACGCCCTTATGCAGGCCTACTACGCCACGGCCGCAGCCCGCTCGGCATGTTACCCTTCGATCACGCTCAGCGGTTCGGCAGGCTGGACAAACAACGCCGGGGCCGCAATCGTCAACCCCGGCAACCTGCTTGTCTCGGCCGCAGCCTCGCTCCTGCAACCCATCTTCAATGCAGGACGCAACCGTGCCCAGGTGAAGATCATGAAAGCTCAGCAGCAGGAGGCGCAGCTCTCGTTCCAACAAACGCTGCTCAACGCCGGCGCCGAAGTGAACAGCGCCCTGGCACAATACCAGGCTGCACACGCCAAAGCCGATCTGCGCACCCAGCAAATTGAGGCTCTGGAACGTGCGGTGGAGAGTACCGAGCTTCTGATGCAGCACTCGTCGACCACCTATTTAGAAGTACTGACTGCCCGGCAGTCGCTGTTGTCAGCCCAGCTGTCACAAATTTCGGATCGTTTCAGCGAAATTCAGGGTATTGTGAACCTCTACCAGGCGCTTGGTGGAGGTCGCGAAACAGACAACGAAAAAAAATAATCTACACAAGCGGCATTCCGATCCGGCCCCTCATCAGAGGGGCCGGATTTTTATATCCCTAACCGCAGGAAGAGGGGACGAAAAAACCGCCCCGGCAACATCACTGCGGCCACGGGCGGTTTTTTCAAGGCAGAGGCCTTGCATCAAAGGTCCTTCACACAGCGCAGCGAAAGACCAAAATCCACCGGATAAGACTTCAGCACCGGAGTACACAGAGGCGATTCATAACTCAATCCGACGGATTCCGACTCGGAAAGCGTTGCTCCCAGCAGTGCACCACGAGTTCCCGTGCTGTATTTGCTGGTCGAAGAGATCCAGTAACCGGCGCAAACAAAAAATTCGGCACCGCACGAAGCTTCGACCAATTGGGTGAGTTCTGCCTCATCGGGAATATGCCACCCTTCGGGGCATATCCCCCGCACGACCTCGCCAGCCTCAGAACGCTCCGCGCCACCCAAAGCCGTTGACCAATCATAAAGCAGGCCCTGTTGTTCCACGGCGCTCTCGCCAGCCGACGGATACCATACTCCGTCGCCCAATTGACAACCAGCAGGCATAAAACGCAGATTCTCGGCCATCCATAACCGCTCGCCAATCTTTGTAGTACGATAACTCTGACCGCCATAATCGAGCCGCGCAGCATCATCGTCCCCGGAGGAACCCCCGATTTGGCCACCATCGGCCCAATCGCTGATCTCGCCACTCAATTCGAGGCCCAGTTCCTCGTCAGAGACATCGACCGAGAGGGAATAACGTCGCCCGCTGCTCAACTCGACTGCCGAAATCGTCTTCGTGCGCGGCAACCCATCGGCCGCAGTGACCGTGACGGTCAGAGCCGCAGACTGCGGAACGAGAATCGCACGATAAGAGAGCCCGGCTTCGGCCTCGAACGCTTCGATATTCGCAGCCGCAACGCCGGATTTGGCCGTAACAGAGAGTGCCTCGAAATCAACCTCAGCCGTGGGCACAAGACCACCGAGCGTAACACCCGTAACCTGCGTAGAAGAGTTGTTATTGATGACAACCGTAAGTTGGGCCATCAAGTGATAAAAAAGCATACTCACCGGCGCGGAGCCAGGCAACACATCGCGCTTGACAGCCCCCAGCAGATCGGAGGCCGCGCAGCCCGTCCGCTGATCGGTTGCTACAGAAAACTCCTCGGGCTGTCCCGAAGAGCTATAAGGATAATACGCCGTGAGGGTAGCAGCCTCCTGCAGCTCGGAATACCACAATAAATCGCCTGCAAAAGCCTCGCCGTCATAAGTCATCATCCGATTGTCAGCATGGATACCTGAGGAACGGGAAACCGTCAGGCCAATGCAATCTCCCGTGTCGAAGTGAAGTCCCGAAACACGAGTCCCGAAAGCGGGTACAATCCGGATATAAGCGCTCTCCGTGGCATTCCTGGTGCAGCTGCACATTCCCACACAAAGGAGAGCCGCCAAAACGGATAAAAAATTTTTCATGATACAAAAAGACTGATTTGTGCTTTTTTCTACACAAATTTAAGCCTTTTTGTATTATTTACAAGCGTAACAAATCGATTTTTAATACATTTCGTCCGAAATGATGACGGATTGGGCGCACGATTAATCGGCTGCGACACAGCGCACCTGCATGCCGTTGGCACGCCCCATAATGCGGTCGTTGCGCACGCCACTGGCCGCAACATCATCCACACGGAACCAGAAGCAGAAAGCGCTGCCGGCATCGGCCGTCCAGTAATAACCCACCCACGGCTGCATTTCGGGCACAACGGCACGTGACGGCAACGAATCGTCGTAATAATTCTGCAACGACGCATCGCGATAACTGCGACGTCCAGCGCCGAAGAAGAGCGACCGGACCGTAGCAGCGGCATCGGTCAACGTCCAGGCAAATTTGTTGCGATAAAGCTCCGCAAGCGTCGCGTTGTCGCCCGAAAGGTCGTCAGCGATCTTCAGCCCCTCATAAGCGGCGACCGGAGCCACCCGCCAACCATAAGGACAAGGATCGTAAAGCGTCTTTTCATTGGCGGACCAACGCACGGCCCCCTCTGCGGCCGAAGCATCGAGCCAGTCGGCATCCTTATCAGCCGTAATGAACGTGAGCGGATGGGCCGTGGCATAAGCCATCGTTCCGGTCCCGGCATCTGAAGCTACAACCTTAAGATAAGCGCCCGATCCGTTGGCATTATACATCGTAGCCGAATTGCTGCCCGCCGAGTTATAAACAGCAGGACCGATGAAGGGATCTTTCCGCCCCCACTGATAATAAAGACCATAAGAGGCCAGAATATCGGTCGCAGAAGCGTCAGACGCAGCCCGGGCGCCCAAGTTGCGCGACATCATGCGATAATCGCCAAACGTGACCGTGCCACCCTCCTCCGCAGGATCATAATCGGCTGCCCATATGTGCCAGCTCCAAATCAACTCGCCCGAAGCATCATAAGCCCCCAGCAAGGCATTCCCATCCTTTATTCGGTGCTCGTCATCATCCGACGCACCAATATAAAACGAGGCTTTGCCCCCTTCGAAAGTCAGATACTGAATCAAGGACGAACGCGATTGCCAGATAAGAGCCACGCTGGCTGTGGAGAGCTTCGTGGTGCCATCGCCGGCACGCGTCGCATCGAACAGATAATTGGCCTCCTTTTCCCGGACTAAAAAACTATTGGCCGGCTGGTCGCTCAGGTCCACGGTCCGGACTATGCCGACGAAGAGGGTAGTCATAGCTGCCGTACCGCCACCCGTAGAGTTGGCCCGCAAAGTCACAGTACCCGAAGCGACTGCATCGTCGGTCACCTCATCGGGAGCCGTGACCTGGAGAGTCCGTGCAGCATGATCGACCGTAACAGTCCAGCCATCGGGCGAAGCGGAGACCCACGTACTGGCCAGATCGACCTCCGAACCTGAATAACGAACCTCTTCCGTCTGCCCCCCGGTCATATAAAGTGCCGGTCGCTCAAACCACAGCGATCCCGAAGTCTTGTCTTTCTTGCAGGAAACCGAGCATACGGCCGCCGCAATCATTGTGCACAGCAACCAAGGAAAACCTTTCATATAACTGAATTTTATCATTGTACAACCTGAAAATCCTCGCAAATATAGGAAAAAGCGCCGGAAATCCTGCCCCAGGCCCCGCTAATTTACGGCGGGGAACAATTATTGCCGTGCTGAGGTTGTAACGAACCGAACTCACAAATAGTATGTCGCAACTGAAAATCGAATCGGGTCCGGTGCCGCCCGAAGCCACATGCAGCATCACCGTAACCGAAAAAGGGCCCTTTCTGGTCTACGGCCGGCCGCCGCTGGCCGTGCAATTCATCATGCCCGATCCGGAGAACGAAAGCTGGTATTTCCAGCAGGGCAAAATCTTTTCGACCGAGGCGGAGCCCACGGCGCTCTGCCGCTGCGGAGCATCCCATTGCAAACCCTACTGCGACGGAGCGCATACCCAAGCCGCATGGAATCCCGAACTGACAGCCTCCCGGGAAACCCTTCTTGACGAAGCCGAGCGGATCGAAGGTGATGCACTCACGATGACCGACAACCCGAAATACTGCGTCTTCGCCCGCTTCTGTCACCCCCGCGGCGATGCCTGGACACTGACCGGGCAATCGGCAGAACCTGAAGCCCGAAACCTGGCCATCCGCGAAGCGTCAATGTGCCCCGGCGGTCGGCTGACGGCCTGGGATAAAAAGACGGGCAAAGCCTACGAATTTCGCTTCGAGCCAAGCCTGGGGCTGCTCGAAGATATCGCCATCGGTGCGAGCGGCGGACTCTGGATTCGCGGAGGGATACCGCTGCGGCGCGAAGACGGCACGACCTACGAAGTGCGCAACCGTGTAG
>CAJUIE010000106.1 GCA_910586375.1 uncultured Alistipes sp. | reverse complement strand
GACGAATAATAAATGAACGTCGCCGGATTCTTTACACTATAAAGCAATACTGCCCTATTAGTGGCTCCGGCCCGGGGGTTTACCCCGGGGAAGGATCGGGCCGACGGAGTCGGCGCGGGCCGGAGCCCCCGCCCGGGACACCCCTGCTCTGTGGGGTGAGTTCCACGTGGAACGACGCAGAATGACTGGGAAAGTAAGGACTGGGGGCTATTTGGGTAAAGCTACCGGCCAAATTTGACCAGCAGTACATTGATATCGGCAGGTGAAACCCCAGGAATGCGCGATGCCTGACCAATGGTTGCCGGACGAATGCGCTCGAGTTTCTGACGCGCTTCGATCGTCAGAGCCTGCATTTGTGAGAAGTCGAAGTTTGCCGGAATGGTGATATTTTCAAGCCGTTGCAACTTCCCGGCAATGAGTTTTTCACGCTCTATATAACCCCGGTACTTGATTTGTATCTCCGCCTCCTCGATCGCTTCGGGAGTAATTCCTTGTTCGGAAATAAATTTTTCGAGTATCGGAAGCACCCGCCGGAGCGATTCGAAGCTCGCAGAATTTCTCATCAAGATATCCGACAACTTGCGTCCCTGCGCCAAAGGGTCAGATTCGATCGATTTTAAATAGTCGTTTATTTCGCGCGGTTTGACACTCAGTCCTCGCGTGAAGGAAATAAGCGATTCTACGAATGATTTTTTTTGTTCGAATTTTTCGTAGTTTTTACGTGTCACCAGACCGATTTCATGCCCCAGCGGAGTAAGTCGCAGGTCGGCGTTATCCTGTCGCAGAAGAATCCGGTACTCGGCACGCGATGTGAACATGCGATAAGGTTCGTCTACGCCCTTAGTCACTAAGTCGTCAATTAAAACGCCGATATACGCTTCGTCCCGTTTCAGAACTACCGGGGGCTCCCCTATCCGGGACCTATGGGCGTTGATGCCGGCCATAAGCCCCTGGGCTGCAGCCTCCTCGTAACCTGTCGTGCCGTTGACCTGCCCGGCGAAGTAAAGCCCTCCGACGAGCTTGGTTTCGAGCGTGTGGTGCAGCTGTGTGGGTGGAAAATAGTCGTATTCAATGGCATAACCCGGGCGGAAAATATGGACGTTTTCCAGCCCGCGAATCTTGTGAAGGGCCTCGAACTGTACCTCCCAGGGCAGAGACGACGAAAAGCCGTTGAGATAATATTCGTTGGTTGTGCGCCCCTCGGGTTCGAGAAAGAGCTGGTGTTGCTCCTTGTCGGCAAATGTGCGCAGCTTATCTTCGATCGAGGGGCAGTAGCGTGGACCGATGCCGCGGATCGTGCCGTTGAAGAGCGGTGAGCGGTCGAAACCGCTGCGCAGAATGGCGTGTACCTCGGGAGTGGTGTAGACCGAGAAGCAGGGAAGCTGGTCCCTGACGCTCTGTGTGTCGTTCGAAAACGAAAATTTAGCCGGTTCCTCATCGCCATATTGCGTTTCGAGGGCTTCGAAGTCGATGGTTCGGGCGTCGAGACGCGCCGGGGTGCCGGTCTTCATCCGGCCTGTTTCGAATCCCATGTCGACGAGGCAGCGGGTCAGGCCGTGCGAGGCGGCATCCCCTGCCCTGCCGCCCTCGGCTTGGGAGGCGCCGCAGTGCATCAGCCCATCGAGAAACGTTCCGGCAGTCAGAACCACGGCCCGACATGTGAACTCTACGCCCATGCGGGTGCGGACGCCCCGAATGTGAGGTTTTTCACCCGAAGTATCGAAAAGCAGCTCGGTGGCGGTGTCCTGCCAGATATAAAGGTTCCAGGTGTTCTCCAGCGTATGGCGCCACTCCTCCGAAAAACGGGTCTTGTCGCACTGTGCCCGCGGGCTCCACATGGCGGCGCCCTTCGAGCGGTTGAGCATCCGGAACTGGAGAGTTGTGAGGTCGGTAATGCGCCCCATTTGCCCGCCAAGAGCGTCTATTTCTCTGACTATCTGCCCTTTAGCTACGCCTCCGATAGCCGGATTGCAAGACATGGTGGCCAGTTTGGTCATGTCCATCGTCAGCAGTAGCGTGCGCGACCCTAAGCGGGCAGCGGCAGCAGCGGCCTCGCAACCGGCGTGTCCGCCGCCGATAACGATGATGTCGTAGTCGGGTTTCATACTCGTTATTTCCAGAATTTCAGGTATTTATCTTCCTTGCGATGCATTTGAGCATTGGTGCGGGGCGTTTTGTCGCGCTGGCCGCAGAGGTGCAGCAAGCCATGGACGACGACGCGGCGCATTTCGTCCAGGCGTGTGGCGCTGTAGAGGCGCGCGTTGTCGGCGACGGTCTCCACGTCGATGAAGATGTCGCCCGCCACGGTGCGTGTGCCTCGTCGGTCACTATAATCGAACGTAATGACGTCCGTATAATAGTCGTGCCCCAGAAACTGGCGGTTCATCTCCAGAAGTCGCCGTGCCGAACAGAAGATATAATTGACCTGGTCCAGTGTATAACCTTCGGCGGAGGCTACGTCGCGCAGCCATGCCGTCGTGCGGCGTTTTTCGGGCAGACGATAAGTACAGTCGTCGGTATGATAGCCAACTTTCATGGTTGAAACATTTTGATAATAGGGTGCAGAAACCTTAGCCGGTTCTTGCTTTTTCTGTCTCCCCGGCGAAGGCTCACGAAGAACTGTTTGTCATTCGTTGGCTACGGTTCTGAAACCCGATGCCTCTACCCCCCCCCACCGGGCTATTTTCTGAAGCATCTTTCGGCCGTCATCTTTTGTGCCGGGTCGGGTGGATAGATGCCGAAAACGAGTTTGTATTCGGTTTCGAGGGTCAGGGGGTCGACTGTAGCGCCAATAGTGCCTAAACGGGCATTTTTAGCCACTCTGTCGCCCTTTTCGACGTTCGTCGCAGCGAGGTTGGCGTAGGAGGTGATGTACTCGCCATGGGCCACGAAAACGTCGTATTTATCGGTTATGCGGTTGCGCTTGATCTCGACGACTTTGCCTTCGTAAATTGATACGACGGCAGCGCCCCGGGGGCCTGTGATTTCTGCCATGTTGCCCTTGTAACGTTTTACGCGGCCTCTCTCAACGGGCAGGCGCAGCCCCGAGGTTTTATTCGAGAAAGAGGCGCCGGCCGTGTTGCCCTTGGTGAGCTTGCGCAGCTTGCTGATAGCGGCGTCCAGCTGCTGTTGCTGGGCTGTCTTGCGTTGCAGGGCGTTTTTCTCCTTCTGAGAGAGTTGGGCTACCTCTGCCCGGGCGTTGCGGGCGTCGTTTTCGAGGTCGCGACGCTGGGCTTCGAGTTGGCGGCTCACCGAATCGAGCGATCGTTTGCGGGCCGCCAGGGCTGCCTGCTCACTGCGGATACGATGCGCCAGGGTCGAAATGTCGCGCAGGCGCCGTTCGCGTAAGGCCGCCGTAGCGCGCAGCGTGGCCAGACGCCGGGCCATGTCGCTGAAGCTCCGGGAGGAGAAGATGTAGGTGAGGTAGTTATGATGTCGATAGTTGCGGTATGCTTCGCGGACCATGGCGATATACTGGGTGCGGGTTTGCTCCAGGACGTACGACAGGTTACCGGCGACGCTGTCCTTGCGGGCGATCTCCGCGCGCAGCAGGTCGGCCTGCTTCTCGGTTTCGTCGAGGAGCTGGTTGCGGGTGCCGATCTGGTGCGCCAGGCGTTGCACGCGTTCTTCGCTTGCGGCTCGGCCTTTTTTGAGACGAGCGATCTGTGCCTCTTCGTTGGCGATCTTCTTTTCGAGGGCGGCGATGACGCGTTTCTGGTCCTCGATCTTACGGTTGTTTTGGGCTGTAGCGCAGGGCACAGAGAGGAGCGCGGTGAAGGTCAGCAGGGGCAGTAGTCGTTTCATGGGAGCGGGGGCTTAGGGGTGTGTCTCAGAGGCCTGGGCTGCTTCGAAGCGCCGGGTTATGGCCTCGGCGTCGTAGCCTTTTTCAAGAGCTTTGCGCCAGTAGGTTTCGGCGATGAAACGCTGGCCCAGGGCATGGAGGATATCGCCGTAGTGAACCAGCAATTCGGGGCTCTGGCGGCTGTCGAGGGCAATGGCCTGCTGCATGATTTTTTTAGCCTCCTCGGCGCGGCCCAGGCGAAAGAGGACCCAGGCATGGGTGTCGAGATAGGTGGGATTGTTGTCGGTGAGCTCTACGACGCGCGACGAGAGGGCGAGGGCCCGTTCCAGCTCGCGGCCTTCAATGGCCAGATAATAGGCATAGTTGTTCATCACCATCGGGTTATCGGGCCAGTAGCGCAGACTGCGGTCGTAGGCCCGATAGCTCTCGTCACGGGCTTTGCGACGGGCTGAAGCGCTGCGGCGGCCCTTCTCCTGGGGCTGCTCCGCAAGCTGGTGCCATGTGTCGCCTATAAGGCCCCACGTTACACCTCGCAACGAGTCGCTGTTGGCGTGGCGAAGTGAGTTTTTATAGGCTTTGAGCGCTTCGGGATAATGCTTTGCCCAAGCAGCGGCGTGGCCCTGGGCGATGTGGAATTCCGGTCGTTCGGGGAAGAGCTCCAGAGCTTGGCTGATGTAGCGTGCGGCTGAATCGGGACGCTGGAGGAAGCTCTCGATATCGATCACCGCGTGAAAGTAGTCGGCATCGGGCGGCGTGTCGAGGGTGTGGAGCTTATAGAGGGCGAGTGCCTGCTCCAGCTCGCCCGAGGCTATGAGGTGGCGGGCGTAAAGCTCCACGACACGTTTGTCGCGCGGATAGCGGATGGCCAGCAGCTGCGCCAGGTCGTTGATCGGGAAATAGAATTCGCGGTAGAAGCGGGTGTCGGATGTGAGCTGCTCGAAACGCCGGATTTTGGAGTCGAGCGGCAGGGCATCCAGTGCGAAAAGGCGGCGCGTGACGTCGAGCACAGCGCGGTAATCGTGCCGGTCTTCGAGAAAGTCGGCAAAAGCCAGGAGCGTGGGCAGTGACGTGGAGTCGATCTTCAAGGCCCGGGTATACTCGGCGCGGGCGAGCGAGTCTTTGTTTGAGGCGGCGTAGAGTGTCGCCAGAACCACGTGGTGCTCGGCTTCGTAGGGGGCGTCGTCGACCAGTGCGCGGGCCTCGTCGAGGGCTTTGTCGAGCTGACGGGTCTGCACCAGGAGGCGTCGTTTCATGGCCCCCAGCATCGGAATACGCCCGAAGCGCACCTCGGCCGAGTCGAGTATGGCGATGGCCGAAAAAGGTTGTTGCTGCTGCTCGTAGAGGGCTGCGAGGATACGGTAAAGGTCGGGATTACGGGGATCGCGGAGGCGCAGGCGGCGGAAGACGCCGAGGGCTTGATCGTAATGCCCGGCCATGAGGAGCGCCTGGCCATAAAGGCGGTGGTACCACAAGTTGGTTGTGTCGAGTTCATGAGCCCGGTGTGCCAGGCCGACAGCTTGTGCGGGGTCGGAGGTAAGGGTTGCTACAGCGAGTTCGTACCAGGCGGGTGCGAAGGTTGAGTCGTGCTGCACGGCTTCGGTGAAGAGCTTGCGGGCCCGCAGCGAATCACCGGCGATGACGTTTTGCTTGATCCCCTCCGTATAGAGGCAGAGGCTCGGCAATGAATCGGCCCACACAGGCACTTCGGGGCCTGCCGGGCCCTTCTGCCCGGCAACGAAAGCCGTAGAGAAGAGTGCAGCCGCGAAAAGCGATAAGTGTGTCGGGCGTTTCATGGTCGGTCTATTTTTCGGGGTAGAATGTGTGTTTCGGTTCTTCAGAGCCGGGTGGGCTGCAGCCAGCGGTGGACAGCAACGCCAGTTGCGGGCCTCCGCGGCGGGGGGCGAAGGCCCGCACCGGATGCGCCGGAGTTTGACGCATTTTTTCGACCCGCAGCCAGCGGCCCCCCCCCTCTCGGGTCAGAGTGCCCGGTCGAACTGGCGGAGGAAGCGCACGTCGTTTTCGAAGTAGAGACGCAGGTCCTTAACGCCATACTTGAGCATGGCGATACGTTCAATACC
>CAJUIE010000105.1 GCA_910586375.1 uncultured Alistipes sp. | reverse complement strand
GGCTATGTCCCACGCCTTGCCGCTGTGGGGAAAGACACGCTCACCCCACTCGATGTCGAGCTTCACGCCCTGCCGTTAGAAGAAGCGGATCGTCGCCCGGTTGTTGAACTCGGCGAATGCCTGGGTGAAAAAGTCCGCGTTGGCCCTCAGGTGTTCGAAAAACTCCTCGGGGGGGCGGGCGTTGGTCAGGTTGCAACGTCCTTTGCCGGAGATGCGGACTTTGCGGCCCGATTTCTCCATTTTTTCCAGCAGCAGCACTCGCTTGCCGCCGTGTGCAGCGGTCCCTGCGGCCATCATGCCAGCAGCTCCGGCCCCGATGACGATCACGTCGTAGGGTTGCCGCTCGGCCGGTTGTCTCTCTTGGGTTTGTTCCATTTGGGGACAAAGATAGTGAAATTAAAAATGAAGTGTGAAAAATTAAGGATTATTCGATCCTGAACCTCGGCAGATAACAGTTTCCCGGGGCGTTATCTGTACCCGCCGCAGAGAAACGAACCGGGTCCGATATTTTCTCGTTCTGCATTTTCGTTTTTTGATTTTTAGTTGTACTTTTGCGCCCATCCCAAACGTTCTATTCTATGCTGAGCAGAAGATTACTTCGCATAAAAGTTGTCAAGGCACTTTTCGCCCACCTCAAGTCAGGGGCTGACAACATGATTGCCACGGAAAAAAACCTCATGGCCTCCGTGGACAAAGCCTATGACCTTTATTTCCAGCTGTTGGCGCTGCCCGTAGAGCTGGCCGAGTATGCCCGTAGCCGCCAGGAGCTGGCCCGTGCGAAGAAGCTGCCCACGCATGAGGACCTTCACCCCAACACCAAGTTCGTAGACAATGCTGTCATTCGTCTTATCGCCAACAGCGATGCGGTGAACGATCGTCTGGCAGCCCGCAAGTTGGGCTGGAAGACCCAGCCTGACCTGATTCGTACGCTTCATGCGCAGCTCGTCGCGAGCGATTATTATAAGGAGTACATGCAGCGTGAAGTGCGCACGCTGGATGACGACCGTTGGCTGGTGGAGGAGTTTTTCAAGGAGCTGCAGAACTGCGACGTGCTGGACGATGTGCTGGAGGAGATGTCGTTGCTTTGGAGTGATGATGTACCTTATGCGGTGGTGATGATCCTGCGGACGCTCTCGGCGATTCGTCCTTCGCATACGGAGCTGAAGGTCGTTTCGCAGTTCAAGAGCGACGAAGACCCCGACTTTGTGAAGACCCTCTTCGAGAAAGCATTGGTCAATTATGACCGCAATCAGGAGTATATCGAACGCTTCACCGCCAACTGGGACGTGGAGCGTATCGTCTTCATGGACAACCTCATCATGGGCACGGCAATGGCCGAGCTGATGGAGTTTGGGTCGATTCCCGTTAAGGTGACGCTCGACGAGTGGATCGAAATATCGAAATACTACTCCACGCCCGGCAGCAGCAACTTCATCAACGGCGTACTGGATAAGATCGTCGAATCACTCACAGCCGAGGGGCGGATCAAAAAGTCGGGCCGCGGCCTGCTCTGAGGTTTATGGGCCGCGCCCTGATCATTCTGCTGGCGGGTATGCTGCCGATAGCTTGCGGAGCACCCCACACGCAGACCGGACAAAAGGGCCGGATCATCGCCCTGACGGATTCTCTTTTGGCTGCGGGAGGCACGGATACCGTAAGATTCGGTCATTTGCACCCGGGTGAAATCGGTGTCCAGCAACTCCTGCTTGCCAACCATACGGCACATCCCGTGGTCGTGACTTCGTATGGGCGCAGCTGCGGCTGCACGACCCTCGAATATGACGCCGCGCCCCTCAGACCGGGAGAATCGGGTCGTGTGACCCTTTATTTCGATTCGCGCGGACAGTGGGGCTGGCAGCTCCGGACCGTAGATCTGCGGCTTTCGGGAGCACAGCGGCCGCTGCGCCTTTTCGTCGAAGCTCAGGTGGAATGAACGATGTTGCATATCCCGGAATAATCGTTATCTTTGCATCGGTAACGAAACACTAAAACAGAAAGACGATGATTAATTTCCTCCAGATGGGAGCCGAAATGGCCGGACAACCCGAAATGCCCTTTACGCAGAAGTACGGCATGTTTCTGATGATCGGATTCATGGTGCTGGTCTTGTGGCTCTTCATGTGGCGCCCCGAAGCCAAGCGCCGCAAGCAGATGCAGGCTTTCCGCGATGGCCTGAAGAAGGGCGACAAGGTAATCACGGCCGGTGGCATTTACGGCACGGTCAAGGAGATCAAGGAGACTACCCTGCTCATCGAGGTGGATGGCAACGTCACACTGCGCATCGACAAGAACATGGTCGTAGCAGATACGACTGACTTGCAGAAGCAGTAGCCGTCCCTGCTCCCCGATTCAAGGCCGCTCCAACAATGGAGCGGCTTTTTTCGTGGCTCTCTGTCGGGGTGAAGGTCTGCCCCTCTTTGTCATTCAGAACGACAGTGAAGAGTTTATGTATAATGTAGAAAGCGAACCGGCGCCAATTCGTCGTTTCGTTTTTTATGTCTATTTTTGTCCTTGCAAAAAAATGACGTGACTATGATTCAGAAAATCACTTATCCTTGTGTGGGCACCTGCTCGCAGCGCATAGAGATCGAATTGGAGGCGAAGATCATCCGCAAAGTCGCATTCACGGGCGGTTGCGACGGTAACACTCAGGGCATTGCGGCTTTGGTAAAGGGGATGCGTATCGAGGACGCCATCGCCCGTCTGGAGGGCATCGACTGTCGGGGTCGGGGTACTTCCTGCCCCGATCAGCTGGCCCGGGCACTGCGTCAGGCGCAGTGATCCGACGCGGCTGGTTTCATTTCGGGAACGAATTTTGCATCGTACTCTTCCGTTAAAACAAAAAACGGAAGTATATGTATTTTTTATGGTATCTTCTGATCGGTCTGGCGGCCGGATGGATCGCCAACCTGATCGTTAAGGGAAACGGTTCGGGCCTTGTGGTCAATCTGATCGTGGGTCTGATCGGCGGTTTGTTGGGAGGATGGATGCTCTCCTGGTTTGGCAGAGAACCTGTAGGTACGTTGGCCAGTCTGGCAACCGCCGTACTTGGAGCAGTTGTTCTGCTGTGGATTGTATCGCTCATCACCCGTAAAAAAAGAATAGTACGATGAACAAGGAAAACATCAAGGCCGAAGCACAGGAGACGATGGACCTGGTTTCGGGGAAGATCGACAAGACGACGAAGTGCGCCGCCGAGAACGGCCGTAACACCGCTGACCGTGTCAAGGAGAAGACCGGCGAGGTTAAGGACCAGATAAAGGAGAAGGTCGGCGAAGTGAAGGAGCAGGTCTGGGAAAAGGCCGGCGAGATTAAGGACCGGGTTAAGGAGACCGCCACGAAAGTGGGCGATCAGGTTAAGGAGACTGCCTCGGAGGTTAAGGATCGTTTCAAGCAGTCCGCTGCCGAGACGGGTAACCGTTATGAGAGTTCTTATAAGAACACGGGACGGTAGAACAGGTCCGAACATACGAAAAGGGGTGTCACGATCATCGGACACCCCTTTCGCGTTGAGCTGCCAGGACTCGAACCTGGAACGACAGAACCAAAATCTGCTGTGTTACCATTACACCACAGCTCAATCGTGCGCTCGAAAGCGCAGCAAAGATAGAAAAAAAAACGCAATATCCAATGATCGGATATTGTTTTTCAACCTCTGACCTATGATAACAACCCTCATCGCGATCTTCTGCGTCGGCTACGTACTGATCGCACTGGAGCATAAAATACGAATCAATAAATCGGCTATCGCATTGGTCTTGTGCGGTGTGCTGTGGGCACTGTTCGCTCTGGCGGGCAGAAATACGCAGACCGGCACCCTGCTCTCGGAACAGTTGGGCAGCACGTGCGAGATATTGATCTACCTTGTCGGCGCCATGACCATCGTCGACCTCATCGATACCCACGGGGGTTTCGGCGTCATCACCTCGCGCATCCATACGCGCAACAAACGTCGTCTGGTGTGGCTTCTGGCCACGATTACCTTCTTCATGTCGGCCGTGCTGGACAACATGACCACGGCCATCGTCATGATCATGTTGTTGCGGCGCATCGTTCCCGAGCAGCGGGAACGGTGGATTTTCGCCAGTCTGATCGTCATTGCAGCCAACAGCGGCGGTGCCTGGTCGCCCATCGGCGACGTGACTACGATCATGCTCTGGATGCGGGGCAATGTCTCGGCCGGGCCTTTGATGCTGGGGCTGATCGTGCCTTCGCTCCTTTCGGTAGCTGTGCCGACAGCTCTGGCCGGTCGTCTGGTTGGCCGGGGCGAAACTGCGGGCAGCGCGTCACCTGCCGAGGCATTGCCACAGGGTGTGGAGCCGCGTATGAGCCGGCTGATCCTCGTTGTGGGAATTGGAGGCTTGCTCTTCGTGCCCGTCTTTAAGGAGCTGACGGGGCTGCCTCCTTATATGGGCATGACCCTCGTGCTGGGGGCTATTTGGGTGATGACCGAGATACTTTACGACCGGCGGCGTGATATGGAGGAGTCGATCCAGAATCGCGTGTCGAAGGTGCTCAAACACATCGATATGCC
The DNA here is from genome assembly GCA_910586375.1 of uncultured Alistipes sp. Classification (GTDB taxonomy): domain Bacteria; phylum Bacteroidota; class Bacteroidia; order Bacteroidales; family Rikenellaceae; genus Alistipes. Next base: position 1,375 of record CAJUIE010000105.1, on the reverse strand, counting down.
TACGATCCTCTTTTTTCTGGGTATTCTGATGGCTGTGGGAGCTCTGCAAAGCGCCGGTATCCTGACGAATCTGGCCCACTGGTTCGACAAGCACCTGCACGAACCCTTCGCCATCGCCGGCTCGATTGGCATCTTGTCGTCGGTTGTCGACAACGTGCCGTTGGTTGCCGCCTGCATGGGGATGTTCCCCGTCGCGGACGCTGCGGCCGCCGCCGCGAGTGCCGACCCGGCTTATATGCAGAGCTTTGTTGCCGACGGTCTTTTCTGGCATCTGCTCTCTTATGCAGCCGGTGTGGGTGGTAGTCTGCTGATTATCGGCTCGACGGCCGGTGTGGTGGCTATGGGGCTGGAGAAGATGGACTTCGGCTGGTATCTGCGCAAGATTACGCCGTTAGCCCTGGCGGGTTATGCGGCGGGAATGCTGGCGGTCTGGCTCCAGCACCTGGCGGGCTTGTAATCCGGAACTTTTATTTTAATTTGTCAAGGAAACGTGCGCGGTCGACGATGAAACGTACGTGTACCCCTTCGCCAATCATCCCTTCAGTGTCGTGCGCGCCAACGTTGAATGTTAGCTTGCGCCCCTCGATCGCCGTAAGGACGGCCGATGCGGTAATTTCGGCTCCCAGCCCCGAGGGCTTGATGTGGGTCGTCGTCATTTCGGCCCCGACGGTCGTGGCACCTTCGGGCAGTGCCCCGGCGACGGCCTGCATGGCGGCATTCTCCATGAGTGCCACCATCGCCGGTGTGGCGAAGACGTTGAGGTCGCCCGAACCCAGGGCTGCGGCCGTGTTTTCGGGCCGTACGGTGGTTGTACTGCGGGCCGAAAGCCCTTTTTCGAGAATCCTGTCCATAGTTCGGCCGATGTTTTTCGACGACAAATGATTACCTTTGCAAAGGTAGGATTTTTTGTCGCATTATGAAAAAATGGCTTGCACTCTTCGTCTTGCTTTTTGCCGCGCTTCCCGGGGTGCAGGCACAGGGGGGGCGTGGTTTCTGGCATCAGGAGTGGAGCGTGGAAGGGGGCGATTCGACTGCCGTGGTGCACATCCTGCCGGTTTATGTCTTCAGTCGTCCGGTTGACCTGCGGCGTTATCGTCGGTTGGTCGACGCCGTGAAACGGGTCTACCCTATTGCCAAGATCGCCCGGGCGCGGATGGACGAGATGGAGGACGAGTTGCGCCGGTTGCCGACCAAAAAGGCGCAGAAAGAGTACATCAAGGGGGTTTACGACCAGATCAAGGAGGAGTACACCCCCGTTTTGAAACACATGACCCGCACGCAGGGGCGCGTGTTGCTCAAACTCATCGACCGCGAGACGGAGTACACGGCTTATGATGTGCTCCGGGAGTTCCGGGGCGGCTTCGTGGCGGGATTC
>CAJUIE010000104.1 GCA_910586375.1 uncultured Alistipes sp. | reverse complement strand
GTACGACGTTTCACCACGGCGGTTTCTACCCCGCCTACTCGACCGGAGCCTTCGCCACACTCGGCCACTACTGCAAAGCCACGGCCGGGACCGGCTTCGCCCCCTCGGAAGAGGCCCGGCGCAAACTCAAACAGGCGCTGTTGACGATGGCCAACTACACCAACCTGCGCCATTGGGGCTTAGGTATTGCAGGCCGTCACCCGCTCAGTAAGAACGGTCGCATACCCGATGCCGATGTCAACGCCTTCGGCTACGTGGCGGCACTGGGTGACCTGACGGGCTGCAATAAGAGTGTCGATCCCGAGCTGGCGAGCGCCTACCTTCGTCTGAAAGGCACGGACAAGGAGCTTAATGCCCTTTTCAAACGCGAAGGCATAACCCCCGGAGCTACCCCCGAAGGGTTCTTCGCACTCAACTACGGCGCTACGGGCATCCACCGCCGCGGCAACTGGATGGTGACACTCAAGGCCTACAACAGCGATGTGTGGGGCTCGGAAATCTATACGAAAGACAACCGTTACGGTCGCTATCAGAGCTACGGCACGGCACCGATCATCGGCTCGGGCAACCCGGCGACAGCCGCAGCAAGTGGCTTCGTGCAGGAGGGCTGGGACTGGAACCGTCCGCCGGGAGCCACAACGATCCACCTGCCGTGGGAGGAGCTCGACAGCCCCCGTCCGGGCACGCTTATGGAGCGCAACCCGCGGCGGTTCGCCGGTGTATCGTCGCTCGAAGGGCGCAACGGCGTGCTGGCTTTCCAGTTCGAGGAGCGCGACCTGAAAAATTTCACGCCCGGAGCCACAGCCCGCAAGTCAGTCTTCTGCTTCGACAACCGCATGATCTTCATCGGCAGCGGCATCACCAATGACAACACGCTCTACCCCACCGAAACAACCCTTTTTCAGCTACATCTGGACAACACAGGCGAGCCTATAGAGGTCGATGACGAGGTATTGGGCGGCTTCCCGCTTCACCACACCCGAAGCGGCGTGGAGCGTATGATGGTCTCCGACACCAAGGGCAACTACTACGTCATCAAAAATGCCCCGCAGGTGCATATCGTCAAGCAGAATCAGTCGTCGCCCAACGACAAGACCCGTAAGATGGAGACCGGCGACTTCGCCACGGTCTACATCGACCACGGCAAGGCGCCCCGGGAGGCGAGCTACGAATATACGGTCTACATTCAGCCGACCAACAAGGAGATCAGCCGCATCGCCCGCAAGGACGACTACGAGGTGCTGCGCCGTGACAACGAGGCCCACGTGGTGCGTGATGCAGCAACCGGCATCACGGGCTACGTCTGCTATGCAGACTATGCAGGAGAGGGAACGATACGAAAGATCGACGCAGAGACGATCGTTATGGAACGCACCGATGCAGACGGAACGCTGGTGATGAGCGTCGGCACGCCCGACCTGGGTCTGACCAAAAAGAGCTACACCACACGACAGGAGTGTCCGCCCATACTGAAAGAGGTGGAAATAGCAGGATCGTGGCGCCCCATCGGAGACGATGCCCGGTTAGAGGCAGTCGACCGCAACGGCAATACGCTCCTGAAGGTGACCTGCCAACACGGCCTGCCCGTAGATTTCCGGCTTAAAAAACAGTAATCGAAAACTGCACAACCAACTTATAACAATGAGAACAATGCTCAAACCCATAGCGGCAACGCTGATGCTGGCCCTCGGAACGGCAACCGCAGCACTGGCCCAGCACACCGTGGTCGGGCGCGTCGTGGACACGAACGATGTCCCGCTGGTAGGCGTGACCGTCATAGTAAAAGGCTCGCAAAGCGGTACCGCAACCGGAAGCAACGGCAACTACTCGATCCAGGCCCGCGAGGAGCAGACGCTCGTCTTCTCCTATCTGGGCTATACGACCGTCGAAGAGCCCGTCGGCAAACGCACGGCCATCAATGTAAAAATGGCAGAAGAGGCGGCCTCGATCGGTGCTGTGGAGATCGTGCACATGGGTTACGGCACGACGACCCGCCGCGACCTGACGGGATCGGTAGCCAAAGCCGACCTGAGCGAGATCATGAAGGCCAACGTCACCTCATTCGACAACGCCTTAGCGGGGCGTATCGCCGGTGTTGTGGCCACCACGGGCGACGGAGCACTGGGTACCGAAGCCACCGTCACCATCCGGGGCAACAACTCCCTTACGCAGAGCAGCGCCCCGCTCTACATCATTGACGGGTTCCCCTCCGAAAGCTCGTTCGCCGCGTCGATCAACCCCGCCGACATCGAATCGATCGACGTACTGAAAGACGCCTCGGCCATAGCCATCTACGGCGCCAGAGGTGCTAACGGTGTGATCGTCATCACGACCAAAGGCGGCACCGAAGGCAAACCTACGGTCAACTTCAACGCTTCGTTCTCCATGAACCGCATCGCCAATAAGATCGACCTGATGGACACATACGAGTTTGTCCGGTTGCAGAGCGAGTGGCTCGATGAAGCAACGATGAACAAAACCTACTTCCGCGACGGTCTTACCCTCGAAGACTACCGTACAAACATCCGCGGCATCGACTGGCAGGATGAGCTCTACCGTACCTCCTTTCAACAGAACTACAACGTCTCACTCTCGGGCGGCAACAAGGAGGGATTGCGCTACAACATCGGCTTCTCGGCCCTCGACCAGGACGGCATCATCCTCCGCTCGAACTTCCAGCGCTACCAGGGCAAAGCCAAACTTACGCTGCCCATCACGAAGAAGCTGGTCATGGACATGAATGCCAACTACTCGCGTACGGCGACCAACGGCGTGACCCCCACAACGGCCGAGAGCACCTCATCATCATCGGGGTGGCTGATGTTCTCGGTGTGGGGCTACCGTCCCATATCGCCCTCAGGTCAGGACCTGCTCGACGAAATGTTCGATGAAGGGGTCTCCGGCTCGGACGACTACCGCTTTAATCCGGTGAAGACGGCCCGCAACGAGCACCGCAAAATGCTGGTTGACTACCTCAACGCCAATCTGGCGCTGACCTACACGATCATCCCCGACCTGAAACTCAAGGTCACGGGCGGCTACACGCTCAATCAACGCCGCCGTGAGGAGTTCAACGGCAGCGAGACCTACACCGGCAACCCCAAGTCGCCCAGCGGTAAGGGAGTCAACGGCGGTATCTACTGGACCGACCAGCGTTCGTGGATCAACGAAAACACGCTGACGTGGCGCAAACGTGTAGCCCGCAACCACAACATCGACCTGCTGGCCGGCCTGACATTCCAGGGCCAGAAGCAGACCTACGACGGCGTAAATGCCACGCAGATCACCTCCGAGGAGCTGGGCATAGCGGGTATCTACACAGGTGACTACCAGATTGTCAAGGGCATTTACAGCGACTGGCGGATGATGTCGGCCCTGTTCCGTGCCAACTACAATTATCGTTACAAATACTATCTGACCGTCTCGTTCCGTGCCGACGGATCGTCGAAATTCCCCGCCGGCAACCGCTGGGGCTACTTCCCCTCGGTGGGCACGTCGTGGAACTTCAACCGCGAAGAGGCGCTCAAAAAGAGCAAATGGCTCTCCAACGGCAAGCTCCGCGCGTCGTGGGGACTGACGGGCAACAACCGCACGCAGACACCCTACGACTTCTACTCGCAGATCACCGTGCAACCCGGCGCGAGCGGTTCGCTCGACTATGTGTTCGGCGGAGAACGCGTCCCGGGCTACTACGTCTCGAACATGGCCAACGACCGCCTCAAGTGGGAGACCACCGAGCAGTGGAACGTAGGTCTCGACCTGGGATTCTTCGAGGACCGGATCAAGTTCTCGGGTGACTGGTATTTGAAAAACACCCGCGACCTGCTGCTCTACGCCCTGCTGCCCGCATCAAGCGGCTACGAGCAAGGAATGATCAACATCGGCAAAATCCGCAACCGCGGCTTCGAGTTCACGCTGGAAACGGTCAACGTCAAGAGCCGCGACTTCCGTTGGTCGACCTCGTTCAACATCGCCTTCAACCGCAACAAGATCATGGCGCTGGTGGATGGCCAGAACACACTGCAATCGGCCGTGACGTGGGACACGCACTTCAACTCTCAGTTCCCCTACATTTCGCAGGTGGGCAAACCGACAGGCATGATGTACGGACTCATCTACGAGGGCACCTATAAATACGAGGATTTCGACATCGTAGACGGCCAATACGTCCTGCGCGAAGGTATTCCCTACATGACAAACTACCAGAGGGAAAACATCCAGCCCGGCGACATGCGCTACCGCGATATGAACGGCGACGGCGTGATCGACGACTATGACCGCACGATCATCGGCTGTGGTCAGCCCCTCCACACGGGCGGCTTCGGCAATACGTTCCAATGGAAAGGTTTCGACCTGAACATCTTCTTCTCGTGGAGCTACGGCAACGATGTACTCAACGCCAACCGTCTGGTATTCGACTCGGGATGGAAGAGCCAGACCAACCAGCTGGCCTCCTATGCCGGGCGCTGGACCCCCGAAAATGCGACGAGCGACATCCCCCGCGTAGGAGCCCGGGGCCGCGAGGTCTACTCCTCCCGCGTAGTGGAGGACGGATCGTTCCTGCGCCTGAAGAACCTCTCACTGGGCTACAGCCTGCCTACCCGCACACTGCGCAAGGCAGGCATCTCGGCACTACGCGTCTATGTCTCGGCTGACAACATCTGGACCCTGACCGGATATAGCGGCCCCGACCCTGAAGTCTCCACCCGCAATTCGGTCCTGACCCCCGGATTCGACTGGTCGGCCTATCCGCGTGCCATAGGCTTCACGGCCGGTGTAAACCTCACATTCTAACGGTTTAAAGCGATTCAGACAGCCATGAAAACCATCCATAACATCAAAACGGCCCTCCTCCTGCTGCTCGGCAGTGTACTCGGGGCATGCAGCTTCTTAGATACCGACCCCTATGTCATTCCGGGCAAAGGCTACTACGACAGCGAACAGAAAATAATCTACGGACTGGCAGGCATATACGGCGTCATGAGCAGCGAAGAGCTCTACGGCTGCTACTATTCGTTGCAGATCAGCAATGCCGACGACCTCTGCTACTACAACAACTACAACAACGCCGAAGCCCGTCCCGACAAGTACAACCACACGGCCGGGACTGAAGCGATCTATAAGGTTTGGTCGAAACTCTACGAGGGAATCAAGAACGCCAACGAGTTCCTCGAAGCAATGGAGCAGGTGGAGATTGACCCCGCAAAGATGACGCACGAACTGAGCCTGTACAAAGCTGAAGCCCGGTTCTTAAGGGCCTACTACCACTTCCTGCTCGCCCAGGCGTGGGGCAATGTACCGCTGCGGGTGGAGACGGTCACCTCGCCCAATCCATCGGATGTGCAGAAAGCCTCAACACCCCAGGCCGAGGTACTCGCATGGTGCGCCGCCGAAATGGAGCAGTGCCTGCCCGACCTCGACGAAGGGGTCGACGGCACCCCGTCGCGCGTCAATCAATCAGTCGCCCACGGCATTCTGGCCCGCCTCTACCTCTTTATGGCAGGCGAAAGCGTGGCGCAGACCGAAGGCATAAGTAAACAGTCGCTCTACGGACTGGCTGCCGACCACGCACACAGCGTTATCCGCTCAGGACTGCACGGACTAAACCCCGACTACAAGCAGGTATTCATCAACATGATTCAGGACAAGTACGACACCGAGTGGCACGAATCCATGTGGGAGGTCGAATTCTTAGGCGACCGCTCCAGTGCCTCGTCGTGGAGCAATGGCCGCATTGGCGAGCAGATCGGCCTGAAGTCGCAGTCGAGCAAGAGCAACTACTCGGAGTGGGCCTGCAACTACTCCTACGGCTACTATAACGGTACCTACCGGCTGTGGCAGCTCTACTTCGCTACGGACCGCACCGACGACGAAATGCAGGACGCCACAGTCAACAACGCAGCCCAGCTCGCGCAGATCAAGATTACCG
>CAJUIE010000103.1:1155-6101 GCA_910586375.1 uncultured Alistipes sp. | reverse complement strand
GCTTTGCGCAGCGGCGGAGTGCTACGCCTCGGGTGCGGGTCGATACCCTTGGACTGGTGCTGTGCAGCGATACGCGGATGGTAAAATGGGTTGTTGAGGAGTTGCGCGACGATCGACCGGGGGTGAAGCTGCTCGTTCTGGGGCGCTCGCAGTCGTTCGAGCCTGCGGAGGCCGGGCTGGTGGATGCGCACGCCCGGGCTGCAGCCCGGGGCAGGGGCAATATCCGCATTCGCACGGGGTGGCGGATGCGCGACCGCATTCTGGTCGATACGGCGCTTCGCACGACCGGAGGCGACGTTTTCGCCCGGCGTTTTTTGGTTGATCACAATACCACTTATCCGATTAAGACCTTCGAAAATGGCCGTTACAGGGGCGGCTACAGCTATGCACTGCCCGTATATGTTTATATCGAGTAGATTTTTTTTGGTAATTTCGAAAAATTTTGCTACATTCGCAATCCTGATGGCGAAAAATTCAGAATATTCACGATAATTAATTTAAAACGATTATGGCAGACGTTAAACGGGTCTACACCTTTGGCAACAAAGAGGCTGAAGGAAACGGCAAAATGCGCGAACTGCTCGGTGGCAAGGGAGCCAACCTTGCGGAGATGAACCTCATCGGCATCCCCGTTCCTCCGGGTTTTACGATCACCACGGAAGTATGTACGGAATACTACTCGCATGGCAAGCAGGCTGTGATCGAGATGTTGCGTCCCGAGGTGGAGAAGGCGATGGCGAATATCGAGTGCCTCACGGGTATGAAGTTCGGCGACAAGGAGATGCCGCTTTTGGTCTCGGTGCGTTCGGGTGCCCGTGCGTCGATGCCTGGCATGATGGATACGATCCTGAACCTGGGTATGAATGATCAGGCTGTGGAGGCCGTGGCTAAGCGCACGGGCAATCCTCGTTTCGCGTGGGATTCCTATCGCCGTTTTGTGCAGATGTACGGCGATGTGGTGCTGGGCATGAAACCCGTATCGAAGGAGGACCACGACCCGTTTGAAGAGATCATCGACGCAATGAAAGAGAAGAGGGGCGTGAAGAACGACACGGACCTGACGACCGATGATCTGAAGGAGCTGGTTAAGAGCTTCAAGGCTGCCGTGAAGAAGCAGACGGGTGAGGATTTCCCGACCAATCCGTGGGACCAGCTCTGGGGAGCTATTTGCGCAGTGTTCGGTTCGTGGATGAACGAACGTGCCATCCTCTACCGCAAGCTCAACAACATCCCCGCCGAATGGGGCACGGCCGTGTCGGTGCAGGCGATGGTCTTCGGCAACATGGGCCAAAACTCCGCCACGGGCGTGGCATTCTCGCGTGACGCGGCGACGGGTGAAAATATTTTCAACGGCGAGTACCTCATCAACGCTCAGGGCGAGGATGTGGTGGCCGGTATCCGTACGCCGCAGCAGATCACGATTGAGGGATCGAAGCGCTGGGCTAAAGCGCAGAACATCAGCGAAGAGGAGCGCAAGTCGAAATATCCGTCGCTCGAAGAGGTGATGCCCGAGGTATATAAGGAGTTGAACGACATCCAGCACCACCTGGAGCAGTATTTTACCGACATGCAGGACATTGAGTTTACGATTCAGGATGGTAAGCTGTGGATGCTCCAGTGCCGCAACGGCAAGCGCACGGGCGCCGCGATGGTCAAGATCGCCATGGACATGCTGCGCGAAGGTCTGATCGACGAGAAGACCGCCGTGCTGCGCTGCGAACCGGCGAAGCTCGACGAACTCCTGCACCCGGTATTCGACAAGAAGGCTATTGCCTCGGCACAGGTCATAACCAAAGGCTTGCCCGCCTCGCCGGGTGCTGCGACCGGTCCCGTGGTGTTCTTCGCCGACGATGCGGAGCAGGTGCTCGCGAAGACGGGGCAGAAAGCAATTCTGGTGCGCATCGAGACCTCGCCCGAAGACCTTAAGGGTATGCTCGACGCGGCAGGTATTCTGACGGCACGTGGCGGTATGACCTCCCACGCGGCCGTTGTGGCCCGTGGCATGGGTAAATGCTGTGTGTCAGGCGCCGGCGAGCTCGAGATCGACTACAAGGCCCGCACAATTAAGGTGAACGGATTCACCGTGAAGGAGGGTGATTGGATTTCGCTGAACGGTTCGACCGGTGAAGTATACCTGGGGCAGGTGGCCACCAAAGCCGCCGACCTGAGTGGCGACTTCGGCAAACTGATGGAGCTGGCCGGTAAATACTCGGTGCTCAAGGTGCGTGCTAACGCTGACACGCCGAAAGATGCAGCCCAGGCGTTCGAGTTCGGGGCTGAAGGCATTGGCCTCTGCCGCACGGAGCATATGTTCTTTGAGGGCGACCGCATCAAGGCTATCCGCGAGATGATTCTGGCCGACGACGAAGCCGGGCGCCGTGTGGCGTTGGCCAAGTTGCTGCCCATGCAGCGTGGTGACTTTGAGGGATTGTTCAAGGCGATGAACGGCTATCCCGTGACCGTTCGTCTCTTGGATCCCCCCTTGCACGAGTTCGTACCCCACGATGAGAAGGGCCAGAAGGAGATGGCCGAGGAGATGCACGAGCCGCTGGCGAAGATCGTGGCCAAGGTGGAATCGCTGGCCGAGTTCAACCCGATGCTGGGACACCGCGGCTGCCGTCTGGGCAACACCTATCCCGAGATCACCGAAATGCAGACCCGCGCCATTATCGAGGCTGCGATGAACGTCAAGGCGGCCGGTATACCTGTACATGTGGAGATTATGGTGCCGTTGGTCGGTAACCACAAGGAGCTGCGCTACCAGAAAAACATCATCGACCGGACGGCTGAGCAGGTCTTCAGCGAGCGTAACGACAAGATCGAATACATGGTCGGCACGATGATCGAAGTGCCGCGCGCTGCTGTGACGGCCAACCAAATCGCTGAAGTGGCGCAGTTCTTCTCGTTCGGTACGAACGACCTGACGCAGATGACCCTCGGCTTCTCGCGTGACGACATTTCGAAGTTCCTGCCCGTCTACCTCGAAAAGGGCATTCTGAAGAACGACCCGTTCCAGATTCTGGACCGCAACGGCGTGGGCCAGCTCATCCGCGAAGCAGTGTTCAAGGGACGCGGTACGCGCGAAAACCTCAAGTGTGGCATCTGTGGCGAACACGGCGGCGAGCCCTCGTCGGTGGAGTTCTGCCATTATGCCGGTCTGAACTACGTGAGCTGCTCGCCGTTCCGTGTGCCCATCGCACGCCTGGCAGCTGCACACGCAGCACTCAACCAAAAGTAGATTTACAGCACGAGGAGTTTTGCTTCTCCTGGCTCCGACGCCCGGCCATTCAAGGCCGGGCGTTATTTTTTATTGCCTTCTGTGCCCAACTCTTTCCATGCGCGGCACGAGTGTTGCGAGGGGTGGAGTTATTGAAAAAACAAGACTGCCAGGCAGTGTTCGTCCTGCCGTATTGCTTGACATACGGCAAGAGTACATGCTAAAGCACATTTTTGTAAAATTAAAATAACCGGAAATGAAAAAGTTTCTTCTTACGGCAATTGCCGCATTGTTCGTTGCAGGGGCCGTTTCGGCTCAGGAAAGAGGCCGCTGGGCCCTCGGTCCGCAGGTAGGTATCTACACCAATACGGGAGCCGATGGCGCTGTCTTCGGATTCGGAGCGGTCAGCCGCTATGCGATCTCCGACCATTGGCGCGTCCAGCCGGCCCTGACGTTTCTCTGCAAGAAAGATTGCTCGGTGGACATCAGTGGCGATATGCAGTACCTCTTCCGTGTGGCCCGCTTCTGGTCGTTGTATCCCCAAGCTGGTTTGAGTTTCAATGATCTGGGCGACTGGTCGCTCGGCGTTGACCTCGGTGTCGGGACCGATTTTATCATCACCAAGCGCTGGGATATTTCGGCTGGGTTCAAATGGATGATTCAGACGCGTAATAACTCGAAGAATCCGATGATTGTCAATATAGGGGCGACCTATAAGTTTTGATTTTCTCGTCGCCACGTAAAAAAACGGGGACAGCCTATGATAGGCTGTCCCCGTTTTATGAGGGAGGTTGGGCTTAGAAGTTATACGTGCAGGTAAGGCCAAAATTGGCCAGTCCGTATTTATGAAATTCTGAATAACTGTGTCCGCCTCCATAAGCAATATGAGGCCCGAAAAGCGGGGTCCAGTCGGCCGACAGTGACACGGGAGCGCCTGAGAATTTGAATCCGCAACGCGCCAGTCCCGCAACGCCGACATACGCATAGTGAGCCTTGCCGCCGACTGATATACCGGCGCCGAAGTCCGCGAAAAAGTTACCTGAATTGCATGCTCCGAATTCGAAGCAGTTCCAGGCTGCCAGAGCCGTGAGGTCGGCTACGACGGAGCCGCCGGCATTGCACCATGACATGCCGAAACGTCCTTCCAGATAGAAGGGGTGGGCGGCGACTGTGCCTAATCCGTGGTATTGCCCGACGACCTGAAGTCCGGCTCCTACGCGGCCACCAACCGACCATCGGTCCTGTGCCGAAGCGCTCCATGCGCCGAGGCACACGGCCAAAGCAAGCAAAATCTTTTTCATCATCTTCCTGTTTGATTAGTAAGTTATTTTCGTGCACTCCGAAATATACGAAAAAAAGATCGCTTCTACTACAAAATCCGCACTTTTTTATCGTGTTTTGTAGCTGCAACGGTATTTTCCTTTGGCCAGGTTCAGCAACTTTCCTTTCAGCAGATTGCGGCGCAGGGGGGCTACACGGTCGACAAAGACGCGCCCCTCGGTGTGGTCGTATTCGTGCTGAATGACCCAGGCTTTGTAGCCCGTGAACTCCTCGTCGTGAGGCTTCAGCTCCTCGTCCAGATAGCGCACGCGGATCGACAACGACCGCGGGACATCGGCATAAAGGCCCGGAAACGAGAGGCACCCCTCATTATAGGTTTTCGTCTGGTCGGAATAGGCATAGATTTCGGCGTTGATGAATGCCTGTTTGAAGCCGGCGCACGACGGGT
>CAJUIE010000103.1:0-1145 GCA_910586375.1 uncultured Alistipes sp. | reverse complement strand
GGGTCGTCCTCTGCCCACGCGGTGCCATCAACAATGAAGAGCTTCAGGCTCTTGCCGATTTGCGGAGCGGCCAATCCCACGCCTCCGGCCTCGTCGAGGGTGGCGAACATGTCGTCGATCAACTTCTTCAAATCGGGAAAATCGGCCGAAACAGGCAGGCACGGCTTGCGCAGCACGTCGTTGCCATAGATGACAATCGGATAAATCATTTGCAGAACTCCATGTAACTTTGTAAAATAATCGTCGCGGAAACCTTGTCTACCAGCGCCTTGTCGCGGCGGGCCATCTTTCCGATGCCGCTGTCGAGGATCGCACGATGGGCCAGCACCGAAGTGAAACGCTCGTCGTAAAATGTCACCTCCTTGTCGGGCCATGCCTGCCGTAGCCGGGCCGCCAGTGGCTCGATGAAACGCCACGTCTCAGAGGGTGTGCCGTCCATCCGGGCGGGTTTGCCCAGCACTATGACACCAACGTCTTCGCGGGCGAAATAGTCTGCGAGCCACTTTTCGAGTTGCCGCGTTTCGACCGTCTCCAGCCCCCCCGCGATCAACCGTAATGGGTCGCTCACGGCGATGCCTGTGCGCCTGGTACCGTAGTCTATGGCCAGAATGCGCGACACTAAAGGTTCAGCTTCTTGAATAGTTTGCGGTACGAGCACTCTTCATCGACCATAGCATGCAGGGCTTCGATCTTCACGCGTTCCTGCTGCATTGTGTCGCGGTGGCGCACCGTCACGGTGCCGTCTTCGGCGGTCTGACCGTCGACGGTGATGCAGAACGGTGTGCCGATGGCGTCCTGACGACGGTAACGTTTGCCGACCGAATCCTTCTCGTCATACACGACATTGAAGTCGTATTTCAGTTCGTCGACGATCTTCTGCGCGATTTCGGGCATGCCGTCCTTCTTGACCAGAGGCAGGATGGCCGCCTTGACGGGAGCCAAAGCCGCAGGCAGGCGCAGCACCACGCGCGAATCGCCGCCGTCGAGCTGCTCCTCGGTGTAGGCCGCCGACATGACCTGCAGGAACATGCGGTCGACGCCGATCGACGTCTCGACAACATAGGGCACGTAGCTTTCGCCCGTCTCGGGGTCGAAATACTGGATTTTCTTGCCCGAAAACTTCTGGTGGTTGCCCAGGTCGAAGT
>CAJUIE010000102.1 GCA_910586375.1 uncultured Alistipes sp. | reverse complement strand
CTACATCACCGAAGAGCTCAAAGAGTACGAGGAGAAGATTCTCGGCGCCGAAGAGAAGATGCTTATCCTGGAGCAGCGAATCTACGGTCAGCTGCTCGAATCGATTGCAACGACCCTCACAACCCTGCTGCGCAACGCCGGAGTGGTGGCCGGAATCGACTGTCTGCAATCCTTCGCCCGGATTGCGGCAGAGCGTAACTACGTGCGGCCCGTGCTGGACAACGGAACCCTCATCGACATCAAGGCAGGGCGACATCCTGTGATCGAAACCCTGATGCCTGTGGGCGAGGAGTACGTGCCAAACGACGTGCGTCTGGACGACAAAAAGCAGCAGATCATGATGATAACGGGCCCCAACATGTCGGGTAAATCGGCCCTGCTGCGCCAGACGGCCCTCATCATCCTCATGGCTCAGATGGGCTCGTTCGTGCCGGCCAAGTCGGCGCATATAGGCGTCGTGGACAAGATTTTTACCCGCGTAGGTGCCTCGGACAACATTTCGCAGGGCGAGTCGACCTTCATGGTCGAAATGCTGGAGTCGTCGAGTATTCTGAACAACATCTCCGACCGCAGTATCGTGCTCTTAGACGAAATCGGACGCGGCACATCGACCTACGACGGTATTTCGATCGCCTGGGCGATGGTTGAATACCTTCACAACCACCCCTCGGCACGTGCCCGGACACTCTTCGCCACGCACTACCACGAACTCAACGAAATGGAGCAGATGTGTCCCCGCGTGAAAAACTACCACGTGGCCGTGAAAGAGATGGGCAACAACATCGTCTTCCTGCGCAAGCTCGAACGTGGCGGAACCGAACACTCGTTCGGAATACACGTCGCCCGCATGGCCGGAATGCCTGCCCCGGTGGTATCGCGGGCCGACGAAATACTGCGCAACCTCGAACAGGTCTACGGCAACAACGAAATCGTCCCGAGCCGCAGCCTCAAAGACCGAGGCCGTAAACCGGCGGGCCAGGCGCTCAAAGAGGCTGCCGAAACCACGACGTCGCAGAATATGCAGCTGGCGATGTTCCAGTTGGACGACCCGGTGCTGGTAGCCATCCGCGACCAGATAAAGGGCCTTGAACTGGATACGCTGACCCCAATCGAAGCGCTCAACAAACTCAACGAAATCAAAAAACTCGCCGGCATCTGAAAGCAGCGCTACCGACTTCTACCCCGCTTCGGGGCGCCGCGGCAGACTACAGAGAGCCGCAGCCCGTGAAAATTTTCTCTTCGGCGTGCCGGGGGGGGGCCAGAGAGACGACACGAAAGCGTTGCGAAAAAGCCACCGGAGCGGGGCGACGGCTCAATCGACCAAAGGCCGAAACATCTATTTTCGGGCCAGGCTACACGATCCCGCAAGAAGCAAACACCTTACGATAAAATTCGGCTTTCCACTCTACAGGCCGAGGATAAGCCCGCGAGGAGGAGGGCATACGCCAAAGGCGCATGTGACGCCCCGCAAAATCGAACTCCACACAGCCACCCACCGGCGGCTCGGCGCTCCCGGTCATAACACGCAACGTGTCGGTGGCCTTTTGTCCGGTCGTAACCAAGTCGCAGCACCGGGGTATACGCGTCAGAAGGGACGCAAGATCGACCTCTCGTACGACCTGAAGAAAAGCGTCCGAAGCGTTATCTTTCAACCGGATAACCTCGACTGCCGTATCGTAAAGGGCTATGCCCCGCTCGCGGCAGAAAGTCTCGATGCGCGCGCGGTCGAAACGCCGGCCTTCGGGCTCCAGGAAATGGTTCTTATCGCCCGCAGCCAGGAGCCCCACGATGCGCCACATGTCGTTCTGAAGATTGGGATAGAAGAATTCCATCGACCAGCGGTGGCGCTGCGGCGGAAAACTGCCCAGCATCAGCAGACGGGCGTTTTCGGGCAGGAAAGGTTCGAGAGGATGGCGTTCGCCGGGATTATCGTTCGGTTTCATTCGGACAAAGATACGAATAAGCCGAGCGCAATGCCAAATTTATTTGAGCATTGCCGAGGCGGAAGTATTTAAGACGGAGTCAAAGATACGATTAAGCCGAGAGCAAAAAAAGAATTTATTCATTTTTTTGCCGGGCGGGAGTATCCGTCTACCCCGCTTCGGGTTGCCGCTACAGCGGTTCCGGCGGCCTGGGCGATGTGGGCACGAGCGGTTTCGTCTGGAGTAGTTCGCCTAACTCGGCATCAGCCGTAGTCGGTATGAACTTATACTTCCACGTATCCGCCGTGCACCCCGAAAGCAACGGCCACCGTGCGTTCGGTTTCCCCGTTCGCTGCGTGCAGGAATAAGAGAGGGGCGGGGCAGACACATCGTCACCGCTTCGGGTTACCGCGCCAGCAATTCCGGCGGCCTGGACGGTGTGGGCGCGGACGGTTACGCCTGGAGCAGTGCACCTCACTCGGCGTCGGGCGTGAGCGGGGCGTACTTGCTCTTCAACAGTTCCAACGTGTACCCCGAGAGCAGCTACTACCGTGCGACCGGTTTCCCCGTTCGCTGCGTGCAGGAATAAGAGAGCCGGAGCCAGCGGAGCAAGACACCAAGTGTCGAGCCTCCGCAGGGCGGGGCTGCGGCTCGATCGACCTAAGGTCGAAACATGTAGAAGGCAACGAATGGCTATTTTTGGGGCGTATCTTCGCGGCGAGAAACAACAACAGAGCCGAAGCCCGTGAAAATTTTCTCTTCGGCGGCCGGGGGGGGGCACGCCAGAGGCGTGAAGCCGCCGAAGAGACAACGCTAAAGCGTTGCGAAAAAAGCCTCCGCCGGGCCGGGGCGGCGGCTCGATCCGGACCAAAGGCCGGGAAGGTGACACTATACAGATTCTTCGGCTTTAGGCCTCAGAATGACAGGGGCGAGGGCAGGAGCAATGACTACGGCAGGAGGAGGCTACTCGAAAAACTGCTCGTCGAAGTTGACTAAATAGAGCTTCTCGGTGGCGCGGGTCAAGGCCGTATAAAGCCAGCGCAACAGGTCGCGCGTCATGGCTTCGTCGCCGAAAAGACAGCGGTCGACGAAAACCGCACGCCACTGTCCTCCCTGCGCCTTATGGCACGTCACGGCATAAGCAAATTTCACCTGCAAAGCGTTGAAATGAGGATTTTCGCGTATCTCCTGAAACCGCCTGATCTTGCTCCGGATGTCCGCATAATCCTTCTCGACCTCGCAAAAAAGCCGCGACGACTCCTCCCGCGTAAGAGACGGCGACTCCGAGGCGAGTGTGTCAAGCAGGATCTTGCACTCCATACTCGCGTTGTCGTAATCGGGGAACTCCAGCACCACGTCGGCAAAACGAAACCCATAAAACTCCTCGAAACGGCGAATGCGCCGCAACCGCGCGATGTCGCCATTGGCAATGAAGTTCATGGGGCAATCCTTCGTGTGCTCGGGAAAATAATAGTTGTTCTTGACGACCATAAGCATGTCTCCGCCCTCGATCTCCTCCTCGACACACAGCACATGGCGTCGCACCCCCTCGTTGAAACGATTGGCCCGCTTATTGGACCGCGTGATAACGATCGTCTCATCGCGCCCGTAAAGACTATAACAGTCCTGCAACTTCTCCAGAAACTCCCCGCCCCCGACCGCCTCGACATCGGGAAAACCCATCCGCAAACGCGGAATATCGACCAGGCCCCCGCCAAGCATACAGCGAACCAGCGTAGCATTGAACAGGATGCCCGACTCGGCCTGCTGGCGCACCACTTCCTCCAGGGTACCGTAAACCGTCTCTCCGTAACGGTCCACCGCAGCGGGGTCGAGCGCCGGGCTGGAATCGGCCCCCACGGGCGGCAGCTGGGCACTGTCACCGACAAGCACCAGGCGGCACCCCTTGCCGTTGCGCACGTACTGAACCAGATCGCCCAGGAGCGAACCACCGAAAAGCGTTCCGTCCGCTCCGCTGTCGGAGAGCATCGACGCCTCGTCGACGATAAACACCGCATCGCGTTCCGTATTGGGCCCCAGCGAGAATTTAGACTCGTAGTCGGCATTGGTGCGCTGGCGGTAAATGCGTTTATGAATGGTAAAGGCTTTCTCGCTGGTGTGGAGCGCCAGAACCTTGGCCGCACGCCCCGTCGGAGCCAGCAGAACAGGCTTGGTACCCATCGCCTTGAGCGCCGCAACAAGTGCCGCAACAAGCGTGGTCTTGCCCGTCCCGGCGAACCCGTTCAAAATAAAAATCTTCGTAAAATCGGAGTCTGCAAGGTATTCCGATAACTTTTCTATGATTTTTTTTTGCCCGGGAGTTGGTTCGAAACAAATTTTAGCGTAAATTTGGGTCGAGATATGTGTGCTGAGCATCTCCAAATTTCATTTTCGACAAAATTAATAACAAATACTCGTTTTAAAAAATGAAAAGATTCTTTCAGATCATTCTGGCTCTGGTCATCGCGGTGCTGATCTACATCATCTACATCCAGATCTCGACCCCGATCCGCTTCGAAGAGGACCTCAAGGCCAAAAAAGCCGAGGTCATCGACCGCATCAAGGACATCCGAACCGCCCAGCGAGCTTTCAAATCGAAGTATCAGCGCTTTACGGGCAGCTTCGACACCCTCACGGCATTTATTCTCAACGACACCCTCGAGCTGGAGCGCAAGCTCGTCGACGAGGACGACTCGGTAGCTATGGCACAGCTCAAGAGGTCCGGCAAGAAAAATATCGAGAAGTTCAAAGTCGCCGTTATCGACACGATCTTTTCGCCCAAGGTGCTGACGCCCGCCGATGTGGAGCAGCTCCGCTACGTCCCCGGAACCAACGACCAGGCACAATACATCATGGAAGCCGGCCTCATAACGACCGAATCGAAAGTCGTTATTCCCGTTGTGGAGTGCCGCATACGCTACGAAATGTTCCTCGACACGGTAGCCTACCACCAGGAGGTAGTCAACTTGGTCGATGACGAGAAAAACAACTTCAACCGCTACCCCGGAGTCAAGTTCGGCTCGATGGAGGCTGGAAACAATGAAGCAGGAAACTGGGAGGACTGACGCCCCCCACGCAGTGAAGAGGGTGTCCATTCAGCAGTCGTTGGATGGACGCTCTTTTTCCGTGATCGGGGCTGAGGGCGCCACCACGGCCGAAGAGATGGTCGAGGTGGAGCTGCGGACGTGGCAGACGATGTTAGTGCCGGTCGAAGTGTTCGATCCGGACCAGGCGGAGGCGCTGCTTGCGGCGGCCGGCATGGCGTGCACGGCGACCCAGCAGGCCGTATGGACCCCCCGGCGGGAGGACGAAGAGGCCGTGGCGGTGATGGCCATCGGCCAGGAGTGCCGCCAGCAACTCGAAGAGCGCTTCGGCTCTGAAGGGCAAATCCTCTACACTACCCCACTGCTCCACACACCGCAGGGGGCGGAGCGTTACTGCGTATGGCTCCGCGCGGCAGACGACATTCTATATATAAAGGTATACGACCGCGGGCTGCGGCTGGCCGAGGCGATTCCGCTCAACACGGAGGACGACCCGCTCTACCTCATCGGACGCCTAAAGCAGATGTTCCCGCTGCGGGAATTCGACCTGCGGATTGCGGGCAACCGCAGCCGCACCCTGCGTAAAACCCTCGGCCGCTATTTCCGGAGCTCCACATGCGAATAATAAGCGGTAAATACCGGGGACGAGCCATCACACCGCCCCGCAACCTGCGGGCCCGCCCGACGACGGACTTCGCCAAGGAGAACCTCTTCAACGTCCTGGGCAACATCGTGGACTTCGGGGCGTGCGACGTGCTGGACCTCTTCGCCGGGACGGGTTCGATAAGCTACGAATTTGCCTCGCGGGGCGCACGAAGCGTCACGGCCGTGGAGATCAACCCCGTACATTGGAATTTCATCCGGCAAACCGCGGCACAGCTGGCCATCGAAAGCTTCTATCCGGTCAAAGCCAATGTCTTCCTCTACCTGAAGAGTTGCAGCAAGCAGTTCGACCTCATTTTTTCGGATGCTCCCTACGACCTGGAGGGCAGCGAAGGAGTCGTCGGCCAGGTTCTTGACGGCCAACTGCTGCGTCCCGGAGGAATATTCATCTTCGAGCACTCAAAAAAAGCCGATTTTTCTTCGCGCCCGGAGTTCTGGCAATTAAGGAGTTACGGAAGTGTGCAATTTTCTTTCTTCAAAAAATAAGAAAATTGTTTGGAGTTATCGAAATTTGTACTACCTTTGCAATCGCAATCAGCAAACGGTGCGTTAGTTCAGCTGGTTAGAATACG
>CAJUIE010000101.1 GCA_910586375.1 uncultured Alistipes sp. | reverse complement strand
GTTGCCGGCAGCGGCCCGAATGCCTTCGAGCGGCGTGGTCTCATGCCGCACCTTGAGCGATGAGGAGCCGCCGCCCACGGTCATCATCTTGATGGCGTTTTCGCCCACGACAAGGATACGCCGTGTTGCGTCGGGGTCGAGAGGCCACATCCCGCCGTCGTTCTTCAGCAGTACCATACCCTCGCCCGCAATGCGCCGGGCGGCCGCTTCGTGTTCGGGTGAGCAGAGCGCCCCGAAAGGCTTATGCGTATTCATGGCCGTGCGGAAAATCAGTCGCAGCACGCGCCGGGCCTTGTCGTCGAGTGTAGCAACCGAGGCCTCGCCCCGGCGCAGCAGTTCCAGATAAGGAAATGCCAGATAATAACTATCGTAGGCGTTGCTGGCGCCCCAGTTGAGCCCATTGGTCCACGATCCGAACTCCATGTCGAGGCCGTTTTCGGCTGCCTCGCGCGTGTCGTGCACTCCGCCCCAATCGGAAATAACCACACCGTCGAAGCCCCAGTCGCGCTTGAGGATGTCGTTGAGAAGATATTGGTTGTGGCAGCAGTGCTGGCCCTTGTAACGGTTGTAAGAGCCCATGATGGCCCAGGCTCCGCCGTCGACGGCTGCTTTAAAAGCCGGGAGATAGATTTCATGGAGCGCCCGATCGCCGACAACCACATTGACCGAGCTGCGGTTGGTCTCCTGGTTGTTGAGTGCATAATGCTTGACACACGCCGCTACGCCGTTCTGCTGCACGCCCTGCACGTAAGGGACAACCATCCTGGAGGCCAGCAGCGGGTCCTCGCCCATGTATTCGAAGTTGCGGCCGTTGAGCGGCGTGCGATAGATGTTGACGCCGGGTCCCAGCAACACGTCTTTCTCGCGATAGCGCGCCTCTGCGCCGACAGAGCGGCCATAAAGGGCGGCCATTTCGGGATTCCACGTCGCAGCCAGGCAGGTCAGGGCCGGAAAGGCCGTGCACGAATCATTGGTCCACCCGGCCTGATCCCACTCGTCCCAGAGGACCTCGGGGCGAATGCCGTGGGGGCCGTCGGTGCACCACACCTCGGGAATACCCAGGCGCGGGACGCCTGCCGATGAGAATTTAGACTGGGCATGGAGCAGCGCAACCTTCTCTTCGAGAGTCATACGCGCCAGGGCGTCCTCGACACGCTCTTCAAGGGGCCGCGATTCGTCCAGATAAGCGGGACCAGCAGCGGGTGTTGTCCGTCCGCCACACGCAGCCGCAACCAATGCCACGGCCCCGGCGAACAGAGCTTTTACAGTTGGAAAATTCATCCTGTTTCGGTTTTTCGGGGTTAGGTATTCGAAAAAACGGAGTGCGTGGCCCTTCGACTACGCACTCCGTGCAAAGATACGGATCACTCCTTGACCAGCGAAACCACGGGCGAGTCGTTGCCGCCCGTGACGTCGACGGTCAGGCAATAGGTGGCACCCTCTTCGAGCGCGGCACCCGAAGCAATTTCGAGATTGCCGTCGCTGGCCACCTGGAGCAAGGTTTCGCTGCCCGCAGCAAGCGTAAACGCTCCCAGACCTCCCCACGAGGTATCCTTATAGAACTTGCCACTCCAGCCACTCAGGCGGAAACGCTCTCCGAGCGTGGTGCTGCCCTCCTTGCCGGCCTGGGCCGTGAGCTTGTAGATGCCCGAAGCGAACTCCGGAACGCAGATGGCTTTGTCGGTGTTCCAGCCGGGTTCGTTGGCCGCCGCGGGCGAGCCGATGCCATAGCCCACAAACCAGATAGCGCCGTGGCCGTCGTCGTCCAGCGTTGCCGGGCCCGAGCCGTCGGATTTGAGCGCCCGGGCGTCGATAACCCGGGTGGTGAGGTTGGCCGAGATGCGCTATTTGCCGTTCATGGGCACGAAGCGTATGCCCGAAGGTGAAACCTCGGCGAAAAAGTCCGGATTTATCCATGCGGGTGTGTAGGCATCGGCGCCGCCCAGGGTGAGCAACTGCCCCTGCGTGAGGTCGAGGTCGATCGAATAGTTGTCGGCATCGGTCTGGGTCATGGCCACCCCGTCGATACGCAGGTCGGCAGCCGGCAGCTCCTGTTCGCCGATCTTTTCGACGGTAAGCACGGCAGCTTTATTGCCGCCCGTAATGTCGACCGTGAAGCGATAAATGCCTCCCAGGTCGAGGGTTTTGCCTTCGGCAAGGCCCAGGTTACCCGAGTCGTTGATAGCTACCAGGTCGCTCGTGGTCGAAATATCGCTGCCGCCGAACTCTCCGCCCCACGACTTTTGGTGGAAGAACTTGAAGTCAAATTTGGCGGCATTGATCGATACTCCGGCAACGAAGGTGATCTGATATTTCTTGTCGGCCACGCGAGCCAGGCAGAGACCACCTTTCTCGGGGTTCCAGCTGGCGGCGTTCTGAAGCGTGGGCTTGCCAACCTCCATGCCGCCGATGGCCCAAATGG
Organism: uncultured Alistipes sp.; assembly: GCA_910586375.1. GTDB lineage: Bacteria > Bacteroidota > Bacteroidia > Bacteroidales > Rikenellaceae > Alistipes. The sequence continues at coordinate 3,818 of CAJUIE010000101.1, read as the reverse complement.
CGCCCGAGCCATCCTCGTTGAGCGTAGCCAGCTCTGTGGCCGACTTCATGGCCTCGGCCTTGAGGTAGCTATGGGCAAAGTCGGCCGTGATCTTATACAGTCCGCCCAGCGGCAGGAACTTCACCTCTCCGGCTTCGGAACCACGCTCGAAGAAGTCGGCGTCGAGCGTCCAGTCGGCGAAACCGGCGATCCCTTCGAGGGTATACGTCGCGTTTTGGCTGAGTGTAGCCACGACGCTATAGGTCTCGGAGTCGATCATCGTCATCTCCGCACCGTCGAAGAGCAGTTTGGTGAAGGGGGCTCCGTCGAAGGTCCGGATGTTGAACGAAATGGTATACTCGCCGGCCGTGGAGTTGGTGAAGGGAATGGCGTCGGTCGAGCCGGCCACGATGCCGCCCGCTGCGGTGTCATATCCGAAGGTCACCTCGCTGTCGAGTTCGTCGACTATGGCGCGGATATACCCTTTGGGCTTTTGCGGAAACTCGGCCGTGACGGCATACTCGAACGCATTCTCCGTGGGCAGCATGTCGTACTCCTGCCCGCCGAGCAGATAGACGATCTTGTCCGGATGCGGATAATAGACCGTAAGCGGAAAAGTCTGCTGCGTAAGCCCGAAGTGGGTGTTCTGGGCCACGATGACCAGTTCGGCATCGCCTCCGTCGGGGAAGTTCTTGTAATATGGCAGCGTCACGGTGCCTTCATACGTGCCGTTGGTCTTGGTACGGATCACCTCTTCGGCCACCAGATCGCCGTCGAAGAGGACCTGGGCCTTCAGTGTCGAGAGGGGCAGTGCATCGTTCAACGTGGCGGCAAAGCTCACCTGACCGCCATAAACGGCCTCTTCGTCGACCACCACGTTCGTCATTTCGGGCCCGATGTCGGTGGTCTGGAGTTCGGGATCGTCCTTGCAACCCGCCAGCCATGACAACGAAGCGGCGGCGAGGATGAAGTATTTCGATAATTTCATGATTGCTGATGTTTTAGATTGATTATTCTTCGCCGTCCCAGCCGAACGAAGCGATCGACTGTGCAGGAACGGTGTACTTGAACGAGCGCGCGGCGGTCTGGTAAACGGCCACGGTCTGCTCCTGAGCCCCTTTGTTGAGCACAACGAAGGCCATGGAGCCGTCGGGATTGCGGAACGCCAGATAACTCAGACCCGCAGCCGTATAACCGTCGGCAGCGATACGCACGGCACCCGGACGGATGACCTTCGAGCAGTGGGCCAGGTCGTAGTAGTGGCTGTTGAATTTGAGGGTCTTGTAATTCGACGAGTTGATCTCAATGGCCCCGAAGCAGGTGGTGCACCCGCCCGGACGGTTGGGGGCCCCCTTCTCGTCGAGCATCATGTTCCACAGCAGCACCCCCTTGCCATCGCGCGAGAGCGTCCCGAGGAAGATCGACTCGAAGTCGTTGATCAGGCATCCGTCGAATGAGTAGTTCCACGTGCCGATCGAAGCCTCGGTGAAATAAATCGTTTTGTCGGGATACTCGGTGCGGATCTGGTCCAGTTCCGAGACGTCACCGCCGTAGTTGTGCCAGGCCGAGCCGTCGAGCCACTGCGCCGCCTCCGCATCGGCGAACAGATGCAACGGATAATCGTTCTGGTCGCCGATGTTGTCGTAGTTGTAATTGTGGTCGTAAGCCAGAATCTTGGTCGTGATGCCGGCATTGCGGAACGCCGGGCCGAGCACCTTGACGAAAGCCGCCTGATCCTGCCACGGCATGTAGAGCGACATCGAATTGCCCTTGTTGAGCGGTTCGTTCTGCATGGTAATGGCGTAGATCGGGAATCCGTTCTCCTCCATCTCCTGCACCCACTGCACGAAATATTCGGCGTAATCGGCGTAATAAGCGGGGTTGAGCCGGCCGCTGGTCCACGAGTTGAAGGGCTGCGTGGGGTCGTCGACCGTGCCTTTCATCCACCGCGGGCACGACCACGGCGAACCCAGAATCTTCACCTCGGGGTTGATGGCCTGAATCTCGCGCAGAATGGGGAAGATACCCTCCTTCTCGACGTCGGGGATGGCGAAAAATTCGATGCCCTCCCTGTCGCAGCAGGTGTACTCGTCCATCGAAAAGTCCGAGCCTCCGATATGCACACGGATGAAGCTGAAGCCCACGCCTTTCTGAGGATCGAAGCACTTTTCGAGCAGAGCGTGGCGGTCGGCAGCCGACATCTTCAGCAGGTTATAACACGACGCACCCGTGACTGCGGGGCCGAAGCCATCGACGGTCTGGTAGGTCTTGGAAGCATCGAGCGAAATACGATAAGGCGACATCGAGACGCGGGAATAATCGATGTGCTCCTCGTCGAAGAGCCGTGCACCATTGGCCGTGGTGACGTAGCAGCTGACACCCTCCTGCGGTGCCGGCTGCGGCCCGGGCGCAGGGGTGGGGGTGGTATTTTCGTCGCCTGAAGAGCTGGCGCAGCAGACCGCACCGGCCAGCAGAAGTGCGAAAGTGAGTGTTCGCAGGTTGTGATTGAGCATATTCATGGATCGTAGCCTGTTTTTGTTGGAGAGGATCAATAACCGGGATTTTGTTCGAGGTTGGAGTTGTCGTCCAGCACAGTAGTGGGAATGGGCAGCAATACGTGGTTGTCGTCCATCGTCTTACGCGGCTGGAAATAGCTGTCATAGGAGGCAGAACCGGCGATGTTAACCCCGTTGCAGATGGTCTTGAGCATGGAGTAATCGTCGCCATAACGCGCCAGATCAAACCACCGGTGTCCCTCCATAGCCAGCTCCAGGCGCCGCTCGGCGAGAACGACCTCTTTCATGACATCGGCCGAAGCCCGTTCGTCGGCCGTAACTTTTGTGGTGACGCCTGCCCGCGTGCGGATCTCGTCGACGATGTCGGCAGCACCCGACGCATCACCCGTATGGGCCAGTGCTTCGGCGTGCAGCAGCCTGATGTCGGCAAGGCGCATCACGTAGTGGGGCGTGAGGTTGGTGGGAACCTTGTGCATGAAGGCGTAGGCGTCGTTCGGGTAGTGGAATGACCAGCCGCACCGGTCGTAGATGATCGACGCATTCTTGCGCTGGGTATCGCCCAGGGCGTCGTAAGCCGAAGCCAGATTACGCGACGGCGTGCACCACTTGGCCCAGCTGAAGCTGTCGTCGGGTTTGTAATAGTTGCGATGGAACATCATCCACCACCACGAACCGGTGGACTGGAGTGTTCCCCAGTTGATCTCGAAGATCGATTCGCGAACGTTGATGCTGGCGGCGCCGCCCTCGCCCTCGGCATAAGCCCAGAGGTCGCCATAATGGTCGCAGAGCGAATAATTCATCCCCTCGACTGCCGAGCAGTGGGTCTTGACCTTCTCCCAGTCGCGGAACTCACGCAGGGCGTAGAACCGGGCCATCAGACCGTGTGCGAAGCCCTGGGTGATCTTGAATTTATTGGTGGCGTCGACCTGCGGAGCATAAAGGCAGGCGTACTCCTCGATGTCCTTTTTGATCTGTTCGCCGACGGTCTGCTTCGAAACGCGCACGGGGAAATAGAGCGGATAAACCTCCTCGATGTTGTCGGAGGTGATGGCAGGCGGAATCTCCGTAAGCATGGGTATCTCGCCAAAAAGCTGCATCATGTTGATCCAGACATAGGCGCGCAGGCACAACGCCTCGGAGAGCCACTCCTGGTACTCGGTCTCGGTGAGCGAAGGATCGTTCTCCCGCACGGCGTCGATGTTGCAGATAACCTGGTTGGCATAGTTGACTGCATTCATCGAGTGCTTCCACATGGTGGAGGGGAACTCGTTGTCGCTGTCCATGCGGTTGGCCTCCATGGCCACGACCTTGGCCTCGCCCATG
>CAJUIE010000100.1 GCA_910586375.1 uncultured Alistipes sp. | reverse complement strand
AAGCCGCCGAAGAGACAACGCCCCGAAGGCGTTGCAAAAAAGCCTTCGCCCGGGGTGGCTACGGCTCGGTCGGCCTGAAGGCCGGAACAGAGGAGGGGGATTTATAATTAAAACTGTCGTGTACTCGCTTCGTCAATATCTGCTGACCCTCGAAGACCCGCACGGACTGACACGCCAGCTGGGTGAAGTGACGCTCTGTCGCGACGAGCAGGGACGGGCACTCTTCAGTGCGGGCAACAGTGCCGCAGTTTTCCGCATTCGCCGGGCCGGCCGCATCGAGGCTCTGCGCTGCTACTTCCGACCGAGGCGCCATTTGGCAGAAATCTACGGCGACCGCTACCTGCCCCGCGAACTATACCTCTACACAGCACCCGATCGTGGCGAGTGGGTCGACGTGGTGCTAAATGACTGGATCGAAGGCGAGACCCTGCAACAGGCCATCGAAACCGCTGCCCAGGCTCATGATCGCAAGCGGCTGGCGGCTCTCTCCACAGCGTTCGATCATCTGGCGGCCGAACTGGTCTCTGACAATCGGGCACACGGCGACCTGAAACCCGACAACATCATCGTCGAGGCCGACGGCACACTGCGCATCATCGACCTCGATGCGTCATTCCTGCCGGCCTTTGCCGGGGAGACCAGCTCCGAGACAGGCACCGCAGCATTTCAGCACCCCACTCGCACGGCCGAAGATTTCGATGCCCGAATCGACGATTACCCGGCAGCCCTCATTGCAACGGCACTCCATGCCCTGCGCCTCGACCCGACACTCTACGACCGCTATGGCGAACGTGACGGTCTGCTCTTTTCTCCCCTCAGGATCGGTACGGATGCAGCACTCGACGAAGTGCTGGCACTTCTGGCACAGAAGGGCCACGCGGCCGAGTACCGCATCGCACGATTGTTACGCACCGAAACGTTGCGGCTCCCCGGGCTGCCAGACCTGCTACACTACCTGACTACCGAACGGAAAGCACCGGCTGCGATTCCCGAACTTTTCGCCGAAAACGGCTTCTGGGGCTACCGGACAGGCTCCGAAGTGGTCGTACCCCCACTCTACGACTGCGGATTTGACTTCACGGAAGGAGTGGCTGCCGTGCGGCTGGGCAGCACATGGCACTACATCGACCCCACGGGCCGAACGGTATTGAGCTGTCCAGGTTACGAAGCGGTAAAACCTTTCCGTAACAGCCGTGCGCAAGCGATCCGCAACGGCCACAAAGTGCAGATCGACCCTATGGGTCGTGAATTTGAAATTTAGAGGCAAAACGTTATATTTGCATTTGCTTAACTTTCAAAGCGCCGGCTTTAGCCGGGCGGGCCGGGGCCTTCGCCCCATGAAGACCCGAAAACATATTGAGACGACAAGATAAAAAGATGTCCGGATTGAGAAAGATGACCGCGGCGGAGATCGCAGCAGCCGAAGCGTTCGGAGCTTCGGCCGAAGATTGGGCCCAGATAGCGGTGAGCGACGATTTCGTCGCCTCGCAGCTTCAGGCATGTCGGTTAGAAGGCCGTGTGGAGATCGGTTCGGGCGTCCGCATCATCCGTTCGCGGGTGAAAAACTACCGGCTGGGCGCCGGGACGCTTGTAGAAGGAGTCACCGCTTTAGAGTGCCGCCACAAGAGTGCTTTCGGCAACGGCGTTGGTGTGGCCACAATGAATGAATGCGGTGGCCGCACAGTGAAGATTTTCGATACGATGTCGGCACAAGTCGCCTATCTGATGGCCGTCTACCGCCACCGTCCGCAGCTTATCGACACCTTAGAGCGCATGATCGACGCACACGCCGCCACACGCACCTCTACGCTGGGACGCACGGGCCGCAACTGCTGTCTGACGGGCGCTCGCTTTATCCGCGAAGTGAACATAGACGATGAAGTGGAGATAGACGGAGCCTCCGCACTCGAAAACGGCACGGTGTGCGCCGGGGCCCATATCGGTGTGGATGTCAAAGCCTACGATTTCATCGTGGCGGAAAATTCGACGATAAGCAACGGCTCGATTCTGGAGCGATGTTTCGTAGGCGAGAGCTGCACGATCGACAAAGGTTTCACGGCTGCCGAGTCGCTCTTTTTCGCCAACTCCCACTGCGAAAACGGCGAAGCGGCCTCGATCTTCGCGGGTCCCTACACTGTCTCACACCACAAGTCGTCGCTGCTCATAGCCGGCATGTTCTCTTTCTTTAACGCCGGGAGTGGCTCGAACCAGAGTAACCACCTCTTCAAGAGCGGCGCCGTGCATCAGGCCGTGCACCTGAGAGGCTGCAAATTCGCCAGCAGCGCCTACATCATGTCGCCGGCACTGGAAGGGGCCTTCACGATGGTGATGGGGCACCACTCCTACCACCACGACACACGCGATTTCCCCTACTCCTACCTCATTGAAAAAGAGGGCCGCTCCCACCTGATGCCGGGGGCCAACCTCAACAGCTACGGCGCCGTGCGCGACATCGAAAAGTGGCCGGCCCGCGACCGCCGCAAAATCCGCCGCGACGTGATCGACTTCGAAGAGTACAACCCCTACATCATGGGCGCCATGCTACGGGCTGTGGATACACTCCACACACTCCAGGAGCAGGACCCGGACGCTCCGATATACCTCTACCGCAAGGTATCGATCCGGGCACTCGACCTGCAGCGCGGACTAAAGCTCTACAACAAGGCCATCGTGGCGGCTCTGGGCGCCATGCTAAACAAAGGCAAGGAACCGAAAACCGACGGCCGGGGCCGCTGGCTCGACATCGCGGGTCAGTACATCGCCAAATGTACGGTCGATGCAATCGTCAAGGCTGTGGAGCAGGGCTCCCTGACGACGCCCGAAGCCATTGACGCCCGATTCCGGGCATTCGACGCCCACTACGACGACTACGCCCGCAGCTGGGCCCTTGAAGCCTACGAGGCAATACTCGGACACCCCCCGACAGCCGCCGAAGTGGCCGAAGCAATAGAGGCAGGCCGCAATGCCCATGCGGCACTGCGCCGAACAACCGATGCCGACCGCGACCGCGACTGCTCGCCCGACATGGCCGTAAGCTACGGTCTGGATTGCGACACGGAAGAGGAGACACGCAACGACTACCACACAGTAAGAGGTATAAAACACTGACCCATGTATACACAAAGTATTACACGCACGCACCGCACAGCCTTTTTGCTGCTCATCGACCAGTCGGGTTCGATGACCGAGCCGCTCCGCTTCCGCGGACGCGACATGACCAAAGCCGAAGCGGTTGCGACTATCACCAACGATCTGCTCTTCGAGCTTATCGAACGGGCCCGCCGCGACGACGGCGTGAGAAACTACTACGACCTGACGGTGCTGGGCTATTCGGGCGACAATCAGGTGTGCTCCCTGCTGCCTGAAGGCCGCAAAATGATCTCCATAAGCGACCTGGCCCAAATGCCGGTACCCATGCGGACCGAAACGGTAGAACACCGTCTGCCCGATGGTTCGGTAGCTCTGCGCGACATCCCGACACCAGCATGGATCGAACCCCGCGCCGCAGGCCAGACGCCAATGTACGAAGCACTGTGCGAAGCTCACGAGCTGGTCGACGAGTGGTGTGCCCGTCGTGAAAACGCCGAAAGTTTCCCGCCCGTGATATTCAACATCACCGACGGCGAAGCGACCGACTGTAACGAAGAGGAGCTACAGAACATCGCCCGCCGCATCCGATCGATCGGCACCGACGACGGCAAAGTTCTGCTCATAAACATCCACATAGCTGCCGACACGTCCGGACGCTCGGTCTTCTTCCCCTCGGCCGACGAGGCCGACGTACCCAATCGCTACGCCCGACTGCTCTACGACTGCTCCAGCCCCATGCCCGAGCTCTTCGAAGGAGCCATCCGTGAAGCCAAAGGCCCGGGTGCCATGCCGCCCTTCCGCGGGATGAGCTTCAACGCCTCAGCCGTGGAGCTGCTCACGATGCTCAACATTGGTTCGATCAGCGTAAAAACCGAATAAACAATGACTGCGACCCTGCAAATCTTCTCCCGGGCTCTACAGATGCCCGATCTGGCATTCGCCACGCTGACGGATGCCCGCCCCCTGACCGACTCATCGGGCATGCCCCGGCTGCTCCGCACAACTCGCTTTGTCGAAGCCCTCATCGAATGGCAAGACCGTCAATGGCTCCTCTCGATGCCTCTCTCGCCGGCCTCCATGCATCGCATAGCCCGCTCTGCACCCGCCATCCGACGGCTCCACTCGGAACTACTGGCCGACTACCGCATCCTGCCCGACGAGCTGCACTGGACCGATGCTGCGGGTCAGGAGCAAAGCTGTGACCTGACGATTCAGCTTCTGCCCGAAGGCCGCGACTTCGAAGAGGCCCTGTTAACCGAAGAACCGGGCCGGCTGCTGGAAGCTCTCGACAAGCTGGAAGCCGGTTTGCGAGAGATGAACTTCACACACAACAACCTTAAAGCCACAAATTTACGCTGGAGCGCCGGACGCTGGGTGCCCCTGCGCTACTACGATGCCCGGATCAGCGATGCGGACCATGCCGATGCCGAAGCGTTCGAAGAGCTGCGACACCGCATAAGCGAATCGTCCGGCCAGCAAGAGATTGTATCGGACACGACGGCCACCTACGACGCTCGGCGTCCTCTGGCAGGTCACGTCTGGACCAGCCACGAATTTGAAGGGCTCATCTGCGTGGAGGACGCCGACGGATACGGTTACGTGGATGCCGAAAATCACCCGGTAATACCGGCTCGTTTCCTCTGGGCCGACGATTTCCACGAAGGACGCGCCGAGGTCGAGACCCCGACAGGCATGGGACTAATCGACCGCGAAGGGAACTTCATCATCCCTCCTGAATACGAAATCGTGGACTACAACCATGCAGAAAGCACCATCAACGCCCGCAAAAAAGGGCAGTGGTCCCAGTTCGACTATCTGGGACGCCCGATTTGCAAAGCGGGTACGATAAATGAATATACAAGCTGCAAAACCGAATAACGACATGCAAACCGAAAAGGTCAAAGTTCTGATCATAGGCAGCGGCCCGGCGGGTTACACGGCGGCAATCTATACGTCGCGGGCAAACCTCGGCCCGGTCCTCTACGAGGGCATAACCCCGGGCGGTCAGCTGACAACCACCACCGAAATAGAGAACTTTCCCGGCTATCCCGACGGAGTAGACGGCAACCAGATGATGGCCGACCTGCGCCGTCAGGCCGAACGCTTCGGCGCCGACATCCGCTCGGGAGCCATCACAACGGCAGATCTTTCGTCGCGACCGTTCCATGTGATCGTGGACGGTGAAAAGGAGATCGAAGCTGAAAGCCTCATCATCGCAACAGGAGCGACGGCCAAATACTTAGGGCTGCCCTCCGAAGAGAAATTCCGCGGGCAGGGTGTGAGTGCCTGCGCAACGTGCGACGGATTCTTCTACCGCAAGAAAGACGTGGCAGTAGTGGGGGGAGGCGACACAGCCTGCGAAGAAGCAACCTATCTGGCATCGCTCTGCCGCAAGGTCTATATGATTGTCAGAAAACCCTGTCTGCGTGCTTCAAAAGCGATGCAGGAACGCGTATTTAACACTCCGAACATCGAAGTGCTTTTCGAACACAACACGGCCGAAGTGCTGGGCGACGAATCAGGCGTTACAGGAGCCCTGCTGCGTAAAAACGACGGCTCGGAGGTGAAGATCGACATCGCGGGATTCTTCCTGGCCATCGGTCATCACCCCAATACCGAACTCTTCGCCGACCAGCTCGATCTCGACGGTGAAGGCTACATCAAGGTAAAGGGCGGCACGTCACAAACCAACATCGAAGGCGTCTTTGCAGCAGGCGACGTGAAAGACCCCCTTTACCGGCAGGCCATCACGGCGGCCGGATCAGGCTGCGTGGCGGCCCTGGACTGCGAACGTTTCCTGCTGCGATAAATTCTTGGCAGGATACCGACTTCTACCCCGCTTCGGGTTGCCGCGCCGGCATTTCCGGCGACCTGACCTATGTGGGCTCATACGGTTACGCCTGGAACAGTGCGCCTTCCTCGGCGTCGAGCGTATACGGGTCGAACTTGGACTTCTCCAGCACCCTTGTGTTCCCCGAGGACAGTAACCGCCGTGCATACGGTTTCCCCGTTCGCTGCGCCCGACTCAGCTGGGTTTTCGATAATAGGCTGCAAAGCCCTTATCCGGTTCTGGCTTATGCGTCCCCGGAGCGAGAGCCGTAGCCAGCGGGGGCGTAAATGCCCGGGGGCCGACGAAGCTACGGAAACCCCAACAA
>CAJUIE010000099.1 GCA_910586375.1 uncultured Alistipes sp. | reverse complement strand
GGGGGGGGCAAACAACGCTAAGCAAAATTGGGCAGGCGTTTCAGGGCCTAAACCCGGGAATCGGAACAGCCGCAGCGTTGCTCGCGGCCGATGGCGATGTGGGTGCCGATGCAGGCCAGACCGCCATAGATAACCGCAAGGATTACCAATGCCTTGATTTCGGAGAGCACCTCCCCGGTCGAGGCCCCCATCGTGCGGATGCGGATGAAGCCGTCGACTCCGTGGCTGCTGGGAAAGAGCTGCCCCAGCTGGTAGAGCCACTCGGGCATGCCTTCGCGGGGATACGACACGCCGCTGAGCATCAACAGCGGGATAGAGGTCCACAAGAGCAGCAACAACGAGTTTTCGCGATAACGGAACAGCGTCGACACGGCAATACTCAATGCGATACAAGCGGCCATATAGACTGCGAGGAAGAGCACGACAGTGCCCGTAGTGCCATTCATCGGATAGTGGAACAGCCGGTAATGGAGCGCGAGGATGTAGAACGATGTTACGGCATAGACCGAGGCATAGACCAGTGCGCGGCCCAGAACGATCGGAAGCGTCGACATGCGCCGCCGCCCCGGTGGGCAGAGCTTGTGGTAAAGTCCGTGTTCACGCCATGTACCGCCGATCATACCGATGCCTATGAGCATCGTTTGCTGGATGATAACCATGATGATGGCCGGCATGACGAACGTTCCGTAGCCTAAATAAGGGTTGAAGAGGTTGTGCGACTGGTAGATCACAGGCTGCGTGATGGCCTGGGCCTGCGGGATATTGGCTCCTTTGGCGATCAGACGCTGGAACTCGACCATGGCGCCTGTGGTGCCGATGGAGGTCACGAGCTCCTGAAAGACCTGACGGTACATCAAAAAGTAGCTGGCGTCGCAGTAGATCGACACGACGGCCTGCTCGCCGCCGAGGAGCTTCTTCTGGTAGTCCGCGGGGATATAGACCACACCATAGATCTTGCGGTCGAAAAAGAGCTCTTTGGCTTGCTCCATATCTTCGGGATCATAGGCCACGAAGGTGTTGGGCCCGGCGTCAAAGGTATCGATAAGGGCCCGGCTGGCTGAGGTGCGGCTCTGGTCGATGACCCCGATGGGGACGTTGCGCAACACCTGAGGACCATAGGCCAGCGAGTAGACCGTGGAGTAAATCAGCAGGGCGAAGACGACGATCAGCAGGGCGCCGTCGTCGGTGAAGATCGTGCGGTATTCGTTGCCCATCACCGCGCGCAGCTGCTGCCAGTAGGATTTGATCTGTTTCGAAAAGCGGCTCATGTCACAATCTCCCCCAGAATTTCTCCTCCGTGCAGACACGTCGCAGGCGTGGCAGGCACAGAAGCGGTAAAACGAAGAACAGTGCCAGACACCCTAAGTCGGGCAGCGAGCGGACGACGGGAGCCCCCCGCAGCAGCTGGTCGACGCAGAGGTCGGTATAATAAGTAAACGGGAAGAGCTTGCTCACCACCCGCATAGCGGGGTACATGGCCATAACGGGGAATGTCAGGCCCGAAAAGGTGAAGGCCAGGACCGAATAGCCGCCGCCGAGCGAGAGCGAAAGCCGCAGATTGGCCACCACGGCGACGATCATCACTGAAATAGACTGATAGCTCAGGATGAAAAGCAGTGTGCCGACCAATATCGTCGTCAGGTTGCCGTTCAGAGGTACATCCACTATCTTGAAGATGATCGTCAGCATGACCAGCGAGAGCAGGAACATCGCTGTGGTGATCGGCAGTAGTTTTCCCACGAGGGCCGCTCCTATCGAATCGTTGGCCGTGTGGAGCCATTCGCGCGCCGTGGCGTGCTTAAGCTCGCTGCCTACCGAGAAGACCGTGACCAGCACCACGAAGATGAGCAGCATCATGGGCATGAAGCTCGGCGAGAGGTAGTAGCCGTAATTGATATAGGGGTTGAAGAGTATGTGGCGGTCGAACCTTACGGGTTGCAGCTGCGCCATCGCCTGCCGCTCGGTCAGTCCCTGTTTGGTGAGCAGCTGAAGCTGGATGCCGGCGCCAAAGGTGGTGACGGCGGTCTGTATATCTTTCGACAGCAGACCGTTGACCGAAATGTTGGCTCCCGAAATATAGGCTTCGAGGTGGGTCTGGCGGTTGCTGAGAATATCTTTTTCGAAGAAAGCCGGAATTTGGACGATGGCCTGAATGCGCCCTTCGCGCATCAGTCGTTCACCCTCGTCCATCGACTGGATGCCGTAGGCGACCTGGGCCGTGGGGGTATCTTCGATCATCTGGGTCACTTTGCGGGAGAGCGCACTGTGATCTTCGTCGAGCACGGCGATGGGGATGTCGCGTGCCACGCCCTTTTCGAAGAGCAGGGCGAAGAAGAGGAACGACAGGATGGGCAGGATGACAAGCAGCGTTGCATACATCGGCTGCCGCCTCATCCGTCCGGTTTCGCGCCGCACAACGGCGAATGTATGGCCGAGGATACCCATTTCCCCTCTCCTCCTATCGGGTGAATTGATCCCAGTTTACCAGAACGCTCATGCCCGGGCGCAGCGTCGCCACGCCAGCGGCGGGCTTGGCCTTGATGGCGAACGTGCGGATGTCGAAGCCGCCTCGTGTGCGGGTGGCGGCCCAAGTGGCGAAATCGGCCTGTGCGGCGATATAGGTCACTTCGAACTCTGTTTCGAGGTCGAGGGCCGGGATATAACCCGTCATGCGGGTGCCGATCCGAATGTCGGGCAGGAGGGTCTCCTTGATGTTGAAGGTTACCCACATGTCGCTGGTGTCGAGAATCGCCACCACGGGGTAGCCGCTGCCGACCAGTTCGCCCTCCTCGGCAATGATGGTCGAAACCTCGCCCGTGACGGGTGAATAAACCAGTGCGTCTTCGATGTAGGACTCCACCTCGTTGACTGCCCCCTGGGCCTGACGGACACGGGCCGCGGCGGCCTCCTTGTCCTCGCGGCGGGCACCGTCGCGCGCCAGATCGTACTGAGCTTTGGCGGCTTGGGCCGTGGCACGCATCGCCTCGTAATTGGCGGATGCTTCATCGAGTTTCTGCGCCGGGACCACGCCCTGCTCGTAGAGGTTTTGCACACGTTCGTAGGTCTTGCGGGCCAGTTCGAACCCAGCCTGCGCCTTTTCCCACATATTCAGTGCAGCGTCGATCTGCTGAATGCGGGCTCCGGCCAGGGCTGCGGCGTCGAGTGCCGAGGCGGCGCTCTTCGCGGCTTCGGCTTGCTGCAACTTGGCGTCGAGTTCGGGCGTCGAAAGCGCATAGAGCAGCTGTCCTTTCTCCACGCGTTCGCCCTGTGCGACCTTCATGCAGTCGATACGTCCGGGGACCTTCGATGAGGCTTTGTAAGTCGTACACTCCACCGTGCCCTGAAGCAGCAGCGGCGAGCGCCGGGTCAGATAACGGCTGATGAGCCAGACCGCTGCGACGATGACCACGACGGCCACGAGGATTCCGAGAATGTTGTTCCGTTTCATATAGTTATCTTTTATTTTTCACTGAAGAGAATGCGGCGGGCGTCGTTGCGGCGCGCGTAGGCCGGAAATTCTTCGCCTATTCCCGCTGCCTGGAGCAGTTGAGCCAATGTTTTGTCGTAATTGAAGGCCGCCTGGAGCCGCTCCGCCCGCACTCCGGCTAAGTTGAGCTCTGCATCGATGAGGTCTGCGGACGAACTCATGCCTTCGAGAAATGCGGCATTCTTTACGCGCAGATACTCTTCGGCAAAGCGGAGCGAAGAGTCGATCGAGGCGATTTGGTTGCGGTAACTCTGGAGCTGATCGTAGAGCTGTTCGACCAACACCGAGATATCTTTCCCTGCCTTGTTCTGCAACTCGTCCACGCGGCGGGCCGTCTGTTTGGCGGCCGAGTATTTATATTCGCGGTTCAGACCGTCGAAAATCTTGAAGTTGACGCCCACGCCCACGGCCCAGCGCGGTACCAGACCCGCGACCTGATAGTTGTAGAACGATCCGCCGCCCATGGCCACGACCTGGGGCAGGAAGTTGCTGCGTTGCAGGCGTACGCCCTCTTCGGCCAGCTGACGTTTGAGTGACACCTGATTGAGCAGCGGGTTGCGGGACAGGGCGAGCTCCTGATAATAGTCCAGGGATTCAATCTTGTCGACGATGAACATTGCCGTGACGGGCAGATATTCGTGGTTGCGGTTGAGCGTATTTTGCAGGGCGCTTGAAATAGTCCTGACCTGTAGCTTCGCATTGGCCAGTTCGCGTTCGGCTTCGGCCATCTTGAACTCTACGTAGAGCAGCTCGCCGTGAGCGATCATGCCGTTCTTTTCCAGCGCGATGGCGTCGTTGAGATGTTTGCGGACACCGGCGACCACCTGTTCCCGCACCTCCACGACCTGAAGGGCGAGGGCCAGGCCGAAGTAGCGTTCAACCAGCTCGCAGATCAACGCATTGCGCGTCTGCTCGCCTTGTGCAAGGGCCGTCTGCTGCTGGAGCTTCGCAGCCCGGTTGGCCACGTTGATCTTGCCGCCTAACCAGATCGGCAGGGTCACTTCGCCGCCTATGGAGCCAAAGCTCCGGTCCTGAACCTTGAGAAACCAGTCGGCTTCCATGATGGGGCCGATGAGCTGCTGGATACCCGGCAGCAGTGCGGGGTCAATCAACCCGCTGCCGAAGAGTTTGCCCGAGAAATCGTTCACCGGTCCCTTCAGCTTGTTGAGATCGACTCCGATGTCCTTGGCCATGTAGCTATAGGCGCCCGTTATGCCGATCTGAGGCATACGCAGACCTATGGCTGCCCGGCGCTCCTGCTCTGCGGCCCGTTCTTCGTAGGCTGCGGCTTTCATGGCCGGGTTGTCGGCGAGCGTCACGGCGATTGCATCTTCTAAGGAGAGCGTCTCCGCCGACTGTTGTGCAGAAACGGGTCGCACGGCCAGCAGGGCAGCTGTCAGGGCGATCTTGACTGCTGTTTTCATATTGCGGATGAATTTACTACGCAAAGATAGAAGGATTTGTGGAATATCGTACACTCCACCCCGCAATTTAGGCCATTTTTTGCCTTTTAGGACACAAATTTGTTACTTCAGGTGAGCATTGGCCCGCCGCACATCTTCCGCCAGGTCGGGATAGACCCGCACGTCGACCCCTGCCTCCCGCAGTGTGAGCGCTCCGCGGCACTGCACAAAGCAGTCGGGTTCATAGAGGGCGAAGATCGCTTTGGCGAAGCCGTGGCGCAGGATCAGCTGCGTGCAGCTCTCGGGTTCGCTGGCCCGTTGCGAGCAGGGCTCCATCGAGGAGCAGATCGTCCCGCCCCGCAGCTCGGCGCCCGCAGCAAGGGCTTTGGCTATGGCCTCCTGCTCGGCGTGACGGGTAGGCGTCGTTTCGTGGGTATAACCGCGGAAGATGCGGCCGTCGCGCGTTATGACCACAGCGCCGACGCAGTAGGAGGTGCGGCTTGGCGTGCAGCGAAACCCCTCCTCCACGGCCATACGCAGCAGCGGCAGGTCCTCGGCCGAAGTATCGGGTCGCAGGGTCCATGTTGTGACCTCCATCGCACCGAACCGTTCGCGGACGCATGGCGTGCCGGGTGGCGGGTCGTAGGCGAAGTGTGCCCTGCCCTGCCCTGCTTCTGTGTGCAGCGTGGGATTTACGGCTATGCGCAGCGTGTCAGCCATCCCTTCGTCGAGGAACATTCTGAGCACTTGTGCTCCGCCCTCGACGAAGAGGCGCTGTACGCCCCGTTTCTCCAGTTCGGTGACCACGAGGCGGGCCGAAATGGGTTCGTCGCAGCGGATGGCAGTTGCAAGAGTATCCCAGGCGGAGGTTTCGCCAGTCTGTGTGAAGACGTAGCGCGCCGCTTCGCCTTCGGTGAAGAAGCGCAACGTCGGGTCGAGGTGTCCCGAAGCCGAGAGGGCGACTTTCGTAATATCGGGGAGCAGTCCCGCAGTACGACGCCGGTTCCGGACCTCTTCGTCGCGGACAAGCAGTGCGGGGTTGTCGCGTCGCAGCGTCCCGGCGCCAACCAGAATGGCGTCGTGGGCACCTCGCAGCCGGTAAACTTCGGCCCAGTCCTCGGGGGTGGAGATTATGAGTCGGCGGGGGGTGTTGTCATCCAGGAAGCCGTTGGCCGTGACCGCCGCGGAGAGAGTTACTTGCATCGTTCCAGCGTGAAGAGGGTGATTTCGGGCCACGCGCCCAGACGCATCGGATAGGCTACGTAGCCCGTGCCGTCGTTGATGTAGAGCGTGCGTCCGTCACGGTCATAGCGTCCGCTCCACTGCTCGTAGAGCCATGCTGCGGGCGACCAGGACCACCGTCCGACGTGCAGCTT
>CAJUIE010000098.1 GCA_910586375.1 uncultured Alistipes sp. | reverse complement strand
ACATGAAGCGGTTCACGGCCGAGGCTTCTGACAAGATGCAGTTTTTCCTCGACGAGGAGGGGCAGGCCGATTTCATCTGCATGACCGGGCAGGCAGGCTCCACGCTCGAAATTACTTATAAGGGCGCCCACGCTTCGCGCCCGGCCGACCATATCGGCGTCGACGAGTTCGTCGGCATCAAGAGCCATCGTGCCAAGGGCAAGCGTCTTACCACTTTCGAGGTTGCCGCGTTGAGGTTCCTCGAACCCGAGCTGCCGCCCCAGCCCGAATCTGCCGGGGAGCCGGAGCCTGACGTTGAGGACGGCGCCGGAGAGGGAACCGTGGGGAGTGACGCGGGGACGGCTGTGGCCGGTGCTGCCGGTGCCGTGGAGCTGGAGATCGAGCGACCGCAGGGCGACGCCGTGGCCGACCCGATGATCGACCCCGAGCAGCTTAACTTGTTCTGAAGCGATGAAGCCCCTCTTTCTGGTTGGTTATATGGGGTGCGGCAAGAGCACCCTGGCGCGTAAACTGGCGCGGTGTCTGGGCACGACGTATGCCGACACCGACGCTCTGATCGAGGCCCGCGAAGGGGCTTCGGTGGCCGATCTGTTCCGTTATGAGGGGGAGGAGCGTTTCCGTACGGTCGAACGCGAAGTGCTCGATCGTCTCATTGAACGGGCCGAGGCGGGCGTAGTGTCGACCGGGGGCGGGCTTCCGCTCTGGCGTGATAACATGGAGCGGATGAACCGGGCGGGCACAACGGTCTTTTTGCGGCGCTCGGCCCGGTGTATCGCTCGCAGGCTCAGCCCTTATGGGATACGCAAACGACCGCGCCTGCGCGGACTTTGCGGCGAGGAGCTCGTGGCCTTTATGGCCCGCGATATTGCCGGGCGCGAACCTATTTATTCACAGGCCCGAATCATCATCGACTGCGACGCGCTCTCCGACGAGGAGGCGGTGGAAAAGATACTTGAGGAATTAAAAATGAGAAATTAGAATCGGACCGCAGCCTGCGGAGTGACTGCGACTGAAAGTTGCGGGCCTCCGCGAGCGGGAGGCGAAGGCCCGCATCGGCTAAAAGCCAAAAATATTTCAGAGCCGGTAGCCAGCGAGAGGCGACGCAAGAATTGCGGGCCTTCGCCCGGGGTGGCTGCGGCCCGCCCGGCTTCAACGGAGCCGGAACGTTGTATAAACTGTCATCCTGAGGCTTTGTAGCTGAAGGAGCTGTATTGAATAGTGAAACGGTGAACAGCGCACCTATAGGCATTTATGATTCGGGGCTGGGCGGCCTGAGCGTCTGGCGCGAAGTGCAGCGTGTGCTGCCCGGCGAGTCGCTCGTGTATCTGGGCGACGGCAAGAATTGCCCTTATGGTTCGCGGTCGCGGGAGGAGATCGTCCGGCTCGCCGGGCAGGCCGTCGCGGAGCTCGTCGCCCGGGGATGCAAGATGATCGTCGTGGCCTGCAATACGGCCACCGCCGCCGCCATCGGTTTTTTGCGCGACCAATATGCTCCGCTACCCATCGTTGGCATGGAACCCGCCGTGAAACCCGCCTGCCTGGCCACCCGCAGCGGGGTAGTGGGGGTGCTGGCTACGGAGCGCAGCCTTGACGGCGACCTGTTCCGGCGTACAGCCCGGCGGTATGGGCGCGGCATCGAGATTGTTGCTGTGCCGGGCACGGGGTTCGTCGAACTGGTTGAGAACAACCGGGAAACGACGCCCGAAGCCGAGGCTGTCGTGCGGCGGGCCGTTGAGCCCATGCTGGCACGAGGTGCCGATCAGATCGTTTTGGGATGTACGCATTATCCTTTTCTGCGGCCCGTACTCGAACGCATTGTTGCGGGGCGTAATGTGGGGATCATCGACCCGTCACCCGCCGTTGCGCGGCGTGTGGGGCAGCTGCTCGATCGTTATGATCTGCACGCAGAGGCCGGCCATAGGCCCGTTTATGAGTTCCTGACTTTTGCCGACGAGCAGTATCGTTTGCGCCTGGAAGAGAAAGTGTTGAACGTCGGGTAACGCTTTAGCGAGCCGCATTAGCCGCTCTTTTCAGGTCTGGGATTGGTGAGAATCCCGCCGCACAGGTTTTCAAATTCCGCAAGTTTTCATTAACTTTGTCCGGAAAATCCGATACGTGTAAAATGACATCCGGAAAATCGACCGCCTCCGCCAACATGCGGCTCCGTTCCAACAGCGACAGTGCGCGCTGGATCGGCGGCCTGCTGCTGCTTTTCGTGGGACTTTTCGTCGCCGCCTCGGTTTTCTTTTCGTTTTTTTCGTGGCGCGCAGACCAAAGCGGCCTGATGCTGTCGAAGGAGGAGCGGGCGTTGTTGGATGTCGAGCCGGAGAACCTTTGTGGCTGGGCCGGGGCGCGATTGGGGTGGTGGCTGGTCGACCAGTCGCTGGGGGTCTGCGGCATCCTTGTGCCGGTCATGCTGGTGCTTCTGGGTGTGCGGATCATCCGCCAGCGGTCGATGCTGGTCAATCACTCGCTTCTCTCGCTTTCGCTGGTCATGATTCTGGGCTCGCTCTCGCTGGGTGTGGCTTTCGGCGAGCGGTGGAGCCTCTGCTGCTCCACGGGGTGGGGCGGTGCTTTTGGTGTGGAGACGGCTGCGCTGCTGCATACGCATATCGGGTCTGTCGGGACGATTATTCTGCTTGCGGGCGGGTGGATCCTTACGGGGGTTTATATCAACCGCAACTTTATTAATACGGTCAACACGGCGGGCAACGTCGTTCTGGACCGGAGTGAACGCCTCGTCGAGAGCGTGCGGCGCAAGGTTGTTCCGCAGGCTGCCGACGGGGAATCGCCTTTGGCTGCGACCGGGGAGGCGGAGGGCTTTGCTGCTTCTGAAGAGCCCGCTGTGCCCGAATTGCCGGAAACAGCCGGACAGAGTGCCGGGGTTCCGGTTCCGGATGCGGGGGGGCGTGACGAGTGGTCCGGCATAACTGCGTCGGTTGACGATGTGCCTGTTGCTATTTCGCGGGCGCACGACGATGTCCCGCGCGAAGTTGTGACGCACGAGGAGGAGGACGAAAACCCCTTCCTTGAGATTTCGACCGGGGCGGCGGAACCGGCTGCTGCCGAACCCGAATTGGGGCCTGCTGTAGTTACGGACGGGGTTTTTACCGAGGTGGACCTTTCGCGCACTTCAGGACGTATCGTCATGGGACGCAGCGGATTACTGGAGCTCGACGCTTCGGCTTTGCAGGAGGCCGTGCGGTCGATCGCCGGGGAGCAGCGCACGGTCGGGCCGGTGGCCGAGGGACCGTTTACCGAAATTGTCGTGGAGCACTCCACCCCTGCCGAACCGACCGTCCCGGTTGCTCCGGAGCCCCTGCGGCCCGAAGAACAGCCCGAAGAACAGCCCGAAGAACAGCCGGTGGAGCAGCCCGACGTGCAGCCCGGGGTGTTGTCCGAAGCGCCGCCTGCGGAGGGTGTGGTTGTCACGGTCGAGGCTCACGAGGCACAGCTTGTGGGTGAGGAGGCCATTACGACCGAGGCCTATGATCCGCTCAAGGACCTGGTCAACTACCGCAAGCCGGCTGTTACGCTGCTGGAGGACTACCAGTCCGATTTTCAGGTCAGCGACGAGGAGATTTACGAGAACAAGGCGCGCATCGAAGAGACGCTCAAGTACTTCGGTATACCCATTCAACGGATCAAGGCCACCGTGGGACCTACGGTCACGCTCTACGAGATTGTGCAGGCGCAGGGGGTCAAGATTTCGAAAATTCAGGGGCTGGAGAATGATATAGCCCAGAGTCTCAAGGCGTTGGGAATCCGCATCATCGCGCCCATTCCCGGTAAGGGAACTATCGGTATCGAGGTTCCGAACCGCGATAAGCAGGTTGTGTCGATGTATTCGGCTGTGCGGTCGATGCGTTTTCAGGAGTCGAAGGCCGAGCTTCCGGTGGTCATCGGACGCACGATTCAGAACGAAAATTATGTCTTCGATCTGGCGAAGATGCCCCACCTGCTCGTCGCCGGTGCTACGGGACAGGGTAAGTCGGTAGGTCTGAATGCCATCATCACGTCGCTGCTTTACCGCAAGCATCCGGCGGAGCTCAAGTTCGTGATGATCGACCCCAAGATGGTCGAATTTTCGCTCTATGCCAAAATCGAGCGCCATTTCCTGGCCAAGATGGAGTCGGAGGAGAGCTCGATCGTCACCGATCCGATGAAGGCTGTGTATACGCTCAACGCCCTTTGTCTGGAGATGGACAACCGCCTGAAGCTGTGCAGCGAGGCCGGGGCGCGCAACATCATCGAGTATAACGAGAAGTTCACCTCCCGGCGACTCAACCCCAATAAGGGCCATCGTTATTTGCCCTATATAGTCGTTGTCGTCGATGAGTTCGCCGATCTGATCATGATGGCCCGGGAGGTCGAGCGGCCCGTGATGCGTCTGGCGCAGAAAGCCCGTGCAATTGGTATCCACCTGATCATCGCCACGCAGCGCCCCGACGTGAAGGTCATTACGGGTGGTATCAAGGCCAACTTCCCGGCACGTATCGCGTTTCGCGTCATGCAGATGATCGACTCGCGGACGATCATTGATCAGCCGGGTGCCAACCAGCTTATCGGGCGCGGGGACATGCTCTTTTCGAAGGATGGCGAGCTTACGCGGATCCAGTGTGCACTGGTCGAGACGCGCGAGGTTGAACGAATCGTCGACTATATCGCTACGCAGCAGAGCTATACGGAGCCTTATCTTCTGCCCGATTATGCACCCGAGGGCGGCGAGGGCGGCGGCATGGGTTCCGAGGAGTCGTCGGCGCCCGTTAAATACGACGCACTTTTCGCCGACATCGCCCGCGAAGCCGTTTCGGGGGGCCAGATATCCACGTCGATGATCCAGCGCAATTACGAAGTGGGATTCAACCGCGCGGGCCGCATCATGATGCAGCTTGAACGGGCCGGAATCGTGGGACGCCAGCAGGGCGCCAAGCCCCGCGACATCCTCTTCCACGACCTGCCGTCGCTCGAAGCCAAGTTGCAGGACCTTGGGGTCTTCTGAGATGTGGAAAGGTGAATGGCGGGCCTCCGCCATAGCCCCGCCTTGCGAAGGACCGCAAAAAAGTTGCGGCGCTATTCGCTGCCGCCGGCCCGAATATAAATGTCCGGATGCTTTAATCCCACAGAATTATGAAGCGTTATCTTTCGATACTGTTTTGTCTCGTATTTTTGGGCGGTTATGCGCAGCCAGCGGCACAGTCGCGGGCGGCGGAGATTGTCGGGGCGCTGGCTGCCAGGTTCCGGGCTCTGAAGGCTTATGAGGTGGGCTTCAGCCTCTCGGCGGGCGATTATTCCGTCTCGGGGGGGTATGTCGTCGAGGGCGAGCGTTACTGCTTGCGGGTGGGTGACGCCGAGGTTTTTGGTGACGGTCTGGTGCGTTATGAGGTTGACCGGGGACGGCGGGAGGTTACCATTGTCGGGGTAGGCGGTGGGAGCCGCAATCTGCTGAATGATCCTGTCCATGCTTTCGATTTTCTCGATTCGGGTTATGAGGCCATGCTGCTGTGGGAGCGGGAGGGCAAGGCCGCTGTGCGGCTTGTTCCTGCTGCCGAAGGAGCGATTTCGTCGGGTGTTATTACATTGATTGTCAGGACTTCGGATTTTCGGCCTTTGTCGCTTGTTTATGATTTTGATGGCGAGGCGGTTTCGGTGACGGTCGATTCGTTGCGTTTGTCGGGGGCGCTTTGCCCGAGCTTTGATGCGCAGGCTTATTCGGGTTTTGAGGTTATAGACTTTCGCTAAATCGGTTCGGAGCCGTTTTTTTTCGGGTCCGGCAGTCCGCGAAAAGTTTCTCTTCGGTGCCCCCGGGCATTTGCGCCTCCGCAGGCTGCGGCCCGAATATAAACATTGCCCCGCCCGGTAGAGGCCTTTTTTTGCAACGCCTTCGGGGCGTTGTCTCTTCGGCGGCATCACGCCTGCGGCGTGCCCCCCCCCTGCCGCCGAAGAGAAAATTTTCGCTGGCTCTGGCTCTCTTATTCCTGGCGCCCCCATTGGAGGCGTCACTTTGACTTCGTCTTAAATGGGCTTCGCCTCGGCAAAGTCCGCGGGCGGCCTCTGCCCCCCCCCTCTCTTATTCCTGCACGCAGCGAACGGGGAAACCGTACGCACGGTTGCTGAGGTTCTCGGGGTTCACGTAGGAACTGCTGAAGCTCAAGAGCGACCCGTACACGCTCGACGCCGAGATAGGCGAACTGCTCCAGGCGTAACCGTCCGCGCCCACATTGTACAGGCCGCCGGAACCGCTGGCGCGGTAACCCGAAGCGGGGTAGAAGTCGGTAGCGCCCGTTTTGTTGGTGCTAGCAACGTAGAAGGTCCAACCGTTAG
>CAJUIE010000097.1 GCA_910586375.1 uncultured Alistipes sp. | reverse complement strand
GATTTTCATCATGCGGTCTATGTCTCGTGGTGCCGGAGCAGGTCCGGGCGGTGGGATTATGAACGTGGGCAAAGCCCGGGCGCAGGTTTTTGATAAGGATAATGCCAAACGAGTGACTTTTAAGGATGTCGCCGGATTGGAAGAGGCCAAGGTCGAGATCATGGAGATCGTCGACTTTCTCAAGAAGGCCGATAAGTATAAGGAGCTGGGGGCCAAGATACCCAAAGGAGCCTTGCTTGTAGGGCCTCCGGGGACGGGTAAGACGCTGCTGGCCAAAGCTGTGGCCGGCGAGGCCAATGTGCCGTTCCTTTCTATTTCAGGGTCGGATTTTGTGGAGATGTTCGTCGGCGTGGGTGCTTCGCGTGTGCGCGACCTCTTCGAGCAGGCCAAGCAGAAGGCCCCGTGCATCGTCTTCATCGATGAGATCGACGCCATAGGTCGGGCTCGCGGCAAGAATGCCGGATTTTCGGGCAATGACGAGCGGGAAAATACGCTCAATCAGCTGCTTACGGAGATGGATGGTTTCCAGACCAACGCGGGCGTCATCGTTCTGGCTGCCACCAACCGGGCCGATATTCTCGATAAGGCGTTGATGCGTGCCGGACGTTTTGATCGTCAGATCGAGGTAGGGTTGCCCGACGTCAAGGAGCGCGAGGAGATTTTCGAGGTCCATCTGCGCCCGTTGAAGCTCGATCCAGCACTCGATCGTTCCTTTTTGGCCCGCCAGACTCCCGGATTCTCGGGGGCAGACATCGCCAACGTCTGCAACGAGGCGGCCTTGATTGCGGCCCGTCATAATAAGGCTTTTATCGCTAAGGAGGATTTCCTGGCAGCTATTGATCGTATTATCGGCGGACTGGAGCGCAAGAATAAGATCATCACCGGGGAGGAGAAGCGGGCCATTGCTTATCATGAGGCAGGACACGCTACCGTCAGCTGGATTCTTGAAAATGCCAGTCCTCTTATCAAGGTAACGATTATTCCGCGTGGCAAAGCTTTGGGTGCCGCCTGGTACCTGCCCGAGGAGCGGCAGATCACCACGCGCGAGCAGATGATGGACGAGCTGGCCGCTACGCTCGGAGGCCGTGTCGCCGAACAGCTGACCTTTGGACAGCTCTCCACCGGTGCACTCAACGATCTGGAGCGGGTCACCAAGCAGGCTTATGCGATGGTGGCTTATTATGGCATGAGTGATAAGGTGGGCAACCTCTCGTTTTACGATTCGACGGGTCAGAGCGATATGGCCCTGACCAAACCTTACTCCGAAGCTACGGCCCAGCGGATCGATGCCGAGGCACGGTTGGTGGTTGATGAAGCTTATGCTTTGGCCGAAAGGGTGTTGCGCGACCATGCCGACGGATTGAAACAATTGGCCGAGCTGCTGCTCGACCGCGAAGTGGTCTTCACCGAAGATGTCGAACGTATTTTTGGCAAGCGCAAGAAAGACCTCGAACGAGAGCGTCGGGAAGCCGCCCAGGAGGAGAAAAAGGCGGCGACGTCGGAAGTTGCCGGGGAGCCGGAGAGTGCCCCCGCTTCAGTCTCGGCACCCAGGTCTCGCCGGAGACCGAAGAGCGCGGTTGCTGACGGTGCGGCGGCACCTCCGCGCCGTACGCGGAAAACGACGAAAACATCCCCGACCGAATAAACCCGTTTCCAACCTGACTTGAAAAGATGAACGACAGAATGAAAAACCTCGCAGTGCGTACGGTGAGCGGTGGCCTTCTCGCTGCGGTCGTTGTTGGCGCCGTTGTGTGGACGCAGTGGAGTTTGGGTGCTTTGTTGCTGGTGTTGCTCGTCGGGGGTCTCGCCGAATTTTATGCGCTTGCAGCCCGGGACGATGTTCGTCCTCAGCGTGCAGTGGGGCTGGTCATGGGGGCGGTGCTTCTGGCACTTAATTTCGCCTTTGTGTGCGACGATGTCCAGATTTTGGGCTCTGCACGCCACCTCTTCGGTGCGGGTCTGGCTTTTCTGCTGTTGCTGATTCCCGGAATGCTTGTCTGCGAACTTTATCGCCGGGGGCCGAATCCGGTCGCGTCGGTCGGCGTGACACTTCTGGGCGTCTGTTATGTGGCGCTTCCGCTGTCGCTGATGTGTTATATTCCCATTGTTGGCAGCGAGACGTGGAACCCGTGGGTGCTCGTTGCCTGCATCGTCATTGTCTGGGCCAACGACGTCTTCGCCTATTTAGTCGGTATGGCTTTCGGTCGCCACCCTCTTTTCGAACGCCTTTCGCCTAAGAAAACGTGGGAGGGTTTTGTCGGAGGTCTGGCGGGCGCCATTGCTTGTGGTATCGTATGCAGTCACCTTTTGCAGCGGAGCCTGTGGTTCTGGGTCGGACTGGCGGCGGTTGTTGCCGTTGCTGGCGTGCTGGGTGATCTGGTCGAATCGATGTTCAAACGCTCTGCTGGTGTCAAGGACTCGGGGCGGACGATTCCCGGGCATGGCGGTGTATTGGATCGTTTCGATGCCTTGCTGCTTGCGGCACCGTTCGTTTTCGTTTATCTGCTTTTTGCGATGGATTAACTGCAAACCCTTACGGTCATGAAAATCAATAAGGAAGGTTATAAGATCATCGGTATCGCAGGTGTCATCTGCCTGCTGATCTGGTGGGCGTTTTATCGGCTGCTGGTCAGCCATTCGAGCGTGACGCTCATGTGGTCGGGCGCCGTGTTCCTGCTGTTGTTCTGGTTCTTTATCGTGGCCTTTTTCCGCGAACCGCGGCGTGTGCGCATTCATGACGAGGATTTGGTTTTCGCTCCTTGCGACGGGCGGGTGGTCGTCACGGAGGTTGTTGCTGAGAACGAATACCTCCATGAGGAGATGTTGCAGATTTCGATCTTCATGTCCATTACCAACGTCCATATGAATTGGGTGCCCGTTGCGGGTGAGGTGGAGTATTATAAGTATCATCCAGGCCGGTTCCTGGTCGCCTGGCACCCCAAATCGTCGGTTGAGAACGAACGGACAACTACGGTGGTGCGCATGGCCTCTGGTCAGAAGGTCCTTTTTCGTCAGATCGCAGGGCTTATCGCCAGGCGCATTATCTCTTATATGAAGGTCGGACATGTCGTCGAGCAGAACAGCGTCTGCGGCTTCATCAAGTTCGGATCGCGGGTCGATGTGCTGGTGCCTCGCAATAGCCAACTGCTCGTCGATCTTGGTGATGCCACTGTAGGATCGCAGACCCCCATCGCGCGTCTGCCCAAAGCCTGAGGCTGATGAATACGACGCTTCAAACCGTCTTCAAGTTCCTCATCGGTGCCGCTATCGCTGCCGGTGTGTTGTTTCTTGTCTGGTATTTCTCCGCTATTGTTATTTATATCCTGGTCTCGGCTGTGCTGGCTGTTGTAGGGCGGCCTCTGGTGGGGTATCTGGCGGCATTGCGTATCCGGCAGTGGCACGTGCCGCGTTCGGTTGCAGCGCTGGTTACGCTGCTGGTCATCTGGGCGGTTGCTGCTGTGTTGTGCTCGTTATTCGTGCCATTGGTCTTCAACAAGATCAATCAGTTTGCCAATGTCGATTTCGCATCGGTCGTGGATAGTGTGGACGCGCCCGTTGCGCGGCTGCAACATCGTTTGCAGGAGCTTTTCTCGCTGCCGGAGAGTTCGTTTTCGCTCTCTGAGGAGCTTGCAGCGGCTCTTCCCCGGCTGCTCGACCTCGATTCGCTCAATACTTTCTTTTCGTCGATCATCGGCACGGTGATCGCTTCGGTTATAGCCATTTTCTCCATTTCGTTCATTACCTTTTTTTTCCTTAAGGAGGACGATCTTTTTTATACGATGGTCACGGCCATGTTTCCCGACCGTTACCACGCCAACATTACCCGGGCCCTGGACTCTGTGACGCTGCTTCTGGGACGTTATTTTACGGGTATTCTGACTGAGAGTCTGCTGCTTATGACTGCCGTTCTTGTGGTGATGATGGCTTTCGGAATGCGGGCTGCTGATGCCGCATTCATCGGTCTGGTCATGGGCGTGATGAACGTTGTGCCTTATGCCGGGCCGTTGATCGGCGGGGTTGTTTCGGTTCTGGTGGGCATTGTCAGCCCGATTGCAGGCATGAGCGTTGGGCATACGGTTTTTGTTATTGTCGGAACGTTGTTGATTCTCAAGGGTATGGATGACTTCATCCTCCAGCCTTCGCTTTATTCGGAGCGGGTCAAGGCCCATCCACTTGAAATCTTTCTGGTTATTCTCATCGCCGGTTCGCTGGCCGGTATCGTGGGCATGTTGCTCGCTATACCGTTGTATACTGTTCTGCGTGTCTTCGCCAAGGAGTTTTTCTCCCAGTTTGCGCTGGTGCGCAGGTTGACCGAGAAGATCTGATGAAGCCGATTTGTATCGAAGGTGTGGTCGGGCATGGGCGGCAGCTTGGGCGAAAGCTGGGATTTCCGACGGCCAATTTGCCGGTCGGGGCCAATGCGCAGGCCGAAGATGGAGTTTACGCCTCGGAGGCCGAGGTGGGCGGCGTGCGCTATCGGGCCATGTCGAACTTGGGTAGCAACCCCTCGGTCGGCGGCAGCAAACGCAGACTCGAAACCCATCTGTTCGGTTTCGAGGGTTCGCTCTACGGGCAGCACCTGCGGGTGCATCTGTTGCAGAAAATACGCGACGAGCGCTGCTTCGACTCGGTGGAGGAGTTGCGCGCGCAGATCGAAAAGGATAAGGAACACATATTAAAGCTACTGTAAACCATGTTTTTGGATAACGCTTTGCCCTATAAGGTTGCCGATATATCGCTGGCCGAGTGGGGCCGTCGAGAGATCGAAATTTCGGAATTCGAAATGCCGGGCCTTATGGCTGTGCGGCGGAAGTACGGAGCACAGAAACCCCTGAAGGGTGTGCGCATCATGGGATCGCTGCACATGACTATTCAGACAGCCGTGTTGATCGAAACGCTGGTTGAATTGGGTGCCGAGGTGCGGTGGTGCTCGTGCAACATTTTCTCGACGCAGGATCATGCCGCCGCCGCCATTGCCGCCGCGGGGGTTCCCGTCTTCGCGTGGAAGGGAGAGACGTTGCCCGAGTATTGGTGGTGCACTGCTATGGCGCTGTCGTTCCCCGATGGCAAGGGGCCGCAGCTGATCGTCGATGATGGCGGCGACGCTACCTTATTGATTCATAAGGGTTATAGGGCCGAAAATGATGCCTCGACGCTCGATGTGGAGCCCTCGTCTTATGAGGAGAGCGTGATTCTCGACACACTTGGGCAGTTGCTCGTCGAGGACCCTGACAAATGGCACCGTACGGTCGCCGAGTGGCGTGGGGTGAGCGAGGAGACTACCACAGGCGTGCATCGGCTTTACCAGATGCTGGAGGCGGGCGAACTGCTCGTGCCGGCCATCAATGTCAACGATTCATGCACCAAATCGAAGTTCGACAACCTCTACGGCTGCCGCGAGTCGCTGGCCGACGGCATCAAGCGTGCAACGGATGTCATGATCGCCGGTAAGGTGGTCGTGGTGTGCGGCTATGGCGATGTGGGCAAGGGCTGTGCGCGGTCGATGAGGTCGTACGGCGCCCGGGTCATCGTCACGGAGATCGACCCCATCTGCGCCTTGCAGGCGGCTATGGAGGGTTTCGAGGTGAAAACCGTTGAAAGCGCTCTGCCCGAAGGGAATATCTTCGTCACCTGTACGGGTAATTGCGACATCATCACTCTGGAGCACATGGAACATATGCGCGACCAGGCTATCGTCTGCAACATTGGCCATTTCGACAACGAAATCCAGATGGCGCAGCTCGAAAAGTCGGGTGCTGTAAAGACCAACATCAAGCCGCAGGTCGATAAGTATACCTTCGCCGATGGTCATTCGATCTTCATTCTGGCAGAGGGGCGTCTGGTTAACCTCGGGTGCGCCACGGGCCATCCGTCGTTCGTCATGTCCAATTCTTTCACCAACCAGTGCCTTGCACAGATCGAGCTGTGGCAGAAGAGACTGGAGGTCGGCGTTTATCGCTTGCCCAAGCACCTCGACGAAGAGGTTGCGCGGCTCCATCTGGATAACCTCGGCGTTGAGTTGACGCACCTAACCCAGAAACAGGCCGAGTATATCGGAGTGCCTGAAGAAGGTCCTTTCAAGGCTGACCACTACCGTTATTGATGGAGCCGGAGGGGGCAATTAAGAGGGGGCGATTAAGAATTGTGGCGCTTCGGCTAAAGCCTCAGAGTGATAGTCGCCCGACAACAAGTCGGGATTTTCGATAAGAGGCTGTGCAGCCCTTATCCGGTTCTCTCTATTGCGTCCCCGGGCGAAGGCTCGCCACTTCGTAGTAGCGCCGTTCGCTGTCTTCGGCGCTTCGTTGTGGGAAATTGTTTCCGCCTTCATGTCGGAGACGTTAAGCGGTCGGGGGAGTAAAAGCGCGAGCGGAGGGGAC
>CAJUIE010000096.1 GCA_910586375.1 uncultured Alistipes sp. | reverse complement strand
GGTGCTGCAGTAGACCTCGTGCGTCTTGAAGAGCTCGATCGGCAGGTGGGGAATTTCATCGGCCTGCCGCACATCGTCTGGCTTTATTCCCACCAGTTCCAGATACTGGTGGTAGGGTGCACACTCTTTCGCCTGGCGCCGGAACGTCTCCAGCGCTGTCCGATCGAACTCTTCGTCGGAGCGTATGGTGAACAAGTCGGTCATGAGGTTTGTCGAAGAGGTTTTATTCCAACGCGGACCGGTATATGGGGTATCTAATGTCTTGCCTTTCTGGTCTTTCCATTCGACCCAGCCGTTGTTGTTCCGGTCGGTGCATAAATCGGCCGCTGATGGATTTTCGATGTGTAGTTTCGGCCTTTGAAATGCCCCCTCTGAAATGCCTTCTCTGAAATGCCCCCCTCTGAGCCCCCCCCCTCTGAGATGCCCTCCAATACCCCCCCCGGGTCGGTCCGGGTGCTTATTTTTTGCTCTTCGGTGCAAGCATCATGTTCATCTTTTTGCCGTCGAGCTTGGGCATCATCTCCACTTTGGCTACCTCCTCCAGGTCGGTAGCGAAGCGCAGCAGCAGGATTTCGCCCTGCTCCTTGAAGACGATCGAACGGCCGCGGAAGAAGACGTAGGCCTTGACTTTCGCGCCCTCCTTGAGGAAGTTTTCGGCGTGCTTGAGCTTGAAGTTGTAGTCGTGGTCGTCGGTCTGAGGTCCGAATCGGATCTCCTTGATGGTGACCTTTACCTGATTGGCTTTCAGTTCTTTTGCCTTTTTCTTCTGTTGGTAGAGGAATTTCTGGTAGTCGGCAATACGGCAGACGGGAGGTTCGGCCTTGGGTGAAATTTCAATCAAGTCCAGTTCCATTTCGTCGGCCAGGCGCAGGGCGTCGCGGATCGACAGGACCTGCGGTTGCTCGATGTTGTCGCCCACGACACGCACCTCCGGAGCGGTGATTTCCGAGTTGATGCGGTGGGGATTCTCCTTCACGGGCGGACGACGCCCGAATCGGTTGTTCATGCCTGCGGCCGGTTTCGGCCGATTTGCTCCCGGGGTGAACGGCCTCGGCGGGAACGGTTTCGGTGCTGCGATAGTTGTTGTGTTTTAGTTTGTATTACAATAGGTTGCGGATTTGTAGCCGCTACTCTTTTTTCATTTTGTTGGCTTCGGTTTCGGCCTTCACCTGCTCCGCGATGCGGTTGCGGAACGCCTCCAGAGGCATTTGACCCTGGTCGCCCTCACCTTGCGCACGGACCGATACCAGCCCCTCGGCCTCCTCTTTTTCGCCCACGATCAACAGGTAGGGAATGCGTTTCAGCTCGTTGTCGCGAATCTTGCGTCCTATTTTTTCGTTGCGGTCGTCGATCTGCGCGCGGATGTCGTTGACGTTGAGATAGTCGACCACTTTCTGCGCATAGTCGTTGAACTTCTCCGAGATGGGTAGTACCACCACCTGGTCGGGCGAGAGCCACAGCGGGAATTTACCGCCTGTGTGCTCTAAGAGCACGGCCACGAAGCGCTCCATCGACCCGAATGGCGCACGGTGGATCATGATCGGGCGGTGCAGCTTGTCATCGGCACCCTTGTAGGTCAGGTCGAAACGTTCGGGCAGGTTGTAGTCCACCTGGATCGTTCCCAACTGCCATTTGCGGCCGATGGCGTCCTTGACCATGAAGTCGAGCTTCGGGCCGTAGAATGCCGCTTCGCCGTATTCTATTACGGTGTTGAGACCTTTCTCCTTGGCTGCCTGCATGATGGCCGATTCGGCCTTCTCCCAGTTTTCGTCCGAGCCGATGTATTTTTCGGTGTTGTTGGGATCACGCAGCGAAATCTGTGCCGTATAGTCGTCGAACTTCAGGGTCCGGAAGATGTAGAGCACGATGTCGATTACACGTTCGAACTCTTCGAGCAGCTGATCCGGCCGCACAAAGAGGTGGGCGTCGTCCTGCGTGAAACCGCGTACACGCGTCAGACCGTGCAGCTCGCCCGATTGTTCGTAGCGGTAGACCGTGCCAAACTCGGCCAGACGCACCGGCAGTTCCTTGTAGGAGCGGGGCTTCGAACGGTATATTTCGCAGTGGTGCGGGCAGTTCATCGGCTTGAGCAGGTATTCCTCGCCCTCGATGGGGGTGTGGATTGGCTGGAAGGAGTCTTTGCCGTATTTGGCGTAATGGCCCGAGGTCACATAGAGGTCCTTGTTACCGATATGGGGGGTGATGACCTGCTGGTAGCCGTACTCCTTCTGTACTCCGCGCAGGAACTGTTCCAGGCGGTCGCGCAGGGCAGCGCCTTTGGGCAGCCACAGCGGCAGACCCTGGCCCACGCGCTGCGAGAACGTGAAGAGTTCGAGGTCCTTGCCCAGCTTGCGGTGGTCGCGTTTCTTGGCCTCCTCCATCATCGCAAGGTATTCGTCGAGCATCGACTTTTTGGGGAAGGAGACGCCGTAGATGCGGGTCAGCATCTTGTTCTTCTCGTTGCCGCGCCAGTAGGCACCCGCCACCGATGTGAGCTTGATAGCCTTGATGTAGCCCGTGTTGGGGATATGGGGACCGCGGCAGAGGTCGGTGAACGAGCCGTTGGTGTAGAACGAAATCGTGCCGTCCTCCAGGTCGGTTATCAGTTCTATTTTGTATTGGTCGCCCTTTTCGGTGAAGGTCTTCAGAGCTTCGGCCTTGGGCACTTCGCGGCGAATGAGCTCCTCCTTGCTCCGTGCGAGCTCCTGCATTTTCTGCTCTATTTTTTCGAGGTCGGCTTCCGTGATGGGTGTCGGACTGTCGACATCGTAGTAGAATCCGTTTTCGATGGCCGGGCCTATGCCGAACTTGATACCCGGATAGAGGGCTTCGAGGGCCTCAGCCAGCAGGTGCGACGAGGTGTGCCAGAAAGCGTGCTTGCCCTCGGCGTCGTCCCATTTGAAAAATCTGATCGAAGCGTCTTCTTCGATCGGGCGCGTCATGTCGGTTGTCGCGCCGTTTACCGAAGCGGCCAGGGAGTCGGCAGCTAAACGAGGGCTGATGCTCTCCGCGATCCGGTAGGGGGTCGTCCCCTTTTCGAACTCGCGGACCGAGCCGTCGGGGAAAGTGATTTTGATCATTGTGTTTGTAAAATTGGTTTTCGGGCCGTCGGTGCTTCCACAATTACGAGACGGAATACACCTCGGGTTTGCCGTATTTTGGTCGTTATTTTAGTCTTTGGTCTTCAGTTGCCCGGGGAACGCAGCCCCCCCCCTCCTCCGTGTTACTCTTCTTTGGGTCCCCGGGGTTCTTTGCGGTCTCGTTGTTCCCGGGGTTCGCGATGCGCAGCGTCATGGTCGCGGTTGTCGCGACCGGAGCGTTCGCGTTCGGCACGGGGCAGCGGATTGGCCGACCAGCGCGCCCAGGCGCGGCGGTGCCCCACGATGTCAATGGCTGCGTAGATGGCATTTCGCATGGACTGGGGGTCGGCCTTGCTTTGGCCGGCGATGTCATATGCCGTGCCGTGGTCGGGCGATGTGCGCACCGCAGATAGGCCCGCTGTGAAGTTCACACCGTCGGGCGAGAGGCTTTTGAACGGAGCCAATCCCTGATCGTGGTACATGGCCAGAATACCGTCGTATTTTGCGTAGCCACCTCCGGCGAAGAGCCCGTCGGCAGCAAAGGGACCGTAGGCCAGGATGCCTTTTTCGAAAGCTTCGACAATCGCGGGTCGAATGATCTCCTCCTCTTCGCGGCCCAGAAGCCCTCCGTCGCCCGCGTGGGGGTTCAGAGCCATTACGGCAATGCGGGGCTCCACGATGCCGAAGTCGGCGATGAGGGCCCGGCGGAAAGTCTCCAGATCGGAGACAATCTTTTCTCGGGTGATGTGGCGGCTGATCTCCGAGACGGGGATATGTTTGGTTACCAGCCCCACCCGCAGCACGTCGCTGCATAGGATCATCATTGGCTCTCCCCCGAGCTCGGCCCCCATAAACTCCGTATGCCCGGTGTAGCGGAAGTCGTCGCTCTGCACGGTCTGTTTGTCGAAAGGAGCCGTCACTAAGGCGTCGATCGTTCCCGTTTTCAGTTCATCAACCGCGCGGCGGAGCGCTTCCACGGCAGCACGGCCCGTCTGAGGTGTCGCTTTGCCGGGTGTCACCTCTTCCACATCGCCACAGACGACAATGTTGACCTTGCCGCTGCGGGCTTCGTGGGCCGAGGTGACGTTCTGGGGCTGGAACCCTTCGGCCTCTTCGAGCGTGCTGCGGTAGTAGGCCGCCGCTTTGGCCGAGCCGTAAATTACGGGAGTGCAAAGCTCCGTCATGCGGGCGTCGCTCAGTGCTTTGATTATGACTTCCCAGCCTATGCCGTTCGGATCACCCTGCGCAATGCCTATTTTGAGTTTATGTTCGGACATGTATGGTTTGTTTCAAGCCACAAATATAGCAATTTATGCCGATTGTTCTCTTCATCCCACCTCTTTTTTTCGCCGACGGAACTCCGAGCAGACGATTCCTGTAGCCATAGCCACATTGAGTGACTCCGAGCCATGGCGGTCGGCAGGGTAGGGCGGGATGAAGAGCCGACGTGTCACCGTGCGGGCTGTCCCGGGCCGGATGCCGCGGCCCTCGTTGCCCATTACTACTACTGCCGATGCCGGCAGAGCCGCGTCGTAGATATTCTCTCCGTCGAGGAACGTGCCACAGATTGCCCGTCCGCCCGCTGCTGCTTCGGCGAGGTAGCTCTCCAGGTCGGTGTAATGGACCCGTACACGCAGGATGGCGCCCATCGTTGCCTGCACTACCTTGGGATTGAAGCAGTCGGCCGTTCCTTCCGAGCATATCACGTCGCCGATTCCGAACCAGTCGGCCAGTCGGATGATCGTGCCCACGTTGCCTGGATTCTGCACGTCGTCGAGAGCCAGCGTCAACCCTTCGGCCACTCGGGCTTTGGTCAGGTCGTAGCGGGGTATCTCCATCAAGGCCAGCGAGTTGCTCGCGGTTTTGAGCAGCGATAGACGTTCCATGTCGTGTGGGGAGACGATTTCCACCTCCGGCCCCTCAAAGAGTCCCTCAAGGGCGAATATCTTGTGCACACGCATGTGCGAAGCGCGCAGTTCGTCTATGAGTTTTTCACCTTCGGCCACGAAGAGCCCGTGTTCCGTACGACCCCGTTTGTCGGCCAGGGCACGAATGAGTTGTATTTCTGCTTTGGTCATCTTTGTTTTTCGATTGTAAAAGTCTTCCCTTCCGTGGCGGCGCAGGTATTTGGGAAAAGAGTGCGAGCCTCTTCGACCAGCACGTTTTCATCCTTGTAGCGCGATGAATAGTGGCCGATTACCAATCGTCCGGCACTTGCCCGCAATGCAGCCCGGGCAGCCTCTTCTGTCGTCGAGTGGCCGCGTAGTCGGGCGTTTTTGCGCTCTGCGGTGGCGTAGGTCGCCTCGTGGTACATCAGGTCAACGCCCCGGCATAGTTCGGCTGCCTTGGGCGACCACGCCGTGTCCGAGAGATAGGCGTAGGACCGGGGCTTGTAGGGTTCGTAGGTCAGCTCCTCGTTGTTCAGCACCTCGCCCGTGTCAAGCTCGACTGCTTCGCCTCGTTTGGCTTCAGCGATCTGGGCGATCGTCAGGTTATATTTGGCGATTTTGAATTTGTCGACGTTGCGGGGCGGTCGTTTTTCACGGAAGAGAAAACCCGACGTCGGCACGCGATGGCGCAGCGGAATACTCCACACCTCCAAAGTCCGGTTTTCCCACAACAGCGCATGTTCCGTGGTCCTCACCTCGTGCCACTCCGTTTCGTAGGGCAGGTCGGTGTCGAAGTAGCGGCGGTGACACTCCAGAATTTCACCCAGCGGTGCCGGGGCGTAGATTGGCAGGGGTGTCCGCCGGCCGTATAACCCCAATGTCGAGAGCAGGGGAAAGAGCCCGAATACATGATCGCCATGCAGGTGCGAAATGAATATCGCTTTCAGCTTCAGTGGATTGATGCCCGCACGGACCATCTGCTGCTGCACACCCTCGCCTGCATCGACCAGGTAGTGTTGTTCATGGACGTTTACCAGCTGGGCCGAGGGATGCCGGCTCGGTGTAGGCCTGGCTGAGGAGGAGCCCAGTATGGTTACGGAAAAACTCATCGTAGTTAGGTTAAAAAGGTGTTTTGGGGAGCTACAGTCGTTACTCTTGCAACTTCGCACTCCCCCCCCCTCCTCTCTCTCCACTTGCCGCCGAGGAGAGCAACGCGGAGCGTTGCATTATTGTCTTTCAGAACATCCCGCCCCTTTGTCATCCTTCACTTCGCCTTTTTGTCCTTCTGAACGCAGTGAAGAATCTTTTCGACCGGAGGTCGTCCGAGCCGCAGCCCTCCCCCGGCCGCGGAGGCCCGCAATTTGGGCGTTGCAGTCAATCCGCCGTCTTTGGACCGCGAAAAAACAGTCGAGAGACTGTTCGAGCCGCCGCCCCCGGATGCGGAGGCTCGCCCCACTAAGAGTGGGTTTTTGCTGGGGCTCCGG
>CAJUIE010000095.1 GCA_910586375.1 uncultured Alistipes sp. | reverse complement strand
GCGCAAACTCCGGCGACGTAAAACCGGGATTAGCGGGGTGAGGTTCTGTTTCCCCATAAAACCCCACTCAGTGGGGCGAGCCTCCGCATCCGGGAGCTGCGGCTCGCCCGGCCAAAGGGCCGGGATTTGCCTCACCACCGCATCGCCTCCGCTGGCTTCGGCCCGCAAACGTCAATTTTTCAGCAGCTCTTCAGCAGCCTCAAGGGCGCGGTAGAACTCTTCGCCGAAGCGGCGGATGATGGGTTCTTTCAGGGCTTTGTAGACCGGAACTCCCCGTTTTTTGCCGCACTCGCGGGCCGATGCGCAGACCGACCAGCGGTGGTAGTTGAGCCCTACCCCGCCGTTGGAGAAGCGCACCAGACGAATCGGATAGAGATGGCACGATATGGGTTTGCGGAATTCGGTGCGGCCCTCTGCCCACGCCTTTTCGATAGCGCAGAGGGTCACGCCGTTCTCTTCGTAGGCATAGGCGCACTGGGCATCGTCGACGAGCGGTGTCGTGTAGTCGCCCTCTTCGTCCACCACCATGAACCCTTGGCGTTCGACCGCCGCGATGCCCGCCGCGGTCATGTAGGGCCGGTAGTTGGGATACTCCGCCTCCAGAACGTCCACCTCTTCGATGTCGAGGGGTGCCCCCGCATTTCCTTCCACACAGCAAATACCTTTGCATTGCCCCAGGTCGCAGGCGAAACACTCGCGCAGCAGGTCGGCGCTCACGATTTTGTCGTCGATCTCGATCATTTGTGCGTACATGTGTCGGCGATGATGATGTCGTAGAGCTGGCCCATGGTCATTCCCATCGCCTTCACCTGCTTGGGGACGATGCTTCCGGGGCTCATGCCCGGTATGGAGTTCAGTTCGATGAAATAGGGCCTGCCGTCGGGCGTCACGATGAAATCGACGCGCACGACGCCACGGCAGCGGCACGTGCGGTAGGCTTCCAGCGTCATGCGGTTGAGTTCGGTCTTCACCTCGGGGGCGATGTCTGCCGGGGTGATTTCGTCGGAGAATCCGGTGGTGTATTTGGCTTCGTAGTCGAAGAATTCTTTCTTCGAAACGATCTCCGTAATGGGAAAAAGATACTCCTTGCCGCCGACGATCATCACGCCGCACCCCATTTCGCGGCCTGCGACATATTCTTCGATCAGTACCTCGTCGCTCTCGGAGAACGCTTTTTCGACGGCTGCGGGCAGTTCGTCGGCCGTGCGGACCTTCGTCACTCCGAACGACGAGCCGCTGGCGTTGGGTTTCACGAAGAGCGGCAGCCCCAGTTCGCCCACGATCGACGTTGCGTCCCATGCTTCGCCGCGGCGCAGGAAGCGTTCGCGGGCCAGGTTGATGCCGCGGCCTGCCAGCGTGCGTTTGGTCGTTATCTTGTCGAAGGTGATGACAGAGGAGGTCATCGAGCACGACGAGTACGGGATGCCCATCATGTCCAGATAGCCTTGCAGACGGCCGTCTTCGCCCGGTGTGCCGTGGATGATGATCAGTGCGTAGTCGAACTCCGTGCGCACGCCATCGATCGTCAGCGAGAAGTCGTTCTTGTCCACCTGCCACTCGCGGCCATCGGGCGCCGTGTAGTGCCAGTCGCGGCCGTGGAGGTCGATCGGTGTGATGTCGTATTTGGCAGGGTCGAGCGCCGCTGCGATCTGGGCTGCACTCTGGAGGGCGATTTCCCGCTCCGATGAATCGCCGCCGGCCAGAAGCGCTATTTTCAGTTTCGGGGTCATGGGTTGTAGATGTCTTTGTATCTGAATGTCAGTATTTCCTGGATCATTTCCGTGTATTGCCGGGCCTCCTCGTTTTCCGGATCGAGCCGTAGGATAGCGTTGAAGTCGTTCAGGGCTGCGCCCCATTCGTTCATCCGGTAGTGCCGCTTTCCGCGTTCGAGCAGCAACGCAGTATTCTCCG
Source organism: uncultured Alistipes sp. (assembly GCA_910586375.1). Taxonomy (GTDB): domain Bacteria; phylum Bacteroidota; class Bacteroidia; order Bacteroidales; family Rikenellaceae; genus Alistipes. The sequence goes on along the minus strand of CAJUIE010000095.1, from coordinate 4,551 downwards.
GATTGGAGGACAATGCGCCGTTGAGAGCCGTCATGCGATGGGCAGGGCTCCACAGCCCTTTGCTGCGGATGTATTCGGCCACGCCCGGCGCCAGCATCTGCGAGGTGTCATCGCCCCGTTCGATGGCTGCACGTACCTGGGTCGATGAGAAATCCTGTAAAGGAGCATCCGTTAAGAGCGTGATACGGTCGAGGTAACGCTCTGCCCTTTCGCCGCGGCGCGGGTAGACGTAGATCGGATAATCGAGCACTTTTTCGTACTCTTTCCAGCCGTCGAGCGCCGCGATCTGGTCGCCGCCCATGAGGATCGAGAACTCCATTTCATTGCCGCATATCTCCTCTAAGTGATGCAGCGTGTCGATGGTGTACGACGGTCGGGGCAGCAGAAATTCGATGGCCGAGGGTTTGATCCGTCCGGGGTATTTCGACGCTGCGCAGGCTATTTCGGTCATTTCGAAGCGTTCGACCTCCGAAGCTGGCAGCGCTCCCTGCTTGTAGGGGCTTTGGGGCGAGACGATGAGCACCACTTCGTCAGCCAGGTCGTGCTCCACGACATATTCGGCCAGTGCGATATGGCCGTTGTGCACAGGATCGAACGACCCGAAGTAGAGCATCATTCGTTTCATGGGTGGCGGGAGTCAGCGGGCAAGGAGATCATCGAGAATGCGGCATGCCGCGGCTACAGCATCTTCGAGACGGTCATTGACCACCACATGGTCAAACTCCGGGGCTTTGGTCAGCTCGAATTCGGCTTTGGCTATGCGTCGGTCGATTGCTTCGGGAGCATCGGTACCGCGGCCTTGGAGCCGTCGTCGCAGCTCTTCGACCGAGGGGGGCATGACGAAGACCGAGCAGGCGTTGTCGCCGAAGAGTCGTTTAAGGTTGATTCCGCCCATGACGTCGACGTCGAAAGCGATGACGTGTCCTTTCTGCCAGATGCGCTCCATTTCGCTGCGCAGCGTGCCGTAGCAGGTACCTTTGTAGACCTCTTCCCACTCTACGAAGCGGTCATCGGCTACGGCCTGCCTGAACTCCTCCGGCGTGAAGAAGTAGTAGTCCACGCCATCGCGCTCCGCACCTCGGGGTGCGCGGCTTGTTGCCGAAATTGAAAACTCCAGCTGCGGGTAACGCTCCAGCAGCTGCCGCACGATGGTTGTCTTGCCCGAGCCGCTCGGTGCCGAGAATATGATGATTTTGCCCACTTTGATTCGAGGTTAAAGGTTAAAGGCGGGCCGAAGCCCCTCTCCTGTCATTCTGAGCGACAGCGAAGAATCTATTCTGCCTTTAGGCAGGCGAGTCGTAGCCCCACCCTGCGGAGGCTCGCAATTCTGTTGCTTGCTCCGCCGGCTACGCCTCGCTTTAAACCTATCACTTTGTTGCTTTCTTATAAAATATTCAGCACTTGCTCCTTGATTTTCTCCAGTTCATCCTTCATCTTGACGACCAGAATCTGGATATTCGTTTCGTTGGCTTTCGAGCCCGTCGTATTGATTTCGCGTCCCATCTCCTGGGCGATGAATCCCAGCTTACGGCCGGCGCCCTCTTCCCGGGCCGCCACTTCGCGGAAATAGTTGCAGTGGTTGGTCAGGCGTACCTTTTCTTCGGTGATGTCGAGCTTTTCGATGTAGAAGATCATCTCCTGTTCCAGGCGGTTGCGGTCGACTTCGACGGGCAGCTTCGAGAGGTTGTCCAGAATGCGGTTGCGGATCGTCTCTGTGCGGGCTTTTTCGTAGGGTTCGATTTCGTTCTTGTATTGTTCGATCAGGTCCACGCGGCGCAGCAGGTCGGCTATGAGAATCGCTCCCTCCTGCACGCGGAAAGCGTCGAGCCGGGCCGCTGCGGCTTCCGTCGCGGCCAGCAGGGCGGCATGCTCTTCATCGGAGATGGTTTCCGCTTCGGTTGCCACCACCTCGGGCATGCGCAGAATGGCCGGCACCAGCGCTTCGTAGTTGGCCCCGATGCCCGCATGGGCCATCGCATCGCCCGCCTGACGCAGATATTCGCGGAAAAGTTCGCGGTCGATCCGGGCCGGGGTCTCCACCTGGCGGTTCTCCACCGTCACGAAGACGTCCACTTTTCCGCGGACCAGACAGCGGCCCACCAGCGTGCGCAGTTCGTATTCCGACTGGCGGTAGATCGCCGGCAGCCGCAGATTGAGGTCGAGCTGCTTGGAGTTGAGCGAACGGATTTCGACCGTGATTTTCTTGGTTCCCACCGTGGCTTCGCCTTTTCCGAAGCCCGTCATTGATTTTGTCATGGAGAGAAGAGACGCTAATTTTGGGCCGGACCGCTTATTTGTTGTCAGAAGTCGTGCCCGGTCGGTTTTTGTGTGGCAAAAGTAATAAATTTTGGGAACTATATGCAACATTTGTCCCGACATCTTTTCTTCGTGCCGCGTTTACCTGCGAAGCTCCCGCCGTTTCCGGCCCGAATAAAAAAGTTGCCCCCCCCTATCCGCCCCCTGGGCCGCGTATTTGCAAAAATAATCGCTTCAGAGATTGTTTTTCCGAAAATCTTGCCTATCTTTGTGTTAGTAAACTAACAATGCGGGAATCAGGTCATTAAATCTTACAATTATATGATGAAAAAGCACAATTTCAACGCGGGACCTTCTATCTTGCCCGACGAGGTGATCGATCGGGCTGCGCAGGCCGTCCGGGATTTCAACGGCTCGGGACTTTCGATTCTCTCCATTTCGCATCGCACGAAGGATTTCGACGATGTGCTGGCCGAGGCCGACCGGCTTTTCCGCGAGTTGCTCTCCATCCCCGACAATTATAAGATCATCTACTTAGGTGGCGGCGCCAGTACCTATTTTTACGAAATACCCGCCAACTTCCTCGGCAAGAAGGCCGGTTATGTCAATACGGGTGTCTGGGCCAAAAAGGCCATCAAGGAGGCCAAGCGTTATGGCGAGGTCGAGGTGCTCGCTTCGTCCGAGGATCGCAACTTCACTTATATTCCCAAGGGTTTCGCCATCCCGTCCGACCTCGACTATCTCCACATCACGACCAATAACACCATTTACGGCACCGAGTACCACGAGGATATTGATTCGCCCGTGCCTCTGATTGCAGACATGTCGTCCGACATCCTGTCGCGGCCCGTTGACGTCTCGAAGTACGCCATGATTTATGGCGGTGCGCAGAAAAACCTCGCTCCCGCGGGCGTCGCGTTCGCCATCATCCGCGACGATATGTTGGATAAGATCGTGCGCGACCTGCCCACAATGGTTTCGTTCAAGACCCACGCCGAGAACAATTCGATGTTCAACACGCCGCCCGTCTTCCCCATCTATGTTTTGATGGAGACGCTGCGGTGGCTCAGGAAGATCGGCGGTGTCGACGAGATTTTCCGCCGCAACGGCGCCAAGGCCAGGTTGCTCTATGACGAAATCGACCGCAATTCGCTGTTCCGCGGTACGGTGGAGATGGAGGACCGTTCGCTCATGAACATCTGCTTCGTCATGGCCGAGGGTTACGAGGAGCTGGCTCCCGAGTTCCTGGAGTTCGCCAAGGCCCGCGGCATGGTCGGCATCAAGGGCCATCGCCTGGTCGGCGGCTTCCGTGCTTCGTGTTACAACGCCCTGCCCGTCGAGAGCGTGCAGGCGCTGGTCGACTGCATGCAGGAGTTCGAGCAGCTGCACGCCAAGCGGTAGTCCCCGATGGCTTACCAGTTCAAGATTCCCACGGCCTACAGCGCCCTCACGGGCGAGGTGGTCGCGTGGGAGCAAACCGAATTACAGGAAACCACCACATTGAAACTTACCATGAAAATATTGGTTGCCACAGAAAAGCCCTTTGCCCGTAAGGCCGTTGAGGGGATTCGCGAGATAGTCGCGGGGGCCGGTTATGAACTGGCGCTGCTCGAAAAATATGCCGACAAGGCCGAGCTGCTCTCCGCCGTGGCCGATGCCGACGCGCTGATCGTCCGCAGCGACAAGGTCACCGCCGAGGTGATCGCCGGGGCCCCGAACCTCAAGATTGTTGTTCGCGCCGGTGCAGGTTATGATAACATCGATCTGGCCGCTGCTTCCGAGCGCGGTATCGTCGTTATGAATACCCCCGGGCAGAACTCCAATGCTGTGGCCGAGCTGGCCATCGCCATGATGATCTTCATGGCCCGCAACCGCTTCACGCCCGGCACCGGGTCGGAGATTCAGGGCAAGACCCTCGGCATCCACGCCTACGGCAATGTCGGCCGCTTAGTCGCTCGCAAGGGCAAGGCGCTCGGCATGCGGGTCGTGGCTTATGACCCGTTTGTTTCCGATTCAGAGGTTTTCGCGGCTGACGGCGTGGAGCAGGTCGGTTCCGTTGAGGAGCTTTATAGAGTTTCCGACTTTCTGTCGTTGCACATCCCTGCTACGCCTCAGACCAAAGGGTCGATCGGTTATGAGCTGCTGATGTCCATGCCTGCGGGTGCCACGCTGGTCAACACCGCCCGCAAGGAGGTGATCGACGAGGCAGGATTGTTGCGGGCTCTTTCCGAGCGCGAAGACCTGAAGTATGTTACCGACATTGCCGCTGACAGGCAGTCCGAACTGGATGAAAAG
>CAJUIE010000094.1 GCA_910586375.1 uncultured Alistipes sp. | reverse complement strand
CAAAGAGATAGGCGAAATCGAGACGCAGGTGGAGGAAACGTACGCCCGCACCTACCGATGCGTAGCTGGGGCAAAAGTCGCGGTGCTCGCCGAAGTGGTAGCCTCCGCGCAGTTGTACGAGCTGCATGAGGTTGTATTCGGCGCCTATCGAACATTCGAATCCCTTGACGGCAGAGGGTGTGAAGCAGTAGCCTGCATCGGCTGCCACCGTCACTTCGTGTGAATCACTCAGGTAGGTGTCCAGCGCTGCGCCAGCCGTTATGTTCATGGGCAGGGTAGAGTTCTCTTTCTTCAGGTAGCCGCCCAGGTTACCCGCTTTGCCGCCCACTCGCAGCGTCGAGTAGCGTCCGATGCGTTCCAGAGGCTTCGTCCATGCCACGCTCAGATCGACCGCCAGGGCATCGGCCTTGTCGCTTTCGGTGCCTTTGCGGTGCAGGTAGCGTCCCACAATTGCTGCGGACCAGTGGCGACTTATCCGGCGCGAATAGCCCGCATCTACAGCCATGTCGTCATTGCCCGTTTTGCGCAGATACTGGCGCCAGCCGAGCTGCACCAGATTGTCGTTGTCGAAGCGCCAGAGGCCCGTTACGGCGTAATAGTCCGACTTCGGCTGCCGGTAGTAGGAGGATGCAATTTGTATGGGCTGGGGCGAGAAGAGGGCCATCGCAGCGTTGTCGTAGATCGCATGTGCCCCCGACAGGGTAGTCATCGCTACGCCGCCCATGCCCAACACTTTTGCGTCAGGCGTGGGCAGCAGCGCCTCCTGGGCCCGGAGCACCGAAGCCCCCAGCAATCCCAGCAGGATGAATGCAAGTTGTTTCATACGGCGAATATAGCAAAAAAGATGCAATTCCAGCATCTCCCGCTTCGGGTTACCGCACCAGCCACCCCGGCAGCCTGAACAACGTGGGCACGAGCGGTTACGCCTGGAGCAGTGCGCCTTACTCGGCCACCAGCACGAGCGGGTCGAGCTTGGGCTTCTACAGTTCCTACGTGAACCCCGAGAGCGACAACCACCGTGCGAGCGGTTTCCCCGTTCGCTGCGTGCAACTTTGCGTAAGCCGAGAGCAGAGACCGCTTGCGGACTTTGCCGAGGCGAAGAAAAGTGGCGCCTCCAATGGGGGCGTCATGGATAAGAGAGGGGGGGGCAAAGTTGCAACGCTCCGCGCTGCTTACCTACCCCAGCTTCATCACCTCGTCAATTCCCAGGTCCTTATAGGTCATTTCGAGCTCGTCGCTGCGATCCGATATAACCAACAGCTTATCGCCCAGCAGCAACTCCGTTTTACCCCGCGGCACGAAGTACTCGCCCTCGCGGCAAACCATCATCACCAGCGTATTTTCCGGCAGCTCAATATCACTGAGCGTACGCCCCTCTTCAAGCATACTCTCGTTAACCTCGACTTCGGTAAGCACCGACTTCATATCCTCATGCATGTTGACGTCGAAAGCCGATTCACGCTCTTCGAAGGCCAGTCCCAGCAGATTAGCCATGCCGCTGACGGTCGTGCCCTGCACCACGAGCGAGATGATCGTCGAAAGAAAAACGACGTTAAAAAGCAGTTCGGCCTGAGGAATACCCGCCCGCAACGGATAGAGAGCAAAAAGAATGGGCACGGCACCCCGCAGCCCGACCCACGAAACATAAATCCGGGCCTTGGCCGAGAACTTACGAAACGGCGCCAGACAAGCCAGCACCGAAACGGGGCGCGCCACCAAAATCAGAAAGACGCCAATCAAGCCTCCCAACGCCAGCACCTCGGGGCGGATGAGCTCGTCGCTGTTGACAAAAAGCCCCAGCGTGAGAAACATGACGATCTGCATCAGCCATGTAAAACCGTCAAAAAAGACCGTGAGCGGCTGTTTCTGCGTCAGCGGTCTGTTGCCGACGACCAATCCGGAGAGGTAGACAGCCAGATAACCGTTGCCACTGACAAGCTCGGTGAAAGCAAACGAAAAAAAGATAAACGCCAGCAGCAGCACCGCATAAAGCGAGCGATTAGCCAGGTTGATGCGATTGATCGTCCAGACAGCCAACCGTCCGACAAGATAGCCCGACAAAGCCCCCACGACCATCTGCACAACGAACATCACCACGGTTATGCCGATGCCCGTGCGGCCCGCCGAATGGGAGAGTACGCCCACCAGCAGAATCGTAAGCATGTAGGCCATCGGGTCGTTCGAGCCACTCTCCAGTTCAAGCAAAGGCCGCAAGTGCTGCCGCAACCCCTGCTTCTTACTGCGCAGGATCGAAAAGACCGACGCCGAATCGGTTGACGACATAGTAGCTGCGAGCAGCAGCGCCAGCGGAAAGCTCAGCTCCAGCCCCAGCCACGGAGCCACGAGCCACACGAAACCTGCGAGAATCAACGCCGTCATGCCCACGCCCAGCGTAGCCAACACGACACCCGGGCCGATGACAGAGCGAATTTCGGAAAATTTGGTGTCCATACCTCCCGAAAAGAGGATGATGCAGAGCGCAATCATACCCACGAACTGGGTCATCTCCATCGATCGGTAGGAGATGAAATCCAATCCGAAAAGAATGCCCACTCCGAGGAAAAGCAACAGAGCCGGAGTTCCGAAACGATAGGCTACCTTGCCCGCCACCACCGCGACGAACAGCAACATAGCACCGACCAGAACAAAATTTTCACCGGTAATATCAATCATCGTTTTTTCGTATTTTTCGAATTATGACACGCGTCGTTTCATGCCCCGACCGGGACAGACGGCCTTATCCATTCGGGCACGCAGCCTGCGGGGAACGCGGCTGAAAGTTGCGGGCCTCCGCAGGGGGAGGCTACGGTCCGCTGACCTAAAGGTCATTTTGCGTCAAACTCCGGCGCAGCCGGGCGAGCCGCAGCCCCCGGATGCGGAGGCTCGCACTTTGTGCTCGTCCCCGCTGACTGCAACTCGCGACAAGATGCGGCACAAAGCCTTTCAGTGGCAACAATCGCACCCGGCAGTCGCAGCTACTGCGGAATGAAGATATAGGTAACAGTTCCCTGCTGCCGAGCCGGGGCAGTCTGGTCGATGTTGAATCTCGACGCCCTCGCCGCCCGCAAGGCCGTAGAGCGCATACAGTCATCGCCCCCCGCAGCAACACGCGCGGCAACCACTTTACCGGCCCGATCGACCGTCACGTCGACCACGACCTCGCCGCCCCCCTCGCATAAATAAGCCGGGACAACTAAATGACGCGACGTCCGCACGGGATTCGTCAACGAAAATGACACCGTAACCCTTCCCTTGATCTTGCGGTCCTGACGCTCGGAGCCCTCCTCGGCCCCCTTGCGACCGAGAATCGCCTGCTCCTCAGCCAAACCTTGTTCATAGGCCTCACGATTGGCCCGCATCCGATCCGCAGCCTCGGCGGCAGCCTCGTTAAGCTCCGCAGCATTGGTCCCCCTGTCGTCCTCCAGGGCTTCGTTGAGCGCATTTTCGTTGGAGGCAGCATTGCGAATACTCCGCCAGTCGATGGGATCCTGCATCTGCCGCTGCCGGGTCTGCTCCTCCAGCCGGTCGCGCTCGCGCTCCAGTTCGGCGAGGGTCTGCAGGTCGATATACATCCCCTGCGTCGAAGCACGGCGCCCCACGACGATTTTCGACGACACAAAGACGATCATCAGCACCAAATAGGCGATCAGCGTGACACACAACCCTATACGGTGGTCGTAGGCCCACGTACCGGCATCCTCCCGCCGGTTGTCGAACGGCAGATCGAGACGTCGGCGCCGCACAGGCCGGCGACCGGACGCATCGCCCGAAGCAGCGACGAGACTGCGCCGAAGCTCCGGATCGGACTCCGGCCTAACTCCGGAGGGTTTGTCTGAAAGGTTATCCGTCATGACTGATCAGTCGGAATTTTGGGCAAAAATAGGTTTTTTCGGCGATTTTTACTATCTTTGGACGCAAATAAAATAAGGAAACCTTATGTCAACCAAACAGCAAACGCTCAAAGCTCCCGTTTCATTCTCCGGAAAGGGCCTGCATACGGGCGTCGAAGTGACCATGACGGTCAATCCGGCCGATGCCGACACGGGCATCGTTTTCCGCCGCACCGATATTGAAGGGCAACCCCTCATCCCCGCACTCTGCGACAACGTAGTTGACACCTCGCGCGGCACGACCATCGAGGTCGGAGGCCACCGTGTGGCAACCATCGAGCATATCATGTCGGCACTCTGGACCTTAGGCGTGGACAACGCCCTGATCGACATCAATGCAGCCGAAACACCCATCATGGATGGCTCGGCCCGCGAATATGCCGCCGCAATCGTCGAGGCGGGCATCGTCGACCAGGAGGCTGAGCGCAAGTTCTACCACGTGACCGAAAAGATGGTCTACACAATCCCCGAAAAGGGTGTGGCGATCATCCTCTACCCCGACGACGAATTTTCCGTCTCGCTGCATGTAGACTACAACTCCAAGGTCATCGGCAATCAGTATGCCACCTTCAACCCGGGCGACGACTATGCCGGCAAAATCGCTCCGTGTCGCACGTTCGTCTTCCTTCACGAAATCGAACCGCTCATTAAGGCCAACCTCATCAAGGGCGGCGACATGGACAACGCCATCGTCGTGGTTGAGAATCCCGTGCCGGAAGAGGAGCAGGCTAACCTGCAAAAACTCTTCGACAAACCCGGCATTGAGATCAAACCGGGCTATCTGAATAATCTGGAGCTGCGCTGCAACAACGAGCTGGCACGGCACAAGCTCCTCGACCTGCTGGGCGACTTCGCATTGCTGGGCGTGCGCATCAAAGGGCGCGTGTGGGCCACCCGTCCGGGACACTTCGCCAATACGGAGTTCATGAAGCAGCTCAAGCGTTCGATTCGCAAGGCTGGTGAAAAACCCCGCTACACCTACGACTGTCGCAAACCGGCGCTCTACGACATCAACGCCATCCGTAAGATGCTGCCCCACCGTCCGCCGTTCCTGTTGGTCGACCGCATCTTCCACTGCGACGCTACATCGGTGGCCGGCATCAAGAACGTGACGATGAACGAACCTTTCTTCGTGGGCCACTTCCCCGAAGAACCCGTCATGCCGGGCGTGCTGATCGTCGAGGCTATGGCCCAATGCAGCGGAATTATGGTCCTCAACACCGTGCCTGACCCCGAAAATTACTCGACCTACTTCATGAAGATCGACGGCGTAAAATTCAAGCGCAAGGTCGTGCCGGGCGATACACTCCAGTTCGAAATCCACCTGCTGGAACCCATCCGCCGGGGCGTGGCGCTCGTCGAGGCCAAAGCCTTTGTCGGCGAGACACTGGCCTGCGAAGCGGTATTGATGGCCCAGGTCGTAAAAAACCGGAACTGAAATGATTAGCCCCCTCGCATACGTCCACCCCGACGCCCGGTTAGGGTCCGACGTCACGGTAGAACCCTTCGCCTATATCGCCGGCGACGTTGAAATCGGCGCCGGCTGCTGGATCGGTCCCGGAGCCGTGATCCATAACGGTGCCCGTATCGGTAAACGCTGCAAAATCCACACCGCGGCGTCGATCTCCTGTCAGCCTCAGGACCTGAAATTCGAAGGCGAAACGACGACCTGCAGGATTGGCGACGACAACGACATCCGCGAATACGTAACAATCAGCCGCGGCACCAAGTCGACGGGCACAACCTCCATCGGCAACGGCAACCTGCTCATGGCCTACGTGCACGTGGGTCACGACTGCGTGGTAGGCAGCCACTGTGTCATCGCCAACCGCGTATCGCTGGCCGGCGAGGTGCACGTGGGCGACTGGGTCGTCATCGGAGGCCACGCCGCCATCCACCAGTGGACGCACATCGGCGACCACGCGATGATTCAGGGCGGGGCCTTGTTGGGCCAGGACCTGCCGCCCTACGTAATCGTGCGCAACGACACACTGCGCTTTGCGGGCATCAACAAGATCGGGCTGTCGCGCCGCGGCTTCACACCTGAGCGCATTGGCGAAATCCACGACGCCTGCCGCCTCCTGTTCCAGAGCGGCATGAACTACCTCAACGGGTGCGACGAAGTGGAACGCAGCGTGCCGCAAAGCCCCGAACGCGACAAGCTGCTGGAGTTCATCCGCACCTCGAAGCGCGGTATCATCAAGCCCTACACCACAAAGACGAAAGAGGAGTAAATTTTCCGCGATAAATATTTGTATATCGAAATTTATTCTTATATTTGCAGTGCCGGATGGCTTATTACCAAATAAGGGGACGTAAAGTCCCCTTATTTCATAATCTACGCAAAGGGACGCTTCACATGACAGACATTCAGAAAATCATCGAAACTGCCGAACGGAAACTGCAAGGCTCCGATATGTTCGTAGTGGGCTGCACCTGCTCGCCCGGCAACGAAATAGAACTTTTGATCGACAGCGACACGTCGGTTTCGATCGACGCCTGCGCCGAGCTGAACCGCGCCCTCGAAGCCGAGCTCGACCGCGAAGAGGAGGATTTTTCGCTCACAGTGGCATCGGCCGGCATCGGCTCGGAGCTCAAATG
>CAJUIE010000093.1 GCA_910586375.1 uncultured Alistipes sp. | reverse complement strand
GCGCCACACAACCTGACGGTGGTGGCCGTGTCGCAATGGCTGGCCGGAATCGTCCGGGGCTCTTTTCTGGGAGGCTATCCGGTCGAGGTCATCTGTAACGGCGTGAATACTACCCTCTTCCGGCCACAGGAGGAGCTGCGGAACGCGACCCGGGCGCGCTATGGACTCGGCGGCCGCTATCTGCTTGTTGCTGCCGCAACCGCATGGAGCGCCCGAAAAGGGCTGAACGATTACGCCGCACTGCGGCAGCAGCTGCCGGAAGAGTTTGACATCCTGCTTATCGGCCTGACCCCGCAGCAGATCGCGGAGCTGCCCCCCGGAATCAGGGGGATTGCCCGCACGAACAATGCAGAGGAGCTCGCCCGGCTCTATGCGGCAGCTGACATCGTACTGAACCTCTCGCGCGAAGAGAGCTTCGGCCTGACCACAGCTGAAGGATTCGCTTGCGGAACGCCCGGCATCGTGCTCGACGCAACGGCCAGTCCTGAGCTGATCACTCCCCAAACAGGAATCGTGGTGCCGCCTGACGATCCGGCAGCCATAGCTGCAGCAGTGCGGGAAATAACGACCCGGGGCCGGGCCTTCTACGCTGAGGCCTGCCGGAACCGGGCGCTGCAATACTACGACAAAAACAGACAATGGGCCAAATACATCGACTTGTACGACCGATTACTGACGACGAAATAATTGCTTCCATAAATATATGAAGATTCTTTTTCCGATCATGAACATGCCTGCCGCTGCGGGCAGTTCGAACCTCTACCTGGACCTGGCCCAGGAGCTCGCCCGCCGCGGCCACGAAGTCCATATTATCGGGGCGCTGTCCGATGCCGGACGTACCGAAATGCGCGAAGCATTCGGATGCAAACTGCTGGCTGTAAAGACTTTTCGTCAGCGTGGCGTAAAAAACATCTTCCGCAAGGGATTTGCTCATGCCGCCCTGCCCTGGCAATTCAAAAGGGCTTACGACCGCTTTTACGGAGACACGCAGTTCGACGTGGTTTTCATGCCCACGCCCCCTATCACGCTGGTAAACTTCGTGGAACACGTCATGCACCGCTCGGGAGCAAAATTCTACCTGATACTCCGGGATATACACCCGCAGGAGGCTGTCGACCTGGGACTGATGAAAGGTCGCCTGATGTACAACTATCTGCGGCGGCTGGAGAAGAAAACCTACCGACTGGCGGACCTCATAGGCTGCATGTCGCCGGGAAATGTGGACTACATCCTTCGCCATAACCCCGAAGTTGAAGCCCAAAAACTCGTGCTGCTGCCCAACTGGCAGAAAGAGGTGCACTTCGACGCGCCCCGCGCTAACGAAGAGCTGAAAAAAGCGTATGGACTGGCCGGAAAGTTCGTCATTCTCTTCGGCGGAACAATAGGCTATGCCCAGAAGGTGGAGAACATCGTGGACCTGGCCACCTACTGCGCCCGCTATGACGACGTGCGTATCGTGGTGATTGGGCAGGGGGTCAAGAAAAAGCACCTCCAGACACTGGTCGAGGAGCAGAAACTCGAAAACGTGCTTTTCTTCGACACGCTCCCCCGCGACGAATACCTGAAGTTCGCCCGAAGTGCCGACGTGGGGCTTATAACCATCGACGAACGATTCACGGTGCCGACCATTCCGTCGAAAACCGTCTCCTACTTCAACCTCTCGCTTCCGGTGCTGGCCGTTATAGACCCACACACGGACTACCCGCGGATGCTCGAAGAGGCCGACGCGGGGCTATGGAGCCTCGGCGGCGACAAACAAGGACTCTCCGAGAATTTCGAGACCTACTACCGCGACCGGGAGCTGTGCGACCGCATGGGCCGCAACGGCTACGACTACTTCATCAAAAATCTGACGGTCGGAAAGGCCTGCGATACGGTGCTGGCCCAGATTGCCGAACTCGGACACTAAACCGCAAGCGGCATGTACAAACTTTTTCTGAAGCGAACAATCGACTTTCTGGCGGCGTTTTGCGGACTTGTGCTGCTCGCACCGCTGTTGCTGATCGTGGCCGCAGCACTGGCCATTGCCAACCGGGGCCAGATCTTTTTCATCCAGGAGCGACCCGGCAAAAATGCCCGTCTGTTCCGAATCGTCAAGTTCAAGACCATGAACGACCGGCGGGATGCTGACGGGCACCTGCTGCCCGATTCGCAGCGCATCACCCGCGTGGGCCGCATCGTGAGGGCTGCCTCGCTCGATGAAATCCCCCAGCTGGTCAACGTCCTCAAGGGCGACATGTCGCTCATCGGCCCCCGACCGCTGAAGGCCCATAACCTGTTGGTATACACCCCCGAGCAGATGCGCCGCCACGAAGTGAGGCCGGGCATCACGGGCTGGGCCCAGGTCAACGGACGCAACCACTGCAAGCTGAGCAAGAAATTTGCCTGCGACGTGTGGTACGTCGACCACCTGAGTTTCGCGGTCGACTGCAAGATCGTCGTGCTGACGATCCGCGAGATACTCTTCCGCACCAAAGACGTGGGGCTCGGGGCCGACGACATGCAACAAATCGACGACATAGGTTTTATGGATAAATTGAACGAACTAAGAAAGAAAGGAGTAATAGAATGAATTTCAGAGTATACCTGCGGGCACTGGAGCCCGACGACTACAAGACCTCCGTGGCATGGCGCAACGACGAGGAGATCGCCGGCATGGTCGGCGGTCCGCGCTACTTCGTGTCGGCCGAGCGCGAGAAAGAGTGGGTGCACGACGCGATCTTCAACAACGACAAGCTCGTGCTGGCTATCTGCCTGAAAGAGAACGACAAATACATCGGCAACACGATGTTGCAGGAGATCGACTGGATCAACCGCTCGGCCCACGTGCCTGTGTTGATCGGTGACAAGGCCGAGTGGAGCAAAGGCTACGCTACGGAAGCCCGGATGCTCATGCTCAAATTCGTATTCGAGGAACGAGGGCTGGAGCGTGTTTTTGCACTGGTCAAGGAGGATAATGCAGGCTCGCGGAAGATGCTCGAAAAGTGCGGCTACAAGGTCGAGGGGCTGATGCGCCGCTCGCTCTACAAGGGCGGAAAGTGGCACAACCAGCTGCTGATGGCTGTGCTGCGCGAGGATTTCGAAGAGGCCTACCGGGCCTATTGCGAGGCGCACCGATGAAAGAATTCGGTTCGGACTTTCACCTGTGCGACGATATGCCCCAGCTCCGCGGAAAAGCACCGGAGCCGTGGCGGGCCGGGGGGTTCTATGCCGACGGGCGGCAGGCGATCTGCGACCTGATCCGCCACCGGGGCTGGCTTCGGATATGGATTCCGGGCTACTTCTGCTACGAAATAGTCCGCACGATTGCCGGGACGGGAATTGCTGTGGCGTTCTACGACGACGGACCCGAGGCCGACGACACGGCGGCGGTGGCGAAGCTGCCCTTCAGGGCGGGCGATGTGTTGCTGCGCATGAACTTCTTCGGCCTGCGCGACTGCCGCGATAATGCGGCGCTGCCTGTGGAGGTGATCGAAGATCATTCGCACGCGCTCTCCGGCCCGTGGGTCGAAGGAAGCAATGCCGACTGGTGCTTCGCCTCGCTGCGCAAGACCCTCCCGCTCTCGGAAGGGGGTGTGCTGTGGTCGCCGCAAGGCCACGAGCTGCCCGCGCCGCCACCGCAAACGACTGAAAACCGGAGCCTCGCCGAACGGCGTCTCCGCGCCATGCGGCTCAAGAGCGACTATCTGGCAGGCCGGGAGGTTGACAAGGAGCAGTTTCGCGGCCTCTACATCGCCACGGAGGAGGAGCTGGACTTACTGCCCCTCTCGGCGCTCGATCCGGAGGACGAAAAGATGTTGTCGACGTTGGATGTCGGCGCCTGGAACGAACGCAAGCGGCGCAACTGGCAGCAGCTCAGCAACGCTCTGGCCGGGCAGGTGGAGATACTCCGGCCCGAGACGCAGGCGTGCATCCCTTTCTCGCTGGTGATCCGCGGACAGAAACTCAAAGCCCGGCTGGTTGCCGAAAGCATCTACCCCGCCCTGCTGTGGGAGGTGCCGGAACAATACGACAGAAATCTGCTCTCCATACACTGCGACGGCAGGTATGGACCCCACGATATGGAAAACCTAACCAACAAAATCCGATCATGTTTGAAATAATCCATGCAGGAGAAGACGGCCGTTGGGACCGAATCGTAAAAACATTTCCCGACTACGACGTATACTATCTGAGCGGCTACATCCGCGCATTCGAACTGCACGGCGACGGTACGCCCCTGCTGCTCTACTACGAAAGCGAAGGCCTGCGGGCCGTGTGCAGCGTTTTCAGCCGTCCGATAGAGGACGCACCGGGCTATACCGACATCATCACGCCCTACGGCTACGGCGGGTTCATCTTCGACGGCGACCGCACCGAAGAGAACATGGAACGCTTCAAAGAGGCCTTTTTCGAAGCTATGAAGCGCGAAAAGGTCGTCTCGGCCTTCTTCCGCTACCACCCGCTCTCGTGTAATGCCGATGCTGTCAGGTCGATTTTCCCGATTACTGACCTGGGCCCGACCATCGACATGGGGCTTCAGGACGCGGAGACTATCGCCCAAAACCTCTCGCGCCAGAACCGCAACAAGATACGCAAGGCTCAGAAAAACGGCGTGACCATCGGATGGGGAAAGGGAATGCCGCTCTTCGAGCGCTTCATGGAGGTCTACAACGCCACGATGGACCGCGACCACGCAACCCCCTACTACTATTTCGGCCGAGAGTTCTACGAGTCGATCGACCGCGACCTGAACGACCACTACAGGATTTTCTACGCCGAATACGAAGGGCAGATCATCGCCATGTCGATCATCCTCTTCGCCGGAAAGTGGGTACACTATCATCTGTCGGGCTCGCTGACCGAATATCGCCATTTGGCGCCGACCAACCTGCTGCTCTATGAAGTGGCCCTGTGGGCTGCCGGAGAGGGCTACGAACGCTTCCACTTAGGGGGCGGTGTCGGTGCCGCCGAAGATGACCTCTACAAATTCAAGGAGGGCTTCAACCGCACGGGCGCGAACCGTTTCTGTACGGGTAAAATCATCTTCGACCCCGCAAAATACGACGCTTTAGTCGCGGCCCGCTGCGAGCAGGATGCCGCCTTCGACCGCGAATCGCATTTTTTCCCACTTTACAGAGCATAAACAAGAAACGATATGGACAAACGCATCTACCTCTGTCTGGCGCACATGTCCGGCGAGGAGCAGAAATTCATTCAGGAGGCCTTCGACACCAACTGGGTGGTGCCGCTGGGGCCCAATGTCAACGCCTTCGAAGAGGATTTGAAACAATTCGTCGGTCAGGACAAGGAGGTCGTAGCCCTCTCGTCGGGCACGGCTGCCGTGCATCTGGCACTGCTGGCCTGCGGCGTAGGCCCCGGCGACGAGGTGATCGTCCAGAGCTTCACGTTCTGCGCCTCGTCGCACCCGGTGACCTACCTCGGGGCGACACCCGTCTTCGTTGATTCCGAGTCCGAGAGCTGGAACATCGATCCCGACCTGCTCGAAGAGGCTATCCGAGACCGCATAGCCCGCACGGGCCGCAAGCCCAAAGCTATCGTTCCGGTCTACCTCTATGGCATGCCGGCCCGCATCGACCGCATCATGGCCATAGCGGAAAAGTACGATATTCCGGTGATCGAAGATGCGGCCGAAGGTTTCGGCAGCCGCTATGATGGCCAGGTCTGCGGCACGTTCGGCCGCTATGGTGTCCTCTCGTTCAACGGGAACAAGATGATTACCACTTCGGGTGGCGGTGCTCTGATCTGCCCCGATGCCGAGGCTAAGCGCGAGATCATGTTCTACGCCACGCAAGCCCGCGAAGCCTACCCCTACTACCAGCACGAGCGCATCGGCTACAACTACCGCATGTCGAACATCTGCGCCGGCATAGGCCGTGGCCAGATGACCGTGGCCGATACCCACATTGCCCATCACAAGCACGTCTGTGGCCTCTACAAGGAGTTGTTAAACAACATTGAGGGGATTACGCTGCACGAAAATCCGGAACCCCGCTACGACAGCAACTACTGGCTCTGTACGATTCTGCTCGACCCGGCGCTGCATGTCCGGGGCGAGGAACACGCCTACGAAGTGACCGTTCAGGGGGCCGTGGGCGGCGCTGCGGGCGTAACGCACCAGGCAGCCTCTCCCCACACCGATTGTGAGCCCAACCGCAACGTCGAAGCACTGCGCATGGCACTCGACGCCTGCGGAATCGAGTCGCGGCCCCTGTGGAAACCCATGCACCTGCAACCGGTTTACAAGCAGAATCCGGCCTATGTCAACGGCGTGAGCGAGGCGCTCTTCAAACAAGGCATGTGTCTGCCCAGCGGTCCCTATGTGACGGACGACGACGTGCGCTACATTGTCGAAAGCATCAGGCGCAGCATTATATAAGTGTGATTTTTGCCGTTTTTACGCGCTCCGGGCCCCGGTTTTTTCGAGGCCCGGTGTTTTTTGTCATACCCCGCTTCAGGTTTCCGCGCCAGCGATTCCGGCGGCCTGGGCAGTGTGGGCACGTACGGTTACGCCTGGAGCAGTTCGCCTGACGCAGCGTCAAACGACGGCGGGGCATACCTGAACTTTGGCAGCTCCCGCGTGAACCCCG
>CAJUIE010000092.1 GCA_910586375.1 uncultured Alistipes sp. | reverse complement strand
CAAGAGGAGCATCCGTTACGGTCACTTCGCAGGAGGTGCGGATTTCGGGGCTATAGGCCACGCCGATGGTGGTTGTACCTGCTTTGTAAGCATCGACGGTAAGCGATACGGGATCGATGTTGGCAACGGTGGGATCGCTGCTCGTCCAGCGCAGGCGGCTGGCTTCGGCGCCCTCAGGCAATACCCGGAGCGTCAGCGTGGCGCTTTGTCCCACAAACAGCGACAAGCGGTCGGGCGAGAGAATCAGGCTTTCGACCGGACCACCCGTGTGACCGGGATCGCTCGTCTCCGAATCGGAGCAGGCTGCCGCGCTCAGAACAGAGCCCAGGCAGAACAGGAGAACAAATCTCAAATTTCTTTTCATCGTTATCGGTTTTTTGTTGGTTGTTTTCGTCTACTCGATTTTGACGAGTCCCTGCCAGGCGCAATAGTGCTCTTCGATGCCGAGTTCGTCCATTAACGCCCGGGTGTGGGGGGTCTTCATCCAGGCGGTGTCGTATCCCTCCCCGACGTCGTTGTTCCACACCCAGAGCGGCGTGGGCCACAGGCAGGCGCGGAAATCGACGGTGCGGTAGAAGTCGTCTTTCACCCCCATCTGGCCGTGGTGGGCCATCTGGATATAGTCGCAGCTTAGCTCGTCTTCAGGTACGGTGGCCAGAAGCCGGTCGCCGCTCTCCTCGCCCGTGTCGCCGAGCATCAACAGGCTTTTGCGCCCGTCCCACAGCCGCAGTACGATACTGGCGTTGTTGTAGGCATTGACGGTCGTACTGCGGTCATTGACCTGAAGCACCTTCAGGTGCAGCCCGTCCACGGCGAGCTCCAGCCCCGGTTCGGTCAGCTCCGTTCGGGGTGTGTCGGAGGCTTCGAGTGCTTCGTAGAATGTCCGCGCCAAAGCGTGGCGGCGGGCATCCGTGGCCAGTTGCTCCTCGGTCATGGGCGAATGATAGATCATGCCGATGCGGATGTCGCCGGGATTTTTCAGGATTTCGGTCAGCGCCCCCATATGGTCGGCGTGGGGGTGGGTGATGATCCACGCCGCGACTTCGTTGCCCAAAGCACCCAGAAAACCGCGCAGGTAGGGGGCGTCGTCGGCCGTGCCTCCGTCGATCATCACTATACGGCCCGCATTGGTGCGGATCACGTAGGAATTCATCTGCGAAGGCCCCTGCGGCGGCAGCTGCCAGAGCGTGAAACCTGGTTTCTGCTCGTTGCATGAGGCGCTGAGCAGCGCGACAAGGGCGAAGAAAACGATTCGTCGGAGCATGGCGTTTATTTTTTGCAGTAGCGGACAAGACGCGAGGTGCGTGGTTCAGCGCAGAGCGTGTAGCCCTGCATCAGTTCGCGTCCCGAGAGTTCGGCGCACTCTTTCGTATCAGTCACCTCAACGATATAGGTCGCCTCGGGCTCCAGGCCCCGGAAACGTACTTCGCAGGTCGCTTCGGGCGCCAGGTCGCGGCGGAATGCCACGACATAACCGGTCTGATCCGAGGGGCGCAGCAGCTGATAGGCCAGCCAGATATTGTCGCCCGTGAGGCTTGTCTCGCCCTCACCCGTCATGGGGTAGAAATCCTCGTAGAAGTAGGGCCGCACGGCTTTGAACTCTTCGATGCAGCGCTGCATCTCGAAGATCGAGGTGCTGGCGTCGGATATTTTCCAGTTGAAGATCACGGCGGCGCTCAGGCTCGACCGGAAAGTGAAGGGGTCGGGCTGGTGCGTACCGGTGCCATGCACGGGCAGCCACATGTTCAGTCCGTAGGTGTGGCACTGGTAGCCGATCGGTTCGCCGTAGTTGTAGTCGGTGCGCCACAGCGGTGCGGCGCGTGAGCTGGTCTCTAAGTCGATACGGCGACCGCCGCCGGCACAGTTGTCGATCAATAGTCCCGGGAACTCGGCCCGCAGATAATCCCAGAATTTATAGAGCCCTTCGATGTAGCGGATTTCGCAGATGCCCACGCGGCCTTCACGGTCGTGGGCGCTCCAGAATCCTTCGGGTTCGATGTTGTAGTCCTGACGGTAGTAGTCGATGTGGTTATCGCGGATGAGCTGCGCCACCTCTTTGCAGAGCCAGTCGAGTGCCTCCGGATCGCCCATGTTGAAGAGGTAGGAGTCCTGATCGTGGTACTTGATCCAGTCGGGTTGTACGGCCTTGCCACTGGCATCGAGCATGTATTCGGGGTGTGCTATGGCCCAGTCGGTACCCTTGACGGCCCGCTCGGGTTCGAACCACACCATGAACTTGCAGCCCACGCGGTGGGCTTCGTCGCCGATGGGGGCCAGACCTTCAGGAAAACGTGTTTTCTCCACGGACCAGTTGCCCACGGTGTTGGCCCAGTTGTAGCCCTTGCGCCAGTCGTCGGCCTGACGGTACCAGCCGGCGTCAAGCCAGAAGACCTCAGGCAGCAGCCCGAACTGCTCGTAGCGGCGGATGAGTGCGATGGCGTAGTCGGCCGTCAGGCAGGTGTATTCATTGCAGGGGTGGGGGTCGCCGTAGTTGAAACTCGACGAAATAGGATATTGCGCAGGCTTGCCGTCGATGTGAGGGTGGTGATGCGCCAGCATGAAGCGGCGGAAAGTGTTCTGCCCCGTCATGAAGTCGCCGCCCTGCCACAGGAGCATGGCCGTCGACGGAGTGCGTATCTCCTCGTCGGGCAGCAGGTAGGTGGATAGGTTCTTCATGCCCGTGGCTACATGCGACGAACCCGCTGCAGGGCAGGCGATGTCGGCATACCAGGTGCCGGTCCAGCCTATGGCCACGATCATGCCGCCTGTAGGTGACTGGACGTTGAAGAACGGGAAGCCCACCTGCGACGAGCGGCCGCCCGTGGGGTGCATGTAGTGGTTTTCTCCCGGCGCGAGTTTACGCACGCGGGCGTGAAAATCGTCGCGTCCGGCGTCGCTGCCACTGGCGTAGTGGAGTATGACGTCGCCCTTGGCGGCGTAGTCCGATGTGAGGTCGACGACCTTCACCTGTTCGATTTGGGGGGTGTTCTCTTTCGAAGTGTTGCGGAAGCGCAGCACCCACTCCATAGCATTAAAGTCGCTGAAGGTCTTCACGTGGCATTCGACCTGCAAGCCCGTGGCGGGGTCTGTGTAGGTGTAGCGCGTTTCGGCAACGTTCTTACCGGTGGCAGGCAGCTCCTCCGCCTGATAGTCCCACCTGGCGATGAAGTCGGCTGATGGCACGCCGCTGTAGACGAACGAGAAGGGCGGTACCTTGCCTTTGGCGAAGGCTTTGCTGGCCCATGCGTTGCACGAGGTACCCTTGGCGGGAACTTTCATGCGTGACTGGGCGGTGGCGGGCAGCACGGCGGTTGCGAGGAGTGCTGCGCCCAGCAGATGAAGGATGGTTTTGCGTAACATATATCGTGTCTCCGTTTGTCGGGTTAATTTTTGTGGTAAAGGATAAGCAGCGAGCTTTTCGGCTGGTCGAGATGGAGCGTATAGCCCTCGGCCAGTTCGCGGCCTGAGCGCACGGTTTCGGTGCCCGTATCCTTATCGGTAAGCGTATAGGATGCCTCGGGGCATAAACCGCCCAGACGAACCGTGTAGTCGGCGTCGGGGTTGGCCTGACGACGGAACGCCATGACAATGCCCGTGTCGTCCGACGGACGGTGCATCTGGTAAGCGAGCCATACGTCGTCGCCCGTCAGATCGCCGGTGCCCGAAAGCGGATAATAGTCTTCGTAGTAGTAAGATTTGATTTCGCGGTACTCCTCGATGCGTTGGTGCATGTCGATTACCGAGACGTTCTTTTCGGTGACTTTCCAGTTGCACTGGAGGGCCGATGAAAGACTCGACCGGAACGAATATTTGTCCGGAAGCAGAATGCCCGTGCCGTGGATCGGCAGGAAGAAGTTCAGCCCGTAGGTGTGGCATTGGTAGCCGTCGGGGTCGTCGTAGTGGTAGTAGTCGCTGCGCCACAGCGGTGCGCTGCGGCCGATGGACTCCCAGTCGAGGCGTTTGCCGCCCGAGGCGCAATTGTCGATCAGCAGACCAGGGAAACGCTCCAGCAGGTAGTCCCAGAAGCGGTAGAGGTTTTCGATGTGGCGGATTTCGGTCATGCCGCTGCGGCCCGGCTGGTCGGCATCGCGCCAGTAGCCGGCGGGCAGCATGTTGAAGTCCTGACGGTAGTAGTCGATGCCGTTCTCCTCGATCAGGTCGCCGTAAGTTTTGCAGAGCCAGTCGCAGGCCTCGTCGTTGCTCAGGTCGAAGAGAAACCAGGTCGACTGTTCCGAGCCTTCGGGCCACCACGTGTCCAGCATCCATTCGGGGTGGTCGATGGCCCACTGCGTGCCTTTGACGACACGTTCGGGTTCGAACCAAACCATGAATTTGGCGCCCACGTCGTGTGCGGCTTCGGAGATGGGTTTCATCCCCTCGGGGAAGCGTTCGCGGTCAACGGTCCAGTTGCCCGTGGTGTTGGCCCAGCTCTTGCCGTTGCGGAAGTCTCCCGCTCCGGTGTGCCACCCGGCGTCGAGCCAGAAGACGTCGGGCGTCAGCCCGAACTGGGCATAGCGACGGATCATCGCTATGGCCCAGTCGGAGGTGATGCACGAGTATTCGCCGCAAGGTTGCGGGTCGCGGTAGTTGAAGCTACTGCACAGAGGGTACTCCGTCTTGCCGTCGATCTTGCGCGAGTGGTGCGCGAGGATCAGCCGGCGGAAACGGTTGTGTCCGTTCATGCGGTCGCCGCTCCAGAACATCAGGGCGACCGAGGGCGTGCGGAACTGCTCGCCC
Organism: uncultured Alistipes sp.; assembly: GCA_910586375.1. Taxonomy (GTDB): domain Bacteria; phylum Bacteroidota; class Bacteroidia; order Bacteroidales; family Rikenellaceae; genus Alistipes. Next base: position 1,914 of record CAJUIE010000092.1, on the reverse strand, counting down.
GGATAGAGATAAAGATCGCAATTGGCCATACCCGCCGAGAGTCCCAGGTTACGGGTGTCGCGCTTGGCGATGTCCGCCTGCCACGTTCCGGTCCAGCCGATGGCCACCATGGCGCCCTGCGCGGCGTTCTCCGCTTCGAGGTTGAAGAAGGGGAACGCCTCCTCCGAGGAGCGGCCGCCGTGGGGCTCGATATGGAGCGGATGAGCCGTGCGCAGAGAGGCGGTGCGGGGTGCGTAGTCGGCTTTCGAAATCTTGTTGCCTTCGGCGTAGTGGATCTTCATCGGACCAGCCACGGGGTAGTTCATGTCGATGTCGACAACCTTTACGCGGCTGATCTGTCCCGAATTTTTGTCCGACGCATTACGGAAGTGCAGCACCCACTCCACGGCCCGGAAGTCGGGATAGCCTTTCACGTCGCAGACGACCTCTAAGCCGCTGCGGGGATCGGTGTATGTGAACGTGCGTGCAACGACGCCCTGTTCGTCCGCTTCGACGACGCGGCGCTTCCAGCGCCAGGTGCGGATGAGGTCGGCCGATGGCGTTTCGTCCAGCACGAACGAGAACGGCGGTAGCTCTCCCTGCGCAAAGCGCTGGTCGATCCAGCGTGCGATGTCGGTCTTGTCGCCCTGCATGGCGATGCGTACTTGTGCCGCAGCGGGCAGGGTTGCCAGAGCGGCCAGTGCGCAGCCCATGACGGTGGCCAGGCGTCGGCAGAAAATTCGGAGTTTCATCTTTGGGTTTGGGGTATGGATGTTTGATTAGTAGATCGAGGGATCGTAGGGGCAGACATTGCCGTCGGTGTGGTCGTGGCCCTCCATGGCATGGGCGTCGCCCTGACCGCCGCCGTTGTGGTAAGTCCAGCAGATGACCCGTACGCCGTCCTTGCAGGCCTCGGCAATGGGCCCGTGCTCGCGCCAGCCTTCGTCGGCAGCAGCCAGATCGGCCGGTTTCTCACCGTTTTCGAAGCCGTAGTAGTTCCAGCTGTTGCCTGAAACTTCGCCGTCATTGCCGGCGGAGAAGCAGCGCCACCAATAGTGCTCGACATTGAAGACGCGCTCGCCTTTGGTTTCTTCGGCCGAGGCCCACGAAAGCGAGAAAGCCTCCTTGCCCTTGAACACGTACATCCACTGTTGGCTACCCGGAGCTTTCGAGTTGTTGAGCAGCGTCAGGCGCTCGATGGGGTTGCCGGCCAGCAGCAGAATACGAATCTGGCCGCAGTTCTCGATCGAGAGCTCCTCAAGTTTGTTGTTCTCGGCCTTAAGCGAGAAGATAGGGCTGCACCATACGTCGTCACGCTGGCCGAAGTCGATCTTGGTGATGGCGTTGTTGTTGACCTCGAAGGTGTTGATGCTCTTCCACTGGGTCATGTCGTATTCGCCGCTGAGCTGGCAGTCGTTGGCCAGGAAGTTCTGAATAGTGGCTTTCGAATCCTCGCCGATCTTCAGGCTTTCAGAGGTCAACTTTGTGTTCGAGAGCGAAAGGTACTCCATGCCGGGGCAGTTGGTGATGTCGAGTTCTGCCAGGTTGGTGTGGCGTTCCAGACGCAGGTCTTTGAGCAGACAGGGGGCGTCTTCGCCTTTCTCGCCGCAGTTGACCTTGACGATGCCTGCCTGGCCCGGTTGTCCGGGGTTGCCCCAGCCGTGGACCGTCGTGCAGTTGGGGAACATCGTCAGGTCGAGTTCCGTCAGATAGGAGTCGGCAATGGTCAGCTTTGTAACGTTGTCGAAAGCGAAGAGCCCCTTAAGAGGAGTAAGGGTCGTAACGCCTGTTGCACCTGTGCTCAGGGAGAGGTCGGCGGGGACGTTTTGCAGCGGACAGAGTGCTGCATCACGCTTCCAGACGCGGACTGTGCTGGTCTCCTCGTTGAATTCAAGGATGTTGCCGCTCATATAGCCGCGACGTACGATACCACCC
>CAJUIE010000091.1 GCA_910586375.1 uncultured Alistipes sp. | reverse complement strand
GTCCGAAGCAAAGACAACGATGGTATTATCGGCGAGACCCGTCTCGTTGAGCGCTGCGAGCAAACGCCCGAACTCGCGGTCAATGCCGCTCACATTGGCGAAATAATAAGGTGCGGCGGCGGCTTTGTTCATGGTCGTGTCGGCATTGGGCCGCACGAGGAGCTCGGAAGCCGGCTTGTCCTTATAGAGTTGATAGCCCTCCAGGTCGCAGTCGTCGGTCGACGCATAAGGCGAATGAGGCGGGTTGAGGCCCACCATCATGAAGAACGGCCGTCCCATATCGCGCACACCGCCCGCATTGCGGATGTAATCGATGGCCTTCGTGATTTCGTGCGACACGGACCACTCGTCGACGTCGTGGCGATTGCCCTCTGTATCCCAATAATGGGGGTGTTTGTGGACGTCATAAGTGCCATAAGAGTACCAGTAGCCGAAGCCGTGACGCCGCTCGGGCGGTGTATAAGCGTCCCACTCGGGCACCCGGTCACTGACATAACAGCCAGGCCGCTGCGGATCGTTAGGTGTAGGATAGTCGACATGCAATTTGCCAATATAAGCACAATCATAACCCGCCGCATTGAAGACATCGCCAATGCACTCGGCATCCTCCCGCAACGAACTCTCGGGACGTTCGGCCATGCAGTTGAGAACTACGCCGTTACGCTCGGGATACATACCCGAAAGAAGCATTCCCCGGTGCGGGCTGCTGACGGGGAAATTGCTCACGGCCTCGCTCAGCACCACGGCCTCCGAAGCAAAGCGGTCGAGGTTGGGCGTAGAGACGGGGTCGCCCCGCCACCCGATCTGCGCAGCATACTCCGGTTCGTTCCAGAACCCCAACGAAGAGTTACGGAACTGGTCGGGAAAGAGATAAATTACATTGGGCCGCTCGGGCACAGCCTGACCGCAGGCCGAAAGGGCCAGTCCGGCAAAAGGGAGAATATTTCGGGATTTCAACATCATTCAGTCGGTTTTGCCTCAATGAGTTTCACTTCGCGCGTAGCGCCTTCGCGGCAGAGGAACTCTGCCTCTGTTGTACCGTCGCCGAGCCACCGAAGGGTACAGTAATCGGAGGATTCGGCCAGCCGCCACGTACCTGCAAGCGTCACCCGAAGGCGGGATTCACCGGAAGGGTTGTCGATCCAGCTGCGCGCGTAAACGCTGCGCTCAATGCGCCGCCCCGCAGCATCGAAACGCTCATCGCTCGGGCCCTCGTAAAGGCGCAGATCGGGATCGGCAACGCTCAGGGTCACCGTTCTGTCGGCATTGCGGCTTTCGAGCAACACACACGGCAAAGAAACGCCCCGCACGACGTCGCCACCCGCCAAAGAGTCCGTAGCCTCAAACGCCACAGCGGCGTAAATACCCGTGGCCCGATCCCGCACAGCATGCAACCGCCGATCGGCAGCAAAAACTTCATAAGGCAGCCGGTGTGCGCAATCCGCAACCTCGTCGTCGGAAGCGTGCACGACCATCAGGTATTCATAACTTTCACCGTGGGTGATACCACCGTGGTCGATCCACGCCTTGACGAAATCGTTCTCGGTAGGGGCATCGGTCTCTTCGTGGAGCGAATGCTGGCGCTCGCGCGTGAGGACCACCCGCCCACGAGGAACGATGAAAAGGTTGCCCATATTGTCCTGCAAGGTACATCCGTCGGCAAACTCGCCCCGCCAGGGAAACTCTGTGACACAGGCACCGTCTACCCGCACAGGGGCGGTTGTTCCGGGCAGAAAGTTCTGGAACAGCGTGGTGTGCAGCTCTCCGTCGGCCTCGTTCTCAATGTCGGAGCCGAGGGCGACGAGACGGTTATCGAAGAGAAACCACGACTTGCGAGCCCGCAAAGAGCCGTTATACTTATCATGTTCGTGGAGCTTGAGGCCAAAAGCTCCGTGGCTGCCCCGGTGGGTGGCTCCGCCAGCGAACGCCTCATCGGAGAGGAGCATCTCCTCGTAGCCCGAGCAGGTATCGACATTAAGGATATCGGCCTTCATTCGCTCCATGGGAACAGCAAGGGCCGTAGTGCCGGGAATGTGGCACCAGTCCCACCCCTCCTGCCGGTAACCACTGCCCAAGCTGCCGACCGGGTCGCCATCGCCCAACAGCTGGACACTGCCGTGCGTAAGGTAACGACCGTAATGGTTAGCCCCCCGATAAATTTCGGCGGCCCACAGATAGCGGCTGTGGCCCGCGACGGTCAGCAGCCAATCACCACGCCGATGAGCGAGCGAAGCATTATAACCGTAAACCCGGCACCCCTCGGGCGAAAGTTCGGGCCCGATACCGGCCTTGCGGAAAAGGTCTGTATAAGCATCCTCCTGCCCGGCCAGCCGCAAGTAAGCGGCGGCCAGCTCGCGGTCGATCGAATCGCTGCCATCAGGCGTGCCCGATACGGCAAGACGAGCATAATGCCACGGCACGAGCTGCCCCCGGCCGTCGGGATGACGCCCCGAAAGAGCCAGCGGAAACGACCGCAAATTGCAGTAAAAACGCATCTCCAACAGCGCTCGTTTCAAATTAGTATGACTTTCAGCACTTACACGGAATCCCGTACCGTGAAGCAACCAGACGGCCTGCACGGCACCGCCACTGAATCCATCGACGGCATAAGCCGGATAATGGCGTCGGTGATGGAAAACCGTACCGTCGCTCTTGAACGAAGGGCCGGTGCCTTCAGTGATCTTATATCCGTTGTCAACCCAGCGGGAGAAACAACGCAGCCACGCAACCTTCCTGGGCGAATCGGGCAACATGACGATGCTGGCAAGGCGTCCAATGAGCGACGTATTGAAAGCGTCGATGTCCATGCCCGGAGCGAGCGGCGGACGTTTCACTTCCCCCACGCCAGAGAACCACTCCATCGCCTGCTGCACGTCGTGTTCAAGCCCGGCCTGCCGCAAAACGTCGCGCATGAGCACGGGCGCCGTATAAAAGTTGCGCATACTATAACCAAGGTGGTGGAGTGTACCCTGAGCGCTGCCGGCCGCAAAGCCCTGATCGAGCAGATGGCGCGTCAGCAGCACATACATCCGCGCCAGCTCAGCGCGCACAACTTCGTCGGAGGAACGGTTATAAGCCACGGCCACCTGGAACATGAAGTCGTTATACCGGCGCAGAGTCTGTCCGCAGTCGTTCATCCGCCGGGCCACGTGGGGATGGCCGAGGTTGATATAAGTTTCGGCATAACGCACGAACCACACGGGGCGACCGCGTACCGTGCCGTCGGGATTTTCGACGATGGCATAATCGGCAAAACGCCTGCGCAACGTTTCCATCGTCAGAGGCTTACGTCCTTCGAGCAGAAGTTCGCCCAAACGGGCCTCGACGGTGGCCACGTCACGCAACTCGCCGGGAGCAACCGCGGCGTCCGCCCCAGGCAGCGCCTCCCGCCACGAATGGAGCAACACGAGCCAATGGTTCGTAGTAGCCGCATTGATGAACGGGGCCTGAAAGTCGGCCGTATGGTGGCGGATGTCCTGGAACGAAGAGAGGATCAGGTGGTCGAAAAAGAGTTCGCCGCACCGGGATCCTTCGACGATGACGACGAGTTCGTCCATACCCTCCTCGGGCCTTCCCTGCATGTCGCGGTCGAAGGCGACCCACGCACCGCGCCAGCCCGTGAAGCCAAGCTCATAATCGAACCAGGCACAGGTGCGCCCCTCCTTACGGAACTCGAAGCGCAGCTTGCCATCCAGCGGCCGGGGGGCATACACCCAGAAGACAAAGGTCGAAACCGATGTTTCGCGCGGATCGGGATTCCCGGCAAGGTAGCCGACGGGAGCCCCGATGCGCAGCTGTGCGCCACGGCGATTCCAGTGCCAGCAGGCCGAATGCGCACCGTGCTTGAAGTGCAGATCGGAAACCGACACCTCAGAGCCCCGCGACGCAATCAACGGCGCGACAGAGCCTTCGAACGAGAGAATCCGCTCGTCGTCGACATCGCACGATGACTGGGCCCGTACGGTAAAGAGCCCCGCAATGAGCAGGAAAAGAAGGGAAAGGCGCAATTTCATCGGCTAAGTTTTCACATCAGAAAAGTGGCTCACCGGCCTCGATACGCTGCTTGCGAATCAGAGCCTCCAGGAAATAATAATCGGCATAATTGAGCGGTACGTCGATATTGCTGCCGTGAGGAATACTACCCACGGAGTGCATCAACAAAAAACCGCCGTTTTCGCCCACTGCAGCCCGATAAGCAGGCGACGAAAGCGATTCGACAATGCGGTCCGCAGTCTGTTTATAAAGTTCATTGTCCGTATGGACGTACATTTCGTAAAAAGCCGAGGCGAGGACGGCGGCCGTGGAGACGTCGCGCGGCTCGTCAGGGATATTGGGGGCGTCATAATCCCAATAAGGCACCAGATCATCGGGCATATTGGGATCGTTCAACATGAAGTCGGCCACCCGCCGGGCATGATCGAGATAGCGACGATCACCCGTATAACGATAACAGGTCGTGAAGCCATAAACCGCCCAGGCCTGACCACGCGCCCAAGCCGAATCGTCGGCATACCCCTGAGCCGTACAGCGTCCCCGTACCTGGCCGGTAGAGAGGTCGTAATCGACCACGTGGAAGCAGCTGCAATCGTCGCGGAAGTGCTCCTGCATGGTCCGGTCGGCATGGCTCACTGCTATATTATAAAAGGTACTGTCGCCCGAAAACTCCGTAGCCTTGAAGAGCAGTTCGAGGTTCATCATGTTGTCGATGATGACGGGGCACTGCCAGCCGCGCGTACCCTGCCACCCCCGATCGGCGTCCCACGACTGGATGACGCCCGGAACCGGACGAAACCGTGTAGAGAGCGACCGGGCTGTCTGGACGATAACATCCTCATAGCCGGGAATATGCTTCAACCTCAATCCGTTACCATAGCTATCGTAAATCATGAAGCCTACGTCGTGGTGCCACTGGAGATGCTGTACCGAGTCGAGAATTTCGGTGTGGCGCTGTGCCCGGGCTGCCCACGTCTGGTCGCCCGTAAGTTCGTACATATACCACAGCGTGCCGGCGAAGAAGCCGCTCACCCAGTCGTCGACAGGGACATATTCGACGGCTCCGTTCTTATAGGTCGAGGGGATGCGGATGACACCGCCCGTCTCGGCCGAATCGGCCAACATGCCGATCTGCCGCACGGCGACGGCGACGTTTTCGTCGATAATGGCGGCACGCCGCACGGCAGGAGCACATGCGACGCTCCCGGCAAACACCAGCGCAACGGCTGCGCTTCTACACAGAATTCGGATCATGTCGAACGTAATTTTTTTGGTTATCCAATCAGACTTTTCGGACAAAGATAAAACTTTTTTCGGAGTTACAGCGTTTTTTTAAAAATAATTCACCCGCCGGGAAATTTTTTATTTTTTCCTGGCGTTAAACTTTGGTCATCCAATTCTTTTGCTTATTTTTGACCAAATAGGAATTTATGAAACGAATATCAAATATCTGCCTGTCAGTGGTTTCGCTGTTGATTGCGGGTGCGGGCGCGCAAAATGCCGCCGCAGCGATCGACGCCCGCATCGACTTCGAAACCGGCATCCCGAAAGGTTTTTCGTGCGACGAAAAAGGCCGTATCGAGCTGAGCGACAAACACTACAAAGACGGACGCCAATCGCTGCGCTGGACGTGGGAGGCCCCCGCAGCGGAGCTCTGCTTCGCCGACTACGCCCAGCTCATGCGCTCGTTCCGCACCAAAGGCGCGGGCATCATGCTCTGGATCTACAACCCTGCGGCCACGGACGGCGACCTGCACTTCACATTCGAAACCCCAACGGGTGAAGTGCCCTACCATTTCGATTTCCACCTCGACTTCACGGGCTGGCGCGCCTGCTGGATCAAGTACAACGACATGCCGGGCGACCACTCCTCGCAGCAGATCGCCCGCATGAAAATCCGTGCGCCCGAAGGGGTGGAAAAAGGCGAAATATTCATCGACCGCCTGACCTTCGCCGAAACGAAGCTCCATGACCAGATAACCCCCGACCAGCAAATCCCCGACAACAACAACCACCTGCGGCGGACGCTGTGGCACTGGGCCCGCCTCTGGGAGTGGGAGCAGTACGACTACGCCGAGCCGCTGCGCGAGCTCTCCGCCGCCGAGCGCAAGATGCTCGATGACACGAAGTCGCGCATCGACGGCATCGTGGCGGCCACCATGTCAAGTACCAACTACATCAACGGCACGATCATTCCCCGGGCGTTGAAGAACCTCGAAAAGGCAGCAATCCGCCGCACGGACGACGGAGGCATCGTCGGTGCTCCGCTGCTCTCAAATGACGAGTGCAACCGAAACAAGGGCGAACTGCGGCAGGACGACATCGAGAACATGCTCTACGCCTTTGCACTGAACAGCTATGTGAACCGCGATCCGACATACGACGAAGACTTTTTCCTGGTCTTCGACCACGCCATCGACCAGGGCTTCGCTTTCGGCCACGGCAACGGCACCAACCACCACTACGGCTACAACATCCGCAAAATCTACGACGCGGCCTGGCTCATGCGCGACAAAATTGCAGCCCGCAACAAGACGGACGAATACGTCCGCGTGCTGGCCTATTGGAGTGGACTTTCCGAGACGCGCAAACCCTACGTCTATGGCCGTGACGAACTGCTCGACACGTGGCACACGCTGCTGACACCCAAGCTCATCAGCGCCCTGATGCTGCCCACAGAGGCCGAACAGTTCCGCGCCATGAAGGCACTGGGCGAGTGGCTCTCAGGCAGTCTGGACTACACGCC
>CAJUIE010000090.1 GCA_910586375.1 uncultured Alistipes sp. | reverse complement strand
GCTGCCATTCTGAGGATTAAATTTTAGTCTTGTCGGTGGGGTGGAGCTTGCGGAGTGAACGCGCGAAGCGCGGGCCTCCGCGGGGCGAAAGCTCCGGCCCGCCCGGCTCTTTGAGAGCCGGAATGTTGCTGCAAATTGTCGTCGGGCCGTAGTCGGAGACATGGGGCGGAGAGTTTTTGCGGCTCTTTTTGCGGAAAAAAGCGCCAAAGAATGACAGTCGGATGACTGTTCGAGCCGCCGCCCCCGGATGCGAAGGCTCGCCACTTCGTAGCAGCGCCATTCGCTGGCTCCGGGCTCGTTTTAGATTTTTCGGCCCGAGGCTTCAGAATGACATTTGCGGTAAATGTTTCGGCCTTTGGTCGATGCGAGCCGCCGTCCCCGGATGCGGAGGCCCGACACGCTGTGTCTTGCTCCGCTGGCTGCGGCTCTCTGTAGTCCGCCGCGGCGAAGATCCGCGAAAAAACAGCCCCCGCCGTCTGCGGCCCGGTTCTGACACATTGCACGGATTTTGAGACGTCCCCGCTTCGCACAAAAGGATCATCTATGAAACCAGGACTTCTCCTCTCCGGTGCTGCGGCCTGCTGCAGCCTGTTCCGGGCAATCGCCTGCACGGGCATCGCCCTCACGGCTGCCGACGGCAGCTACATTCAGTCGCGGACGATCGAATGGGCCCTCGGCCCCCTCGAAAGCGCATATGTCATCATCCCGCGCGGCGAACAGCTGCGCTCCTACACCCCCTGCGGCACCGACGGCCTGCGCTTCACGGCCCGCTACGGCGTGGTGGGACTCTCGGTCGTGCAAAAAGAGTTCATCGCCGAAGGGATCAACGAGGCAGGCCTCTCGGCCGGGCTCTTCTTCTTCCCGCGCTACGGCAGCTACGAACCCTACAACCCGGCCGACAACGACCGCACACTGGCCGACCTGCAAGTGACCACATGGATACTCACGCAATTCGCGACGATCGACCAGGTGAAGGCCGCCCTTGCCGACGTGCGCATCGTGGGGCTCGAGGCTTCGTCGGTGCTCCACTGGCGCCTCGGCGAGCCCTCCGGACGGCAGGTGGTGCTCGAAATCGTCGACGGCAAGGCGCACTTCTACGACAATCCCGTAGGGGTGCTGACCAACGCCCCGGGGTTCGAATGGCAGCTCACCAACCTGAACAACTACGTGAACCTCTATCCGGGCAATGCCCCCGAACGTCCGCTCGGCCAAATCACACTCCGGCCACTTGGCGGCAACTCAGGCTTTCTCGGCATTCCGGGTGACGCAACCCCGCCCTCACGCTTCGTGCGGGCAGCCTTTCTGCGAGCCACGGCGCCCCGGCGAGCTACGGCATTCGATACCGTGCAGCAATGTTTCCATCTGCTCAACAACTTCGACATACCCATCGGCATCGAGCACCCCGAGGGCGAATGCCCCGACATCCCCAGCGCCACACAGTGGACGTCGGCCATCGACCTGACCCATCGCAAAATCTACTACAAGACGGCCTACAACAACACAATTCGCTGCCTCGACCTGGCGCAGATCGATTTCGGGCGGGTGAAATACCACTCCCGACCGCTGGATCGCGTGCAGCAGCAACCCGTCGAACAGATCCTCGTGGAGCAATGAGTTTCCGCCTTCATGTCGGAGGCGTTGAGCGCCCGGCGCCGGCGGCCCGACAAAACAATTCGCCCCGGTCGGTGTTATCCTGACCGGGGCGAAAATCTCATGCACCAAGTCTTCTACTCGTACTGTCCCGATTTGAGACGCCCGACCTCCTCGCGGGTAAGGAAGCGCCACGCTCCGCGCTTGAGGTTCTTCTTGGTCAGACCCGCATAGTAGACACGATCGAGCTTGGTGACCGTATACCCCAGAAACTCAAAGATGCGCCGCACAATACGGTTGCGGCCCGAGTGTATCTCAAGTCCCACCTCCTGCTTGTTCTCCTTGACATAGGATATTTCATCGGCGAAAATCTCGCCGTCCTCAAGCGTGATGCCCTCGGCGATGCGCTCCATGTCGGCCCGCGTCAAGGGCTTGTCGAGCGTCACCTGGTAAACCTTCTTCTTCTCATAAGAGGGGTGCGTAAGCTGCCGGGCCAGATCGCCGTCGTTGGTGAAAAGCAGCAGCCCGAGGCTGTTCTTGTCCAGACGTCCGACCGGATAGATGCGCTCCGTGCAGGCTCCCTGCACCAGCTCCATGACGGTCCTGGTGGCATGGGGGTCGTCGAGCGAGGTGACATATCCCTTGGGCTTGTTGAGCACTAAATAGACCCTCTTCTCGCCCTGCACACGGCTGTCGTTGAACTTCACCTCGTCGGTAGGCAATACCTTGGTGCCCAGCTCCGTGACAATCTGTCCGTTGACCGATACAAGCCCCGCCGTAATGAAGTCGTCAGCCTCGCGACGCGAGCAGATGCCCGACTGGGCAATGAACCGATTGAGCCGCATGGCTCCCGGCGCTTGTACGGGGTCATACCTGGGATACTCCGTACGCCGGCGCTCAGCAGCTTTGTCGCCGTATCTCTTGGGTCCGGACTTTTTGGGACCCCTCGAGGCAAACTTACCTGCACTCTTAGACCCGAACTTTTTTTGAGGCCCCTCACCGCCGATGCGCGGGCCAAACTTTTTGGGTCCCCGTTCTCCATAGGCCGGCTGCTCTGCGCCATTGCCCGGGTAAGAACGATCGGCCGCACCTAAGCGCGGCTTGTCGCCATGATGGGGTTTAGCCCCGTAGCGGGGTTTATCGCCGCCGCGAAAGGTGCGCTCACCCAACGAGGAGCGCCGCGGTTTGTCGTCGAACTTAGGGCGGTTGTCGGGCGTGAAGTTGGGGTTGTAAGAGGCCCGTTTGTGCCCATAGGCGGGTTGCTCCGCATCGGCAGCGTCACGCGGCGAACGCGGGCGACGCTCGACGCGCTCCGCCGAAGCGGTGACGGTACGTTTGCGCTTGTCGCGCCCGAAACGTTCGAGTACCGGCGTCGAGTCGTTTTTGTGATCTTTCATTGCTTGTTCTGTTTATCTGACAAAGATAATCCATTTTTCGCAAATCCGCAGCATGGACCCGGCCAATTCCGGCAAAAAGCCAGGAAGTGCCACCTTCAGGCCGAAAAAAACGGCCCGGCATAGCCGACTCGCAGGCTCTGTCGGGCAAGGAGGAGGCAGGCGCAGTCAAGAATCTTTTCCGATCGAAGATCGGGCGAGCCTCCGCATCCGCTGGCTGCGGCCCGAAAACAGATTCGTCGGCTAACGCCTCAGAATGACAGAGCGGGGCGAGTTTTAATTTTTCATTCTTGATTTTTAATCCTATCTTCGCGGCATTATGCAGAATATGAACCGCGAAATCATGCGCATAGCGCTTCCGAATATCGTGTCGAACATCACCGTGCCGTTGATGGGCATCGTCTCGACAGCCATAGCAGGCCACTGGGGCACGGATTCAGCGGCAACGATCGGCGCTCTGGCTATCGGCGTTTCGATCTTCAACTTCATCTACTGGAACTGCTCGTTCGTACGCATGGGAACCAGCGGCCTGACGGCCCAGGCATTCGGCGCCGGCGACTGGGAGGAGTGCACCCGGATGCTCTGCCGGGCACTGACCGTAGCGGCACTCATGGGCATCGTGACGGTAGCGCTGCAATGGCCCGCCGGAGAGCTGGCCCTTTGGGCCATGAACGGCCCGGAGATGACCCGCGACTACTTCTACGCCCGTATCTGGGCCGTACCGGCCGGCATCGTGCTCTTCGGCTTCAACGGCTGGTTCACGGGCATGCAGAACGCCCTGATCCCGATGTGCACGGCCATAACGGTCAACATCATACACATTCTGTGCAGCCTCTGGTTCGCCTTCGGCCTGGACATGGGCATCGTCGGCATCGCCTACGCCTCGGTGCTGGCACAGTGGTGCGGCGTGGCACTCTCGGCGGTGCTCCTCGTGGTGCGCTACCGCCCGGTGCTGGTGCGGGTAAAATGGCGCGAAGTGGCCGACCTGGAGCCGCTGCGGACCTTTTTCCGCATCAACCGCGACATCATCCTGCGCACGTTCTGCATCGTGGCGGTCTACACCTTTTTCACGGGCGCCTCGGCCCGCATGGACGATCCGGCCCTGCTGGCCGTCAACACGTTGTTGCTGCAACTCTTCACGCTCTTCTCCTACATGAACGACGGGTTCGCTTATGCGGCCGAAGCCCTCACGGGCCGCTTCATCGGTGCCCGCGATATAGAGTCGCTCCGCGCATGTCTGCGCCGCTGCATCTTCTGGGGTACGGTGGTATCGGTGGTCTTCGTCGGAATCTACCTGACGGGCTGGCGCGAGCTGGTGGGGCTCTTCATCGACCGCTCGGCACCTGAAGCCCCGCGGATCGTGGAGCTGGCGGGCCGCTACATCATCTGGATCATCATCATCCCCATAGCGAGCGCCACGCCCTTCATCATGGACGGCATCATGGTCGGCGCCACCCAGACGCGCGTGATGCGCAACTCGATGTTCCTCTCGACAGCAGCCTACTTCGCCATCTACTACGCAGGCTATCCGCTCATCGGCAACAATGCCCTGTGGATGGCCTTCACGCTCTACATGTTCCTGCGCGGCGTGCTGCAATACTTCATGACCAAGCGGCTGCGCATGATCGAGGGAAAAGCGATCGAAAACTAAAATCGGGGCTTTTTCGGGCCGAAGACTGCGGAGAGAACGCGCACTCTTGCGCAAAGTTCCGGCTCCTCTGGAGCCGCCGGGCCGCAGCCCCCGGATGCGGAGGCCCGCTCCATTCTGTCGCGTGTGCTCCGCTGGCTGCGGCTCTCTGTAGTCTGCCCCCGCGAAGACGCGCAGTCTTCGGCCCGCGAAAAACAGTCGCCAGACTGTCCGAGCCGTCGCCACCCCGCCGCGGAGGCCCGCCTTTCACCTTTCGGACGTTCGGAAATAGTCGATATCGATCCAGCCGGCATCGTTCTTACGCACCTCAGCATCGGTGAAGAACCCGATCTTGGCGCCGATCCAGTGCCCGGCCTGGGCGATGAAGGCATCGCCTGCCTGCCGGAAATGCCGACCGTCGGAGCTATAGCGGAGCGTGCAGAGCATCTGCGGCGTGCCGTCGTCACCGAGCTGCTGCTCGATGCGGCACTGCAACCAGATGTCGACAGGGCCCGCACCCCGGCCATAATAGGCGGCACTGACCAACTGCTCACAAGCACCCTGCTTCATGGCCTGCGTACAGACAGAGCGTTCGATGAAGAGCTGCTCACCGCGCAAAGTCAGCCCCAGCGTGGTATAATCGTGGCCAAAGACGACGATTCCGGCCCGGTCGCCCTCATAGGAGGGGTGGAAGCGCAACTTCGTAGTGACGGTATAGTTCGGAGCGTCGATCTTCTGCAACAGCAAATTCACGTTATCGGAGAGGTTGCGCCACCCCTCCGGGCGCGCATGGCAATAGAGGCGCAGTGTACCGGCCGATGGATTGAGGAAATACTGCCCCGGCTGCGGATTGGCTGGCCATTGCCACTGAAGCCCGAGCGTACGGCCCCCAAACTCGTCACCGGCAGCCGGAGCGACAACAGCCCCCGGCACGTGCGAGGAGGGTTTGCGGAACGTGGCGACCGGCTCCCCCACCCCGTCACCGTTGCGGTCCACGCCGATAAGGCACCATCCGTCATCGCTCCACGTCATGGGTTGCAGGTGCACCACCCGTCCATAAGCGTACATATCGACAAAATGGACAAACCACGAATCGCCCGCGACATCCTCGACCCAGGCGCCCTGATGCGGGCCGGGCGTGGCCGTGTCGCCCTGATGCAGCACCTTGCGGCACTCATAAGGCCCCCACGGCGAGCGAGCGCGCAGCACGAGCTGCCAGCCGGGTTTCACGCCCCCGGCGGGTGCAAAGACGTAATACCACCCGTTGCGTTTGTAAAATTTCGGACCTTCAACCGTGGGATGCTCGTCGTGACCGTCGAAGATCAGGACCTCTTCACCGAGGAGCCGCTCGCCGTCGGGCGTCATCTCACTGACACTCAGCACGCTTTTAAACCCGGCCCGTGACCCGGCCCACCCATGCACGAGGTAGGCGCGCCCATCGTCGTCCCACAGGGGGCAGGTGTCGATGATGCCCCGGGCCGCCTTGACCAGAAGCGGCTGCGACCACTCGCCCCGCGGATCGCGCGCCCGGACCCTATAAATACCCCGGTCGGGATCGCCCCAAAAGATGTAATACCACCCGTCGTGAAAGCGGATGGAGGGGGCCCACACGCCGTCGCCATGCCGCGGCCGGTCGAAAGCCCCGCCGTCGTAAAGACGCGGAAGCGCCGCCCCGACGATCTGCCAGTTGACCAGATCGGTGGAGTGGAGAATCTGCAACCCCGGCACACAGGCGAACGACGAGGAGGTCATCCAGTAGTCGTCGCCCGTGCGGATGACATCGGGATCGGAATAATCGGCATAAAGAACCGGGTTCTTGTATTTTCCGTCGCCCAGGTCGGCAGTCCAGACGCTTTGTGCCGAGACCGGAGCCGCGGCAAGCAGAACGCCCAGCAGAATCGTTTTTTTCATGGTCAGTCGGTATCGAAGCGGCCCGACCAGTCGTCGCGGAACTGTTCGGAGCCGGTTTTTTTGGCAAAAATCATTGCGGGGATATACCCGGCGGCCTCGGCGTCGGAGAGCTCGCACGACCACGCCACGCGGCCCCGGCGGTCGGCACCCGCTCCCGAGCAGCGCCACTCGGCATAATAAACATCGCCCTTGCGGGCCGCGTCGTGCCAGTCGCGCCACCCCTCGGGCCGGATGGCGGCGGGCAGTTCACACC
>CAJUIE010000089.1 GCA_910586375.1 uncultured Alistipes sp. | reverse complement strand
GGGGGCGGGTTGATTGTCGGTGCTGCCAAAGTAGGCTTCGAGCATGGCACCGCGGCACTGTTCCTCGTTGGCGGCATAGGCGATCATGTGTTCGAATCGCTCATGCATGAGTTCCTGACGCCGTTGGTAGGTCTCGGGGGCAATGTAGAGGTCTTCGCGTGGCAGTCGAGCTTCGTTGAAGAAGACCAGAGGCGAGCGGTTGGAGGGGATGTATCGGATTACGCGCAGCTGCCATAGCTGTTTGAGCAGCTCGTGGACCCGCTGGGGAGTATACCCGCTCCAGGTGGCCAGTTCGCCGATGTCGATGGGCCGGAAGTCGGAGAAGACACCGTTGTAGAGCCTCAGGATCGTGCGGATGATGTGGTCGACTTCATTGCGCCTGACGCGCAGTTTATAGAGGTCGTCGCGGCTGACACAGAACATGAGGCGTGCGGGGTTTTCCTGCGCATCCGTGAGGGTCAGGTAACCGTTTTGCTGGAGCAGCTTCAGTGCGCTTTGCACCGTACCGGAATAGAGGTGCTGGCGGGCGCAGAAGTCGTGGATGTTGAAGAGCAATGATGCTTCGGCGCCGTCGCCGATACCTATCTGAAGGTAGGAGCAGAGGGCTTCGTAAATATCTTTGATTTGGTCTAACGGCGGAAACTCCTGTTCGAAGCGGCGGACGATGCGGTCGCTGTCGTCAGGAGCCACCAGGAGCAGGGCATAGGCCCTCTTACCGTCGCGCCCGGCCCGGCCTGCTTCCTGATAGTAACTTTCGAGCGAGTCGCACATGGCGTAATGGACGACGAAGCGCACATTGGGTTTGTCGATGCCCATACCGAAGGCATTGGTGGCCACCATCACGCGGGTTTTATCTGCCAACCATTCATCCTGCCGGATCGTGCGCTCGGCGTGGCCCATGCCTCCGTGGTAGGCAGCGGCCGGGATGCCTTCGTCGCAGAGCAGGCGGGCGATCTGCTCGGTACCTTCGCGTGTGCGCATGTAGACGATGCCCGAGCCGGGGACGTTGCGGATCAACCGCAGTAGCTGACCGTTCTTGTCGTCTGTGCGGCGGACGCTATAGGAGAGATTAGGACGTGCGAAGCTGCTGCGCAGGATGTGTGGTTCGTCGAAATGCAGGTGGCGCATGATGTCTTCGGCGACGAGTTTTGTGGCCGAGGCCGTAAGCGCCAGAACCGGAACCCCGGGCAGCTTCTCGCGCAGCTCCGCGATGCGCAGGTAGGAGGGGCGGAAATCATAGCCCCACTGTGAGATGCAGTGTGCTTCGTCGACGGCCAGCAGCTGCACGTTCATGCGCACGACCCGCAGCCGGAAAGCCTCTGTAGCGAGCCGCTCGGGGGCCACATAGAGGAAGCGAATATCGCCGTAAACGCAGTTGTCGAGGGCAATATCGATTTGTCGGGGCGTGAGTCCCGAGTGGATGGCGACGGCCGGAATGCGGCGGGCACGCAGCCGGTCGACCTGGTCCTTCATCAGAGCGATAAGTGGTGTGATGACGATTGTCAGTCCTTCGCGGGCCAGAGTTGGCACCTGATAGGTCAGCGACTTTCCACCGCCTGTGGGCATAAGCGCGAGGGTGTCGTGTCCGGCCATGACTGAGCGGATGATCTCCGCCTGAACGGACCGGAACTCTTTGAAGCCCCACCACTGCCGCAGAACCTCGTATATTTTCCCGTCGTCGCTTTGCATGAGACAAAATTAAGAATTAAAATCGAAAAAATTAAGATTTATTTACCCCCCCCCTTGTCCTTCTGAGCGGAGCGGCTCGTTACTCTTGTTTGCAGCGCACGGGGAAACCGCTTGTACGGTTGTGGTGGGCTTCAGGGTCCATGTAGGAACTGGTGAAGTACAAGCCCGATCCTTCCACGCCCGACGCCGAGTCAGGCGCACTGCTCCAGGCGTAACCGCTTTTACCTTCCCGACGGTCTGCTTTGCTGCGAGGCCTTTTACGAAAAATCCGAAGCGGGAGATATGAAAATTGGTTTTTTGGGAAATTTTTTCTATTTTTGCCTGAAAACTATGGAAATCAAGCGTTCGGACAAAGGATGAAAATCCGTCGTGATGTAAAAGTCAGAGAGATGGCGGGTGAGCATATCATCGTCATGCCGGGTCGTTACGGCGCGGACATGACGCGTGTGGTGGCGCTCAATGCCTCGTCGCTTTATCTGTGGGAAGCTCTTGCTGACCGCGATTTTACGGTCGGGGATGCGGCACGGCTTTTGGTCGGACGTTATGATGTGGACGAGGCTACGGCCTTGCGCGATGCGGGTGCATGGCTTGATCGTTTGCGTGAATGCGGCGTTGTTGAAGATTGATTACGGCATCTGGAAGCGGTGAATGCAAAGAGATACATAGCGCAGTTGCTGCTGGCAGTTTATTTGCTGGCGACGGGAGGGACGGCTTTCGTCTCGCTCTCGTGCCGTTGTGTGACGATCATGGGCCATAGTGAAGTGCACTTCAGCTGTGCCAGTTGCAGCCACGATCACGAAGACTTCGTCGGGGAGGCGTGGTCGGCGCCGTGTTGTGCCGATAATCATAGCACCGAAATAGCTCTTTATACGGGGACGTCGCACGACAGCAAGCACGAAGTGCGCTGTGCTGTCCTGGCGTTGCCGCATTGTCTGGCCGCAGCGCAGGCTGCGCGTCTCGCAGCGCCTAAATTCCGCAAGGAACGGATCGTCGTTCCTGACATTCCGATTCCGTCGGCACCCTCTCTGCGTGCGACGGGGCTGCGGGCACCTCCGGCATTGGTTTGAAACGACGTGGGAACGAAGCATCGAGTCGCTTCGTTCTGAACCGGGTTTTAACCAATGACGGAACATCATGAAAATCAAAATCTTTGTTTTTACTTTTTCGGCCCTTGTGACATGTGCCGCAGCTTCGGCGCAGGAGATGCGGGGCACGGTGCAGGATGCCGAAGGGCAGCCGCTTGTCGGGGCGTCGGTCTATTGGGCTGGTACCAACATCGGCGCAAGCACCGATGCGACAGGTGCATTTCAGCTGCACCGTGTGAAGAACCACGATCTTTTGGTGGCCTCTTATCTGGGTTATGTCAACGATACGTTGCAACTCGTTGCAGGTGTCAACCGGGCGGAATTTACCCTTCAAAGCGAGGGCGTGGCCCTCGACGATGTGGTGATCGAAGGCAACCTGAGCGGCAACTATGTGAAGCGTGACGGCATCATGAAGGGCGAGATGATCTCATTTGCCGGTCTGTGCAAGATGGCGTGCTGCAACCTGGCCGAGTCGTTCGAGAACTCGGCGTCGGTGACGGTAGGCTACAGCGATGCCATTTCGGGTGCGCGGCAGATCAAGATGCTTGGTTTGGCTGGCACCTATACGCAGATTCTCGACGAGAACAGACCCATCATGCGTGGGCTGTCGGCTCCCTATGGCCTGAGTTATACGCCGGGTATGTGGCTCAACTCGATCCAGGTGTCGAAAGGCGTGTCGTCGGTGACGGCGGGCCATGAAGCGATCACGGGTCAGATCAACCTTGAACACCGCAAACCGACGGACAACGAGCGGCTCTTCGTGAACCTCTATCTGGACGACGAGCTGCGTCCCGAGGCGAACATTTCGACCGCTTTCCCGGTGTCGCGCGACAAGAAGTTATCGTCGGTCATCCTGCTCCACGGTTCGATGGACACCGACGTGCGCAAGATGGACCACAACCACGACGGTTTCCGAGACCTGCCTAAGGCTGCCCAGATCAACGTGGCCAATAAGTGGCTCTATGCGGCCGACAATGGTACGCAAGTACGTTGGGGCTGGAAGTTTGTGCAGGAGAATCGTCTGGGAGGCATGATTGGTTATAAGAACACTTCCGCCATGCGCGAAGCGATGGCCCGGGACTGGGACTGGCAGCAGAGCGGCACGGCCATGCCGCTCTACGGTTCGCACATCCGCAACCGGGGCGTCAACGGCTATTTCAAGATTGGCACGCCCATCGGCCCGTCGGTTTACGACGACGAGGAGCAGGACGAGATGCGTTCGAATCTGGCACTGGTGGTCGACTTCGACCATTTCAACGAAGATGCCTACTTCGGGCTGAACGATTATGATGGCAACGAAAACACGCTGTCGGCGAATTTGATGTATGCCCATTATTTCACTTATCGCTCGTCGCTCAACGTGGGGGTGCAGGGGCATACGTCAGCCGTGCGCGAGAAGCTGTTGAATGAAACGCCGTGGCTTGGGGTTGCATCCGATGCGGTGTATGATTTGTTCCGCACGGAGAACGAACTGGGCGCTTATGCGGAGTATACCTATACTATAAAGGACAAATTCTCGTTAGTGGCAGGTGCGCGTGGCGATTACAACAGCTATTACGACAAGTTCTACTTCACGCCGCGCGGCCATGTGAAGTGGAACATCACGCCCACGACGACGCTGCGCGCCTCGGCCGGTCTGGGCTATCGCTCTACCAACGTCATCACGGATAACATCGGTATACTGGCAACGGGCCGCCGGATCATCTTTGACGGCAATACCGTAGCGTCCGAAGCGGCTTTCCGGGGGCTCGACCGCATGGAAAAGGCGCTGACCGTGGGCGGAAGCCTGACGCAGACCTTCTCGGCGCTGGGTCAGGACAACATGACGTTGAGTTTCGATTACTTCCGCACTCAGTTCTATAATTCGGTGGTGGTCGATCAGGAGTGGAATCCGCAGTATATCAACATCTACGACAGCCGGGGCCGCTCCTATACGGACACTTACCAGGTCGATTTTTCGTGGACGCCGGTCGAGCGGCTCGATATCTTCGCTACGTTCCGCTATACGGATAGCGAGATGACAATCGATCGTCCGGACGGAGGGACAGCGCGCGTGGAACGTCCGCTCGTAAGTCGCTATAAAACGTTGCTCAACATCCAGTATGCCACGAAATTCCGTCGTTGGGTATTCGACGCCACCGCCCAGCTCAACGGTCCTTCACGCATCCCCACTCAGAACGGCATTCTGGCTGACGACAGCCACTCGCCGAGCTATCCGATGTTCTTTGCGCAGGTAAGCCGCAAGGTGGGCAAGTTCGACATCTATGTAGGCTGCGAGAACATAGCCGACTACCGGCAGAAAGACCCGATCCTGCATGCGTCGAATCCCTACTCCTGCGAGTTCAACTCCATGAACGTGTGGGGGCCGCTGATGGGGCGCAAGTTCTACATCGGTATGCGGTGGAATCTTTATTGAAAAATTCATCAATCAACAGAACGATCATGAAGAAATTAGTGATGATCTGCCTGGCCCTGATCCTGGGTGCAGGCATGGTGCAGGCGGCTAAACCTGCTGTGCAGAAGCAGTTAGTGACAACGGTCTTTGTTACCGACATTCATTGTGACCACTGTGCGAATAAAATTCTGTCGAACGTTCCTTCATTGGGCAAAGGCGTGAAAGATGTTACGATCGACGTGGCTGCGAAAGAGGTGACGGTGACCTACGACGCTGCGAAGAACAGCGACGAGAACATCATCCGGGGACTGGCGACTCTCAAGGTTAAGGCCGAGCCGAAAAAAACGGACGCCCGAAAATAGAGCGTCGGTTATGGCTGCATAAAACCGATCCGAGACCCTGCAGGGTCTCGGATTTTTTAGTCTGCCTTCGTCAGAAGGGTCTGTGATGTTGGTTTTCAGCTTATTCCTGCACGCAGCGAACGGGGAAACCGTGCGCACGGTTGTGGAGGTACTCGGGATTCACTTCCGAGCTGAGGATGTGTAAGGCCGATGCGTGCACGCTCGACGCCAGGTGAGACGCACTGCTCCAGGCGCAACCGCGTACGCCCACAAGGCTCAGGTTGCCGGAAGGGCCGGGGCGGTAACCCGAAGCGGGAGGTTATTCCATCGGGCGGATGCGAATCTCTGTCGTGCCGAGTGCTTCGACTTTACGAACGAGCCGCTCGATGTCGGTGCGCTCTTCGACCTGCCCAAAGTGGTAGGGGTAGAAAATGCGGGGTTTGAAGGTTTTTACCGCTTCTATGGCTTGGTCGACGGTCATGGTGTAGGGCTGGTTGACGGGCAGGAAGGCGATGTCGATATTTGTGAGCGCCTTCATTTCGGGTGTAGGCTCCGTGTCGCCGGCAATGTAGATGCGTGTGCCGCCGATGGTGAGGATGTAGCCGCAATCTTCGCGCTCCTTAGGGTGGAATTGCAGCTGGTGTGGCGAGGTGTTATAGGCCGCAACGGCTTCGATCTTCACATAGTTGCGTGGCGTGGAGATACTCCCCGGGCGCATCACGTGGCACTCCATGCCGAATGCTTCGGCAGTGGTGCGGTCGCAGAGAATGTCGGTGGCGGGAGTTTCGAGCATTTCGATGGCAGCACGGTCGAAATGGTCGGAGTGGGAGTGGGTGACGAGCACCAGGTCGGCCCTGGGAAGTGTCCGGAAGTCGGCGAAGTCACCCACGGGGTCGACATAGATGTATTTGCCGCCGACATCGATCGAAAGCGAGGCGTGGCCGAAAAAGGCGATCGAGAACTCGGTGCCGTCGCGCGCGATGAGCGTATCGGCGGGGTAGGCGGGCGCTTTCTTGCGGCCGCATCCGAAAAGAGAGGCGAGGAACATGATGATGAGTGTCGCTTTGTTCATAAAGTAGGTAAATGTACGAAAATAATTTCATGCCGCAAGCGTAAAAAAAGGAGTTTTTCGGTTGTGGAATCGGAAAAAATTCGTATTTTTGCGGGCTGTGTTTAACTAATTAACTGTTTACGACAATGCCAAAAATGAAAACCAATGCCGCGGCGAAGAAGCGTTTTACCTTCACCGGCACAGGAAAGATCAAGCGCAAGCACGCTTATCACAGTCACATCCTGACCAAAAAGACGAC
>CAJUIE010000088.1 GCA_910586375.1 uncultured Alistipes sp. | reverse complement strand
TGCGCGACTGCTCGGCCAGCGCCTGGAGAATCGACTGGCGGATCCACCACACGGCGTAGGATATGAACTTGAAGCCACGGGTTTCGTCGAACTTCTCGGCGGCCTTAATGAGGCCGAGGTTGCCTTCATTGATCAGGTCCGGGAGGCTCAGCCCCTGATTCTGGTATTGCTTGGCTACCGAGACAACGAAACGAAGATTCGCCTTCGTGAGCTTCTCGAGGGCTTCCTGGTCTCCTTTTTTGATTCGTTGGGCGAGTTCCACCTCCTCCTCTACCGTGATGAGCTCCTCTTTGCCGATCTCCTGAAGGTATTTGTCCAGCGAGGCGCTTTCGCGGTTGGTGATGGATTTCGTGATTTTTAACTGACGCATGTTTTATTTTCTAAGTATTTCTTCAGTTTTGTGCGACCCGCCCGATGTTTTTATTCGACCAGCACGTAGCTGGCAGCACGGCCGTTGGGATAGACGCCGTCGATCGTGCGGATCTTCTCTGTCAGGCGGCGCAAGTCGTCGATCGTGCGGACGGGACGGTCGTTTATGTGGGTGATGACCAGCCCCGGCTTCACCCGTCCACGGGCCAGAACGCCGTTGGCTTTGATGCTTATAACCTCCACGCCGCCCTTGATTTCGAGCTTGCGACACAGCCGTTCGTCCGCCTCCTGAAACTTGCCGCCCAGAGCTTCGATTACGTCGACCGCTTCGGGAGCCAGCAGTTCGGGTTTATCTGCTTTATTACGCAAAACTACCTCGATTTGTTTCACTTTGCCGTCTCTTTTTACCGACAGATTGACCCGATCATTGGGCCGGCGGCGGGCGATCTGCTCCTGGAGTGTCGCCGACGAGCTCAGGCGTACGCCGTCGATGTCCAGAATGACGTCACCTTTGCGGATGCCGGCCTTGGCAGCGGCGCCGCCCTCGACGATCTCACCTACGTAGACACCGCCTATTTCGGTGATGCCCATGTGCTTGCCTTCGTTGTCGATGAAGTCCTGATCGATAGGACGGAACGTCACGCCTAAGAGTGCACGTTGTACGAATCCGTACTCCTTCAGATCGACGACGACCTTGCGGACGATCGCTTCAGGTACGGCGAACGAATAGCCTATGTAGCTGCCCGTCTGAGATTTGATAAGCGTGTTGATGCCTACCAGTTCGCCGTGGGTGTTGACCAGGGCACCTCCCGAGTTGCCGGGATTCACAGCCGCATCGGTGTGGATGAACGACTCAATCGAGAAGTCGTTGGGAATAGCATTCAGGTTGCGGGCCTTGGCACTGACAATACCGGCCGTGATGGTCGACTGGAGGTCGAACGGCGAGCCGATAGCCAGAACCCATTCACCCAGACGCAGCGCGTCGGACGAGCCAAACGCCAGCGTCGGCAACTCCTCGGCGTCGATCCTGAGCAGGGCGATGTCGGTGGCCGAGTCCTTACCGATGAGTTTGGCATCGAACGCGCGGCCATCGCTGAGCTTCACGCGCAGCTTCGTGGCGCCTTCGACAACGTGGTTGTTGGTCACCACATAGCCCTCTTCGGAGATGATGACGCCCGAGCCGCCCGCCTTGCGCTGCTGGTAACGGGGCCCGCCATTGCTGTGCGGCCGCTCCTGAGGAATGCCGAAGAATTCCAGGAAGGGGTCTGTGCCGAACTGTCCGCGATGCTGGACCTCGACCTGCTGCATGGCTTCGATGTTGACCACGGCTTTCACGGCGTTCTCCGCAGCATAGGTCAGGTCGGGAAACTCACCCGCCTCGTAGGCGGTGAATTGTGCGCCGAGAGCCGGTGTACGCTCCACCTCGCGCTCGATATATTGTACTCCGCTGCTGTTGTCAGAGATGCACCAGGCCGTAGCTCCGCCCACAGCGGCCGATACGGCGACAGCCCCCAAAAATAAAAATGCCTTTTTCATAGTCGAATGTTGGATGTGAATGATTCGTAGGCAATTTTCATCATAGGCTCTTTCAGTATTTGCAGGACAAACGGCCCGTGTACATCAAATAGTATAGCAAAGGAGCGAAAAATGTTATTGAGGAGCCGAAACTTGTTGCGATTTCATGCCATCGGGCTGGGACGCCCCCGCTGGCCCCAGCTCTCTTATTCCTGCACGCAGCGAACGGGGAAACCGTACGCACGGTTGTCGACGCTCTCGGGGTTCACGTAGGAACCGTAGAAGCTCAAGTACGACCCGAACACGCCCGACGCCGAGTTAGGCGAACTGCTCCAGGCGAAACCATATGTGCTCACATCGAACAGGCCACCGGAACTGCTGCCACGGGAACCCGAAGCGTTTTTTTATAAGCCAAATTCCTGGCGGATCGTCTCTACGGCGTCGAGCTTCTCCCAGCCAAAGAATTCGATTTCGCGCTCGACTTCGTGGCCGTTTTCCCAGATTTTAACTTTTTGAGTGTAGGGGCGGTTGCCGAAGTGGCCATAGGAAGCCGTCGCCTCGAAGATGGGATTCTTCAGCCCGAATCGCTTCACGATGGCGGCAGGCCGCAGATCGAAGAGCTTGCCGATGCGGCGGGCGATCTCGCCATCGGTCATGCCCTCCAACGCCTTGGGCCGGGCCGAGCGGTAGGTATCGACGTAGATCGACAGAGGTTCGGCGATACCGATGGCATAGCTCAATTCCACCAGAACCTCGTTGGCTACGCCTGCCGCCACTAAGTTCTTGGCGATATGACGCGCTGCGTAAGCCGCCGAACGGTCTACTTTCGACGAATCCTTGCCCGAGAAAGCCCCGCCGCCGTGAGCGCCGCGGCCACCGTATGTGTCGACGATGATCTTGCGGCCCGTAAGGCCCGTGTCGCCGTGAGGACCGCCGATAACGAACTTGCCCGTCGGATTGACATGGAGGATGTAGTCATCGCCAATGAGCTCGGCCAACTTGTCGCCGGCGCGCTCTAACCGTGCCTTGACGCGTGGAATCAGTATTGTGCGGACATCTTCACGGATGCGCTCCTGCATCTTATGTTCGGCTTCCAGTTCGGTGATGCCGTTGCCGGAGAGGATGAATTCGTCATGCTGTGTCGAGACAACGATGGTGTGTACACGCATGGGATGGCCCGTCTGTTCGTTGTATTCGATAGTCACCTGCGACTTCGAATCGGG
Organism: uncultured Alistipes sp.; assembly: GCA_910586375.1. Classification (GTDB taxonomy): domain Bacteria; phylum Bacteroidota; class Bacteroidia; order Bacteroidales; family Rikenellaceae; genus Alistipes. The sequence continues at coordinate 3,713 of CAJUIE010000088.1, read as the reverse complement.
ACGCAGGTAGGTCATCTCTTTTCCCTCGCGGCGGATAACGGCCAGCTCCTTGAGAATGACGTGCGAGAGAATCAGTGTTGCGGGCATCATTTCGCGCGTTTCGTTGCAGGCGTAGCCGAACATGATGCCCTGGTCGCCGGCGCCCTGCAGCTCCTCGGTGGCGCGCACGACGCCCTGATTGATGTCGGCCGACTGCTCGTGGATAGCCGAGAGAATGCCGCACGAGTTGCAGTCGAATTGGTACTCGCTTTTGGTGTAGCCGATGCGTTCGATCACTCGGCGCGCTACGCCCTGCACGTCGACATACGCTTCGGAGCGCACTTCGCCCGCCACGACCACCAAACCGGTGGTGCACAACGTCTCGCAGGCAACTTTGGAATTGGAATCGCGACGCAGGAACTCGTCGAGGATGGCGTCGGAAATCTGATCCGAAACTTTATCGGGGTGCCCTTCGGACACCGACTCCGATGTAAACAAAAAGCCCATTCTATACATTTTAAGGGTTAAACGTATAAATGGGAAAAAATTGGCTGTTTGGGAATAAAAAATGTGCTGTTTTAGCGATTTTTTATTGTGGTTTGCAATCAGTCAAATCTTTCCACATTTCCCCGCCTTGCGGCTCGGGACGGCAAAGGTAGCATAATTTCTATGAAAAGCAAAAAAAGTTGTCTGGAACCTGTTATTTGTGTCTTGAAAAACTCCTTTTTGGTCTCTTTGGCTGACACAGAAAGTCCTGGTCCAAAAAGAATTTTCCGGCCGAAGATTGTGCGAGCCGCAGCGAACTGGGAAACCGAGCGAATGGCGACTGCTGTTCTCGGGGTTTACCTCGGAAGTGTCGAAAAACAAGTGCGCCGAGTTTATGCTTGTCGCTGCGGTAGGCGCACTGCTCCAGGCGTAACCGCTTTTACCTCCCTGACGGTCTGCTTTGCAGCGAGGCCCTTTACGAAAAACCCGAAGCGGGGCAGAAGTCGGTGGCGCCGGAAACGAAAAGTCCCAGTTTCAAACTGGGACTTTCGCGTCAGGCTACTCGCAGACGTACTCCGCGTGAGCGGTCGGATTCCACGACCACCGTGTCGCCTTCGTTGAGCTTACCGTCGATAATCAGGGCCGACAGCGGCTCCTCAACACGATCTGCAAGCGTACGTTTGAGCGACCGGGCGCCGAAACGTTGCTGGTAGCCCAATTCGGCCAGGCGGCGTTTGGCTCCCGATGTGATCTTCACGTTGTAGCCTAAGCGTCGCGTGCGTCCGAAGAGCCCTTCGAGCTCCAGATCGACGATTCGCTCCACGTCGGCCATCGTAAGCGGGCGGAACATCACTACTTCGTCGATGCGATTGAGAAACTCCGGTGCGAAAGTCTCTTCAAGCGCCTTGTTGTATTCGCACGTGGGAGTTGTCTCTTCCGCTACGCTTTTCGAGGCGGTACTATAGCCCACATGGGTCGATTTTTGCGCTACGGCTCGCGAACCCACGTTCGAGGTCATGATGACGATCGTATTGCGGAAGTCAACCTGACGGCCCGAACCGTCGGTCAGTCGCCCCTCGTCGAAGAGTTGCAGCAGCGTGTTGAAGACATCGGGATGGGCCTTCTCGATCTCATCGAACAGTACCACCGAGTAGGGTTGGCGGCGTACGGCTTCGGTCAGCTGCCCGCCCTCGCCATAACCCACGTAACCCGGAGGCGAACCGATCAGTCGGGCCACGTTGTGCTTCTCTCCGTATTCGCTCATGTCAATGCGGATCAGACCGCGGTGTTCGTCGAAGAGCCAGCGCGATACCTCCTTGGCCAGCAGGGTTTTACCTACGCCTGTGGGCCCTACGAAGAGGAAGACACCGATAGGGCGGTTCTCGTCTTTGAGCCCGGCGCGCGAGCGTCGGATCGTGCGTGCGATGCACTCCACGGCTTTCTCCTGCCCCACGACGCGGTGTGCCAGGTGGGCGTGGAGAGTTTGCAGACGTCCCGCTTCGCTGCCCGAGACGCGCTCGGCCGGAATGCCCGTCATCGAAGTAACAACTTGCTGAATGTGCTCTTCGGTGATCGTTATGGGGTGGTCATCGAGGGAGCGCTGCCAGGCGGCGCGCGTCTCGTCGATCTTGGCTCGCAGAGCGATTTCGTGCAGTCTTGCAGCGGCGGCCTTTTCGTAGACCATGGCTTCGACCGCTTCGCGACGCTCGCGTTGCATTTCCCCTATGGAAGACTCCATTTCTCGCAACTCTTCGGGTTCGCAGGCTGCTTGAAGATGGGCCCGTGAACCGGCTTCGTCCATCACGTCGATGGCTTTGTCGGGAAAGTAACGATCCGTCACATAGCGCTCGGTGAGTGTCACACAGGCCCGCAGCGCTTCATCGGAGTAGCGGACGCGGTGGTGCTGCTCGTAGGCAGGGGCGATGTTGCGCAGAATCTGGAGCGTTTCTTCGGGCGTCGTGGGCTCGACGAGTACTTTCTGGAAGCGTCGTTCGAGTGCCGGGTCGCGCTCGATGTTCTCACGGTATTCATCGAGCGTCGTGGCGCCGATGGTCTGTAATTCGCCGCGCGCAAGCACCGGCTTGAGGATGTTGGCTGTATCGAGGCTCCCCTGGGTTGAACCGGCTCCGACGATGGTGTGTATCTCGTCGATGAAGACGATCGTGTCGCGCGACTTGCGCAGTTCGTCCAGAAGTTGCTGCATCCGCTCCTCGAACTCGCCGCGGAACTTCGTGCCCGCCACGAGCGATGAGACGTCGAGCGAAAAGAGCGTCTTGCCGGCGATCGTGTAGGGTACTTTCCCGGCTGCGATGCGCAGGGCCAATCCCTCGACGATGGCACTTTTGCCCACACCTGCCTCGCCGATGAGGATCGGGTTGTTCTTCTTGCGGCGCGAGAGTATCTGCACTACGCGCTCGATCTCCTGCTCGCGTCCCACGACGGGGTCGATCTTACCTTCGCGGGCCAGACGGGTGAGGTTAACGCCGAATTTGTCGAGTACGTGTGCCTGAGGCTCTTCAGGGCGGTTCTCCTGGCCGAAGTCGAGCATGTGCACCTGTATTTCGGTGCGGAAATCATCGCCTACAGCAAACTTTTCGAGCTCCTGAGTCAGTACGTCGGCTGTCATGCCGTACATCTCCAGCACGCGCGAGGTGATGGACCCCCGGTCTGCGGCAATGGCCAGCAGGGCATGGGCCGTCGAGATACTGCGGGTTGTGCCGGCCTGCTCGCGCAGGGTGTTACCGAAGGTGCGGAAGAAACTCTCCGGCTCCTGCCGTTCGTCGGATTTGGGTTCCGTCAGTTCGTGCTCTATGCGCAGACGTATCTGGTATACTTCCCAATCTTTGAGGCGTGCGGAGAGCAGCTGGTAGGCCAGTGATCCCTCTTCGCGCAGCAGTTCCAGCGCGAGATGATCCTTCAGCGAGTGGGTAACTCCCGCCTTGGCCGTGTTGAATGCTGCCCGGGCCAGTACAGCTTCGAGCGTCTTCGAAATCTTGGTTTGCATGTTGCGTCGTTTTTTTTGATTCGCAAAAATAACGGCGCAACGTATTTGTTTAGTATATTGGTCTTATTTGTTTACTTGTACAATGCAAAGCAACGTCTTTGTTGTGAGGTGTTTATTCGGGGGGGGGACATTCGGTTTCTCTGTGTTTGCGGGAGCCTGTATGGGCGAAGTTTCGGTCTGCTCGGCTAAAGCCGGAGAAGGACAGACGAGGCGTAATTCTCCATTTCCATTTCCTGGCTTGCAG
>CAJUIE010000087.1 GCA_910586375.1 uncultured Alistipes sp. | reverse complement strand
TACGCCCTGAACGCTTCGCGCACGATGAGCGCCTCGGAGTTCTACACCCGCAACTATGCTCCGTTCAACATTCTGGATGAATTGGAGAAGAACTACATCGACCTGAACATCGTCGATACGAAGTTCCAGGCCGACCTGCGCTACAAGCCCCTGCGCGGACTGGAGTTTAGTGCCCTGGCTGCTGTCCGTTATTCGGCAACCTCGCAGGAGCACAACATCACCGACTACTCGAACCAGGCCCTGGCTTATCGCATGATGCCGACGACGACCATCCGGGATAACAATCCCTACCTCTACACCGATCCCGACGTGGTGAACGCCACGCCGATCTCGATCCTGCCCAACGGCGGTATCTACAACCGTCGCGACAACCGGATGCTCTCTTACGACTTCCGCTTCTCGGGTTCGTATGTCACGGAGATCAACAACCAGCATATCATCAACCTCTACGCTGGTATGGAGATCAACCGCCACGACCGTCGCGAAACCTGGTTCCGCGGCTGGGGTCTGCAATACTCGATGGGCGAAATTCCGCTCTACGCCTACCAGGTCTTCAAGAAAGGCCAGGAGGACAACAGCCCCTACTTCGGCATGGACAACCTCTACTACCGCAACGTGGCATTCTTCTTCAACGGTACTTATTCATGGAAGGGGCGCTATACGCTCAACGGTACGCTGCGCTATGAAGGCTCCAACCGCATGGGTAAGTCGCGTAACGCCCGCTGGCTGCCGACGTGGAACATCGCAGGCGCATGGAACGTTCATGAAGAGAAATTCTTCGAAGCCGTGCAGCCCACCTTGTCGCATCTTTCGCTCAAGGCGTCCTACTCGCTCACGGCCGACCGCGGTCCGAGCAACGTCACCAACTCGCTGGCTGTAATTGCGGCCAGCACGCCATGGCGTCCGTCAACAGGCGTCACCGAGTCGGGACTCGCCATCATCTCGCTTGAAAACTCCCAGCTGACCTACGAGAAGAAACACGAGGTCAATGTCGGCATAGACATGGGCCTGCTCAACGACCGCATCAACTTAGGCGTCGACTGGTATCGTCGTGACAACTTCGACCTGATCGGCGTCACCAACACCCAGGGTGGCGGCGGCGAAACGCTCAAGTACGGTAACGTCGCTTCGATGAAGTCCACCGGCTGGGAGATGACCCTCTCGACAACCAACATCAAAACGAAGGACTTCACGTGGAACATGGATTTCATCTATTCGCACGTGAACAACGAGATCACCAAGCTCTTCTCTAACAAGCGTGCAATAGACATGGTTTCCGGCAACGGCTTCGGTGCCGAAGGGTATCCCGCCCGGTCGATCTTCTCGTTTGACTTCCAGGGGCTGAACTCGGAGGGTATCCCCCAGTTCATCAACGAAGACGGAGTGCTGACAACCACCGACATCGACTTCCAGGAGCGCAACAACCTGGGCCACCTGGTGTATTCGGGCTCGGCGGATCCGACCGACGTGGGCAGCTTCGGCAACACATTCTCCTATAAGGGATTCAAGCTGAGTGTCTTCATGACCTACTCATTCGGCAATGTCATCCGTATGGACCCCGTTTTCAAGAAATCCTACTCGGATATGAGTTCCATGCCGCGCGAGTTCCGCAACCGCTGGATGAACCCGGGCGACGAGAACACCACGAACATCCCCGCAATTGCCACGGTATGGCAGAGCGAGCAGGACACTTACCTTTCGAAGGCCTACAACGCTTATAACTACTCGACGGCCCGCATCGCCAAGGGTGACTTCATCCGCATGAAGGAAATTTCGCTCGCCTACGAATTCCCCAAGCGTATGATCTCGAAACTGCGTTTCACAAATCTTTCGGTGAAGTTCCAGGCTACGAACCTCTTCCTGATCTATGCAGACAAGAAACTCAACGGTCAGGACCCCGAATTTTTCAACACGGGCGGTGTCGCTGTACCTGTTCCCCGTCAGTTCACCCTCTCGATCCACTTCGGACTCTGATCGTAAAAGCTGAATGATTATGAACATCAAACGCAACATATTCGCATTGGCCACCGCGGCCCTTGCCCTTTCGTCCTGCAATAAGTTTCTGGACCAAATGCCCGACAACCGCACCACGCTGGATACTCAGGACAAAGTTATCGCCCTGCTGGTGTCGGCCTATCCCGATGCGCCTTATTTCGTCACCAACGAATTTTATTCGGACAACGTAGACGAAACGGCCATTGCCAACCCTGACTACTCCTTGCTCGACGACCAGCTCTACCACTGGCAGGATGTCACCGCCGCGGGCAACGACACTCCGGACAAGTTGTGGGAGGCCTGCTATCGCGCGATTGCTGCCGCCAACCACGCTCTCGAAGCCATTCCCAACCTGCCCGACTCCGAGGAGTTACACGCAGCCAAAGGCGAGGCGCTGCTCTGCCGGGCGTATGCACACTTCATCCTGGTGAATACCTTCTGCCAGGCTTACAACCCCATCTATGCCAACGAAGACCTGGGTGTCCCTTATATGGACCATGCCGAAAAGGAGCTGAACCCCCAGTACGAACGCGGCACGGTAGCCGAGGTGTACGCAAAGATCGCCAGTGACCTCGAAGAGGGTCTGCCGTTGGTCAACGACGCAATTTACAAGGTCCCCAAGTATCACTTCAATGTAAAAGCTGCCTACGCTTTCGCTGCGCGGTTCTACCTTTTCTATCAGAAGTGGGACAAGGCGATCGAGTGTGCCAATAAGGTGCTCGGCTCGGCCCCTGCAGGTATGCTGCGCGACTGGGCAGCCAATGGTGCTCTGGGCCTCCAGTCGGCTGACGGCGAACGTCTGCTCCGCACAATGGACTATATCGACTATGCCCATAAGTGCAACCTGCTGCTGATGACCAGCGTCACCGAGTACGGCGTAGCGTGGGGACCTTACAGGGCTTACACCCGTTTTGCCCACGGCAACTGGCTGGACCAGACGGAGACGTTCCGGGCCATCACCGCTCCCTGGGGCCGGAATTACTCGCCCTACTCGCCCCCTTACTCGAACAACAACGGCACAACCGACAAGGCTTACGGCTGGCGCATACCCTATCTGTTCGAGTATAAAGATCCGGTCAATCAAATCGGTTTTCCCCATGCGGTCACGCCCGTGCTGACGACAGACGAGACGTTGCTGGTACGCGCCGAGGCATACATCATGCAGAAAAACTACACCGCAGCGCTGGAAGATATGAACCTCTGGGTGCAGAACTACTGCTCGGGCAGTAAGACCATGACACTGGCCTCCATCAACTCATGGGCAAGCGATACGGACTTCCACAAGGCTGAGGCCCCGACGACGAAAAAGAAATTCGACGCTCCGGCCTTCCCCATTGAAGCCGGTGACCAGGAGGCTATGTGCTACGCCATCGTCCACATGCGTCGCGTAGAGACCTGCCACCTCGGTCTGCGCCTCTACGACGTGAAACGCTACGGCATCACGATGACACGCCGCAAGCTGCTTCACCCCACCCAGCTGGACGCAACAACCGGCGAGCTCAAGCCTCGCGACCCGCGTTGTGCTGTTCAGATTCCGTCGGAAGTGATCTTGGCCGGTCTGCCTGCCAATCCGCGCTAAATATCGAAACAAAAAAGATTTGAGCTATGAATAAAATCCTCATATTCCTGTCGGCACTCCTGTGCGGCGCGGTGCTCTGTACGGGCTGCGACCAGGACAAACTGGACGACACAAGCGTTATTATCGACTCGTTTCTGCCCCAGAACGAGTTTGACGAGTGGCTTGCCGACAACTACCTGAACAAATACAACATCAACTTTCAGTACCGGTTCAAATTCGTGGAGTCGGATATGGACTACCACCTCACCCCCGCCGAGTATGCCCAGTCGATCATGATGGCCAGGCTCACGCAGCACCTGATCCTTGAGGCCTACGACGAGGTGACCGGAAGCACAGAGTTCATCCGCAACTATTTCCCGAAGTTCGTTCACCTGATCGGCTCTCCGGCCTACAACGAGAACAACTCCGTGACGCTGGGTGTGGCCGAGGGCGGAAAAAAAATGACCCTATATGAAGTAAACTCCCTGCGTTCGCGCTTCGAGAATCAGGACCTCATAACTCTCAACGAGCGTTACTTCAAGACCATGCACCACGAGTTCGGGCACATTCTGCACCAGACCAAACCCTATACGAGCGACTTCAACGCCATCACGGCGGCAGCTTATGTGGGCGATGCCTGCTTCCAGACCTACGGTTCGGATAAGAGTGCCCGGCAGGATGGATTCGTGACGCGTTACTCGTCCAAATCGCCCGATGAGGATTTCGTGGAGAACCTTTCGCTCTACGTGACCGTCACGGCTGAGGAGTGGGACGCTATTCTGGAGCAGGGCGGCCAGACGGGACGTCTGCTCATCCAACAGAAGATCGACATCGTGCGTCGGTATATGACCGACACGTGGAACATCGACATCGATCAACTCCGCAAGGAAGTGCTGCGCCGTCAGAACGAAATCTGGACCCTCGATTTTAACATTAACTAACAGACTCGTATGAAAAAATATATCATCTTTTCGTTATCGGCTCTGCCGTTGCTGTTCGGATCGTGTCTGAAAGAGGATAAAGACCTCTTTGGCGAATCGGCCAGCGCACGTATTGCGCGCGTGCAGGCCGAAACGGAACAGGTACTCAACGCCGCACCCAACGGCTGGCAAATGAAATACTACCCCAGCTCACGCCTGCAATATGGCGGCATCATGCTCTACATGAAGTTCGACAACGGCAAGGTCACTGTAGTTTCCGAGCACGGCAAAGAGGGACAGACAGCCCAAAGCCTCTATTCCTACGACTCCGACGCCGGTGCCACGCTCAACTTCGACACCTACAACGAACTGTTCCACATCTACTCCGAGCCTAACTCAGGTGTCGGCGAGGTCAATACGGGTATGGACGGCGACGCCGAATTCATCATCGTCAGCTACTCGCCTGAGGAGGTCGTGCTGCGCGGTAAGCGTACGGGCAACACCATCCGCATGACGCCGCTGCCCGCAGGCGACTGGCTGGAGCAGATGAAGGACTACATCAACTCCGTGAAACAGATGGAGGCGTTCTTCTCCTACTCGCTCCGGCTTGGCGGCACAACCTATGAAATGTATCGTAGCGAAGACCCGAACTATCCGTCGCGTTTATTCCGCATCGTTGACACGGCAGGCAACACCATTCAGGCGCCTTACATCTACACGAACAGCGGTCTCGAATTTTACCAGCCCATTGTCGTCGACGGCTCGACACTCGAGAGCTTCGACTGGAGCAACGGAAAGTTCATCAACATCAAACAAAACGCGGTGATCGCTCCTGTGACGTCAGCGATGACCCTCTCGATCTCGATAGCCCCCCCGACAGAGTCCGACGTAACCTATCAGGTTACCCCCTCGAACCTCAATCCGAAAAGCGAATATTATTACGCGGGGCATTACAAGGCCAGCGAAATCGACAAGCTGGGCTCGGACGACGCCGTGATCCGCTATTTGATGGATCGCATTCTGCCCTCGGAGCTTGCCAGCTCCTCCCAGAGCCTCAAGGCCTCCAACATGAAAGCCGAAACCGACTACTATATCCTGGCTATCGGCGTCGGCAAGTCGGGGGACAACACCCTCTATCCGGTTACGGACCTCACCCGTAAATCGTTCAGGACCGCGACAGCGACACCCTATGAAGCGGATTATGCCGCATGGCTCGGCACCTGGACGGTTACCAGCACAGGATCGTATAACTACGAAACCGATGCTGAGACCAACACGCCCATTTCGTTCGACATCACGATCGAAGCCTTGAAATCCAATACGACCTTCGAAATTTACGGATGGGGCGTATCGGTCTATCGCAACGAATATCCGATTATCGTCACGTTCAACTCTGACACCAATTCGTTCGGCCTGGCCAATGACCTGGTCGTCAACAGAAGCAAGGAGGGCTCGTTGCTGGCCATGGGCCTCAGTCGGATTCCCGGTCGGGGGTACTCCTTCGTCGGCGGAGCCTACGACCTGCTTACAGTCACGCGTTCTTCGGACACGGCAGGAACCGCCACCGGCTACCAGGGGAGCCTGCAAGGAGGGGGTAGTTTCGAAACCCTTTTCTGCGACTACTTCCTGGAGGATGCCTCCGGCGAACTCTACCTTATCAGAGCAGACGAAGGCTACACCACGGGAATCTATCCCACCGGCCCCTACACCCTGACCAAGAAGACTGCATCCAGCCCGGCAGCCCGGGCAGATGCAACCCCTGCTCCGAAGACTGCGACGCAGAAAATCGCCGCAAAAAAAGAGATATTTTACCGCCAATAACAACTTTCAAATTTCAAAAACATGACAAAGTACAACTTCAGCTTGCGGGCTCTGGCGCTCGCCGTTGCGACGCTGTTCGCAACGACGGGTTGCAGTGAAGACAGCTCCACCGAAGAGGTGGGGGGGGGTAACTCCAACGCAGCGATCAAGATCGCCGTTTCGAACATCCTGGGCACTTCGGCAACCGTCACCACGGCCCCTGCGTCCTCGCTGACCTATAAGGTCGACGTTGTTACCAAGGAGGAGTTCGATACTCACGCCTCGGCCAAAGCTTTGGCCGAAGCCGATCTTGACGCAATAAAGGCCGAAGCCCTGGCTGCTGGCAGCTCGCTTGCCGAATACCTCGTCTTGTCGGGCCTGCTCAAAAACGGAAACAAAAGCGAAACGTTCAGCGGCCTTACGGTCTCGACTGACTACGTAGCTTTTGCTTACGGCCTTTCGACCGAAGGTGAAATCACGTCCGAAGTATATACGGCCGATTTCACCACTCAGGAGAGCGACCCCACAGGCCCTGCAGCCAAAGTTTTGATCTTGGCCGGTAAAGCCGACGAAAGCGGCGAGAATATCATCAACAAGGCCACGGCCGTCACGGTCGGAGTACAGCTCACCAACGACAACGATGTTGCAACCGCAGTCTACGAGCTCTTCGCCCCCACCAAGAACATAGACGCCGTGTTAACGGG
>CAJUIE010000086.1 GCA_910586375.1 uncultured Alistipes sp. | reverse complement strand
GTATGTCGTCGGTGCGCTTCATCTGTGGATGCCAGGACATCCACAAAGAGCTTGAAAAGGCCGTATCGGACTACTTCGGGACGGAGGATACAATCCTTTACGCCGCCTGCTTTGATGCCAACGGCGGCGTCTTCGAACCCCTCTTCAGTGAGGAGGATGCCATCATTTCGGATGCCCTGAACCACGCCTCGATCATCGACGGCGTGCGCTTGTGCAAGGCTGTGCGCTACCGTTATGCTAATGCCGATATGGGTGAGCTGGAGGAGTGCCTCCGCAAGGCGCAGGCCCAACGGTTTCGCATCATCTGTACTGATGGCGTTTTCTCGATGGATGGCAATGCTGCGCCGCTCGACAAAATTTGCGCCCTGGCCGAGAAATACGACGCCCTGGTGATGGTCGACGAGTGCCATTCGGCCGGCGTGCTGGGTAAGACAGGCCGTGGCATCACGGAACTTTACAATTTACGCAGCCAGGTCGACATCCTGACGGGCACTCTCGGCAAGGCTTTTGGCGGAGCTGTCGGCGGCTTCACGACGGGTCGCAAGGAGATTATCGACATGCTGCGTCAGCGGTCGCGACCCTATCTTTTCTCCAATTCGTTGCCCCCCGCCGTGGTGGGTGCCGGTATCGAAATGTTCCGGATGCTCGGTGAGAGCAACGAGCTACACGACCGTCTGGTGGCCAATGTGGAGCACTTCCGCACGCGGATGATGGCCGCTGGTTTTGACATCAAACCCACGCAATCGGCTATTTGTGCCGTGATGCTCTACGATGCCAAATTGTCGCAGGATTTCGCAGCCCGGTTGCAGGAGGAGGGTGTTTTCGTGACGGGTTTCTATTACCCCGTCGTGCCCAGGGGGCAGGCCCGCATCCGGGTGCAGGTCTCGGCCGGACACACCGCAGAGCAGCTCGACCGCTGTGTTGCCGCTTTCATCAAGGTAGGCCGCGAGCTTGCCGTAATACATTAAAATCATCGAAAAAATTATGGCAAAGACGAATCTCGACGCGATCGATCGCAAAATCCTGAAATACCTCATTAAGAACGCCCGGATGCCCTTTCTGGAGATCGCCCGTGAGTGCGGTATTTCAGGGGCTGCGATCCACCAGCGCATCCGCAAGCTCGACGAGGCGGGCGTCATCCTGGGCAGCCGTCTGATCGTTAATCCCAAGATGATGGGTTTCGATGTCTGCGCCTTCGTAAGTATTACGCTCAAGGACCCGCAGTTGCTCCAGCCCATGGTCGACCAGCTCAAAAAAGTGCCCGAGATCGTCGAATGCCACTTCGTCACGGGCAAGGGCAACATCCTCGTGAAGATTTACTGCGTGGACAACGAACACCTCATGCGTACGCTCTTCAACAACATCCTGCGGTTGCAGGGCGTCACGACCACCGAGACGACTATTTCGTTGCAGGAGTCGTTCCAGCGCCAGGTCAACGTCGACTTCATCGAAGAGTAGCTCGCTGGGGGGGGCGGCATCTGTTTTTGGGTCGAAGCCTGCGGGGGGGGGCTACGGCTTGTCGGCCTTTCGGCCGAGCATCCGCCAGAAAAATAGATTCTTCACTTCGTTCAGAATGGCAGTTTGTGTCAAACTCCCGTCCGCTGGCTACGGCCTGGTTAACAACGCCCTCCCCGTTGTGCGTTGATTTTTATCGAAAATCAATAAATATTTTTTGATTTTCGCAATTTCTTGTTACCTTTACCTCGAAAAAAATCATCCGATCATGGATTTACTGACTGTGGAACACGTCACCAAGCGCTATGCCCGACATATGGCGCTGGACGATGTTTCGCTGGCCGTTCCCCGCGGATCGGTCTATGGACTGCTCGGACCCAACGGCGCGGGTAAAACCACCCTTATCCGCATCATCAATCGTATTACGGCGCCCGATAGCGGGCGCGTGCTGTTCGGCGATCGTGAAATAGAGCCGACCGACATCTATCGCATCGGTTACCTGCCCGAGGAGCGAGGCCTCTATAAGAAGATGAAGGTGGGCGATCAGGCCCTCTTTTTCGCTCGTCTCAAGGGGTTGTCGCGGCACGAAGCTATGGTGCGTCTCAAAAAGTGGTTCGAGAAGTTTGGCATCGAGGGGTGGTGGGACAAGAAGGTCGAGGAGCTCTCTAAAGGCATGGCCCAGAAGGTGCAGTTTATTGTCACGGTGCTTCACCGTCCCGAGTTGCTGATTTTCGACGAGCCCTTTTCGGGATTCGACCCCATTAATGCCAACCTCCTGAAGGAAGAGATCCTGGCGTTGCGTGCTGAGGGGGCCACGATTATCTTTTCGACGCATAACATGTCGTCGGTCGAAGAGGTCTGCGACCACATTACACTGATTGACAAGTCGCATAACATCCTCTCGGGACGAGTTGATGACATCCGCCGGCAACATGGATCGAATATTTTCGAGATGGCGTTCCGGGGCGATGAAGAGTTGTTGTGTCAGACTCTCGCCGGGCGTTGCGAGATCCTCGAAGGTGCGACGGAAGAGCCCGCTTACAGGACACTTCGGATCCATATCGACCGCGACGAGGAGGTCCGCGATGTGATCGCAGCTGCAAATGGCGCTGTCGAGCTGCGCTCCTTCCGCGAGATCATCCCCTCGATGAACGACATCTTCATCCGCGCCGTGGCTGGGACGCTGGGATAATTCATAATCAAGAATGAAAAATGAGAAATGAAAAATCGCCCGCTTTATCATTCTGAGGCCTTTGGCCGAAGAATCTAAAGGACGACATACAGATCCTTCGGCTTTCGCCTCAGGATGACATTTTTTGTGATGTTCCGGCCCGCAGGGCCGGGCGAGCCGCAGCCACCCCCGGCGTAGGTTCGCGCCTTGCGTTCCCCTCCGCTGGCTACGTCTGGCAATAGACACTTCGCTAACGCTCAGGATGACAATTTTTCCGGCGAAGCCGGGCGGGGCGGGGGACAGATTGATTGTACTGCCACTCACCTTTTCACCTTTCACCTCAACTGAAAATGTCCACTATTTCGCTTATCATAGGCCGCGAGTTCAACGAACGCGTCCGCAAAAAGTCCTTTATCATCACCACGCTGCTCATGCCCGTGTTGATGATTGCCCTGATGATCGCTCCGGCACTTATCATGGAGTATTCACGCGGTGCCGTCAAGCGCATCGCCGTTATCGATGGCAGCGGTCTGGTAGCCGGGCGGCTTGCCAGTGACGAGGAGCTGTCGTTCGAATCGATCGACCTGAGTGTCGAGGAGGCCCGACGTCTGCTGACGGATCACTTCGGCATCCTTGTCGTCGGGCCCAACATCCTGACCACTCCCGGCGATGTGAAGCTCTACGCCAATTCGTCGTCGTCGCTTTCGCTCGAAAGTAACATCACGGGGCAGATAGAACGGATTCTGGAGGCCGAGAAGCTCAAACAGTATCGTATCGAAAACCTTGCGCAGATTCTCGATGAGGTGAAGACCACGGTTACGCTCCAGACCTTCCGCAACGACAAATCGCAGGAGGAGGACGCGCAGGCCCGCTCATCGGTCGTGGCCACAGCTACGGGCTACGTCCTGGGCTTCATCCTCTACATGTTTCTGCTGCTTTATGGCACGATGGTCATGCAGTCGGTCATCGAGGAGAAGAACAACCGCGTGCTGGAGGTCATGGTTTCGTCGGTGCGTCCTTTCGACCTGATGCTGGGCAAGATATTGGGCGTGGCGCTCGTTGCCGTGGTTCAGGTGGTTATCTGGGGTGTATTGATCTGCGGTGTGGGAACTTTCGTGCTGCCCCACCTCATGCCGGATGACGTCATGGCCAGTGCTCAGGTTATGCAGGGCGGGGTGCCGGCCGCTTCGATGCCGGGCGACCTTAACCCCGACATGTTGCAGGCTATTGCGGCCATGACCGATGCGGGCTATATCCTCAAGATTTTCGGGTACCTCGTGCTCTTTCTCTTAGGCGGCTATTTGCTTTACTCGGCTATGTTTGCCGCCGTGGGTTCGGCCGTTGACAATGCCCAGGACGCCACGCAGCTGCAATTGCCCATCACGCTGCCGATCATCCTGGCCCTGCTGGTTATGCTGGCCGTCATTAAGGATCCTGCTTCGCGGCTCTCGTTCTGGTTTTCGATCATTCCCTTCACGTCACCCGTGGTGATGATGGCTCGTATTCCATACGATATTCCGTGGTGGGAGATCGTCCTCTCGCTTGTGCTGCTCTACGCCTCGTTCGTCGGCATGGTGTGGCTTGCCGCCAAGATCTACCGTGTGGGTATCTTCATGTATGGCAAGAAGCCTTCATTCGGGGAGCTTGCGAAATGGATACGCTATAAGTCATAAAGTCCGGTCTGCTCTCTGCGCATGAAACATCCCGCCCCGGCAGCTGTAATAGCTGCCGGGGCGGGATGTTTGCAGAGCGGACAGTTGCGGTTATCCGAGCTTCACACGATCGGCTTCGGTGATGGGACGCAGGATGCGGCATGGATTCCCGGCTGCGAGAACTCCTGGCGGAATGTCGTGCGTGACAACGCTTGCGGCGCCGATGACTGCGCCGTCGCCGATCGTAACGCCCGGAAGAATGGTTGCATGCCCGCCGATCCAGACGTCGTTGCCGATCTTCACGGGGCGGGAGCGCATGATGCCTGCGTTGCGCTGGTCGGGCAGCAGGGCGTGTGTGACCGTGTAGATACCCACGTCAGGGCCGATGAAGACGTGGTCGCCGATAATGACCGGAGCTTCATCGAGGATTGTCAGGTTGAAATTGCCCACGAAGCAGTCGCCCACGGAGATCTGCGTGCCGAAATCGCAGTGGAACGGACTGTGGAGGGTGGGCGAATGTCCGGCGTGTCCGAACAGTTGGCGGACGATCGTCTCGCGCTCTTCGCGTTGCGAAGGGGGCAGAGCATTCAGCCGGAAGCAGAGCTCTTCGGCCCGCAGCAGTTCTGCTGCGATGTCGGGAGCGATGGCATGGAGCCAGGCGCCCGAGCGCATCAGTCGGAGGTTGTCACTATCGGACATGGCAGCCTACCAGATGATGACGCGCTCCTCTTCGGGCAGGAACATCGCACCTTCCTCGATGCCGAACGCCTCGTAGAAGGTGTCAAGGTTGCGCAGCGTAGCGTTCACGCGCCATTTGCCCAGCGAATGCACGTCGAGCTTGGTCAGCCGTGCGATTTCTTCGTCGCGGATGTTCTGGGCCCACAGGGTCGCATAGCCCAGATAGAAGCGCTGAGCGTCCGTAAAGCCGTCGATCGGCGCTGGGGAGGGCTTCCCCTTCAGCGAGTTGTGATAAGCTGTCCAGGCTACGCGCAGGCCACCCTGGTCGGCAATGTTCTCGCCCAGAGAGAGTGAACCGTTGGCGTAGATGGCCGGCTGGCCGTCCTTGGCGGGCAGCACCTCGATGGCGTCGAACTGCTTTACCAGCACCGCGGTCTTGGCTTTGAATGCTTCAGTGTCAGCCTCGGTCCACCAGTTGTTCATGTTGCCGTCCTTGTCGAAATTACGTCCCTGATCGTCGAATCCGTGGGTCATCTCGTGGCCGATCACCACGCCGATAGCACCGTAGTTGACCGCATCGTCGGCCGCAGGGTTGAAGAACGGCGGTTGGAGAATTGCAGCCGGGAAGCAGATTTCGTTGGTCGTGGGATTGTAGTAGGCGTTGACCATCTGCGGCGGCATGTGCCACTCGGTCTTGTCCACCGGCTTGCCCAACTTGGCCAGGTTGTCGGCCGTATACCAGGTGTTGGCGCCTACGATGTTCTCCCAGTAACTTTTCGAAGGGTCGATTTCGAGCGTCGAATAATCCTTCCACTTGTCGGGGTAGCCGATCTTCACGGTGAAGGTCGCCAGTTTTTCCTGCGCCCGGGCCTTGGTCTCGGCTGACATCCAGTCGAGGGAGTCTATGTGTTCTCCGAGGGCCGTCTGGAGGTTCTTGACGAGGGCCAGCATCCGGGTCTTGTCCTCTTCGGGGAAGTATTCGGCCACGTACATCTTGCCAACGGCCTCTGACAGTGTGCCGTTGGGTACCGACATCGCGCGCTTCCAGCGGGGTTTCATCTCCTGCTGTCCGGCCATTGTGCGACCGAAGAAATCGAACGAAGCCTGCTGAAAATCGTCACTCAGGTAGTTGGCTGCTGCGTCGATGTATTGTGCAGCGAGGTAATAGCGGATGTCATCGATGGACGCTGTTTTCAGCAGTTCGTTGGCGTTGTCGAGCGACGAAAGGGTCGTGACAATGATTGTGTCGAAGTCGCTGATGCCCATTGCGGCGTAGTAGGCTGGCCAGTCGATGGCGTCATAGCGCTTTTCGAAGTCGGCCCGTGCAAGAGGGTTGTACTGAGCCGGGATGTCGCGCAGCTCGACGTTCGACCACATTTTTTCGGCCAACGCCGTTTCGATTTTCATGACTCCGGCCACAGCCTTTCCGACCTCTGTCTCGGGAAGTCCTGTCAAGGTGAAAATCTTGGTCAGATACTCTTTATAGGCCGTCCGAAACTGCTCGTTTTCGGCATCGAGGTAGTAGTCGCGGTCGCCCATCATCAGGCCCGACTGCGAGGCATAGAGGGCGTTCATCGAGCTGTCCAGCAGGTCGGATTCGACACCCATCGAGAAGAATGGATTGGCCACTGACGTGTGGAGCGCGGCAATGGCTTCGGTAAGCTGTGCGCGGTTGTTGATGGAGAGGATTTTGTCCACGGTCTCCCGGATGGGTGCGGCACCCTCGGCGTTGAGGCGCACGGAGTCGAGCCCCATTTTGTAGAGGTCGGCGATCTTTTGCTCGACCGATCCGGGCGTGGTCTCCAGCTGGGTCATCCGGGTGAAGAGCTCGTTGATACGCTTTTCGTTGTTGTCGTGCAGCACATCGAACGATCCATAGCGCGAATACTCGGCTTTGAGCGGATTACGCTCCTGCCACCCACCTGTGGCATACTGGTAAAAGTCTTCGCCGGGTGTTACCGTGAGGTCGAAGTTGGCCATGTCGATGGCCGGGGTTTTCGAACGGTTCTGGCAAGCTGTCATACAAGCTATCGTTGCGAATAAAAGGATTTTTTTCATCTGTTTTCGTATAAATTTCAGTATATCATGTCGTGGGGAAGTTCGTTTGAGGTGAAAAGTTATTCGCGGGCCTCCGCGTGGCAGAGGCTTCGGCCCGCACCTGCTACACCGGAATTTTGCCTCAAATGTCAGCCGTCAGGCTGGCGAGCCCCCCCCCTCCCTGAGAAACGGAAAGGCCGCTTGCGGCGGCCTTTCGTCGTTAGTCGCGGATAGCCGCTACACCCGGCAGGTCGCCGAACTCGATGTATTCGAGCAGTGCGCCGCCGCCCGTCGAGATGTAGGATAC
>CAJUIE010000085.1 GCA_910586375.1 uncultured Alistipes sp. | reverse complement strand
ACCGGATATGCCAGTAAGTTTGTGTATAGTCGCGAAACTTGAAGAGTGCCGCGATATTCGTCAATCGGCGACCGTTATGGGCCAATCGATAATTGGTGGGATTGAGCGCTTCGGGTTTTCTCAACCACAATACTTTATCTGCGCGATAGGCATACTCTTTCGGGTTACCGGCGAATACGATGCGATATTTCCCGGTCGTATCCTGGCGGCAATGCGTGATTTCCCAAGTGCGGATGCAACCGTTGATAACGATAAGATTCTGCGAGGTGTCGAGCATGCGGGGTTAGTAGCGTTGGGATTTAGAGAATGATTTATTAAAGCCGAGCTTTTATATTTTCATCTTGTCGTAGCAAAATTCACGAGGCGATTTTATTCGATAAGTTGCCCCGAATCTTTTAGGCGTGCACCTATCCATTTTTTTACTAAATGACAGAGTGATTCGCAATTTTGTTTTTGTTGCTCTTTTTCGGTTTTATCCAGACTGGATTTGTCAATTGCTAATTTATTTTTGTCTATCACGCAGTCAATCGCGCGATTTACAGTATCCTTTTTTATGACACTTTTATAGCCCATCGCATTGATCAAGATTATATCGAATAACTCCGCACATTCAGGAATTTTCAAGGAAATCTTAGTTCGTGCTATCACAGCCTGCATATCAGGATTACTATTTTGAGACAGCACCTCTAAAAATATATCTGTTAAGGTTGTTTGTTTCATATTAGAATTTTCAATTTCGATGTAAATGTGTATGCTCAACAGAATTATTTATCCCATGAGTATTTATACCTGGTTAAAGACTTCTTCTCTCAAAAGATCTATTACAGGTTTAATGCAATCAATCGATGTTATCTCGATTTTATAATCACCGCTCCCTAAATGTCCTTTATTTGATACATCGAGAGTTGAAATTATATTGGATTCCATTGTTATTCAAAAATGTGGGTTTCGAAGGTTGTTAATGCATTACTTATAATGCTGTTTCGTAATAGTTGTCTTTCTTCATTTTTGCGACGGCCCCGGACAATATCTGCTACTATTGCATTTTGAATATTCATAGAGGGCAACGGGAATATGATTTTTTTTAGGTTCCCAATACCTAATTCAGTCTGCTTTGTGGATTGTGCGGATTTTACATTATTTACTTGTTCTTGACCGTATTCGCTATTGAAAACAGCGGCGAAAAAATCAGGGTTTATCAAGTTTTTATTCAGCCGGATAAGTAGCACGTGGCTATCATATAATTTTCCTATTGCATCACCACGGACGACAGCAGCTCGACCTAACGTACCCTCTCCGGTAGAATTGATCAAAATATCGCCTTCTTTTGTGAAGAAATCTTCATCCATACGTTGCAACCATTCTTTGTTTACAGGTTTAGCAAAAGACATGTCGACTTCATGCCACCTGACACATTTTTGATTGATAATATATGAATCGGAAGATTCATACTTGGGGCTTTTTCCCCGAAATATATCGACGCATAATATCATGTCAGATAATGACGTCGTTCTGTATTTAGTAGATTGATACCCATCTTGCTGTGTTGCTCTGTCTACACCCCAATCTCGAAGTTTTGAGAAATCAATAAATGTCATTTTATAAATTTCCTCTGACAATAGCTTTTTGCATTGAGGGGAAATCCCTAAATTTTCCAGTAATCGATACCCTGATTTTCTTGTTTCCTCCAGGATTTTTGCAAAAAGATTGGCAGCGGCGTATTCACTTTGTATATATTCTGCCACCAATCTATTTTGTTCATCCAATGACGGAAGAGGGACTTTGATATTGAGAAATTGCGCCTCATCAACACGCTGGCGATTAGTTGTGCCGCTGCTGCAACTTTGACAAAAGGCTACAAACTGGTTGGTCGTACAAACGAGCACAAAATATTGCGGGTTGATCTTAGTGGTATCTATATCATAAGGTAAAAAGTCTTGTGTAACGATCGCTCCGTCCAGCTTCTCAGGGATAATACCCATTGCTCCGTTGCGAGCATCTATCTTAGAAAGGATAAATTGCCCTTTCGAGACTGAAAACTGTTTCTTTGTGCCGATATTTTCACCCACAACCTCGTCGCGAGGTACTACACCTCCATTTCGGAGGCGGATAGTTACCCGTTTGTATTTTTTCTCATTTTGTATGGTTACAACTTTTTTACTGCGCGTCAGGAACTCTCCGATTCGTACCAACGGATATTTCTTGTTGAACCGAATCTTCGAATCGTTCAAATATTGCACGCTCCAGTTGTAAAGCTCCGGAAACTTTACAAAATCCATATACTTATGAGACGTAGGCTCTAACATAACTCTTTCGTATTGCCGTCTTGATCGACGCAAATGACTTTTTCATCGTCGATAGTGTATTTGTAATGCAGCTCTTTTGCAACCCAAAGGTGATTTTCCTTCCGATAAGGGGTATATTCCCTGACCAAATCGACCAGCTCGTTTTCGCAAGCGGCTCCCGTTGTTGTAATGCCGGCTTTCTGCACCTGGGCGATAGGAATCGTATAATCGAACTTTTCTTTGACGATCGCCCAAATTTCAGCCGCAATTTTTGCATCTAATGCTCGCTTTTCTACTCGTTTTGCTTTTTTCTCATTGGCCGGATTCTTTCGGTCTGTCAAAAAAGCTTCAAGTGCATCGAGCTGCTTTTTGTATTTGGCTGTAACCTCTTCCGTCGCGGCTTGTTTTATATTGTTGAACTGTAAACGTTCTTCGTCTGTGAATTTTTTGAAAAATAACAAGCTGGGTTTTACGGTGGCCCCCGATGCCATGAAAACATCCTGCGGGATAGAGGTAATCAAGACGATTTTCGCCATTCCTTCGAAAAGTTCCCGAACAGTCTGTAAATTTGTATTATTAAGGACACCTTCAGGCAGAACTATTCCCATACGTCCTCCCGGTTTCAGCAGACGAATACATCTTTCGATAAAAAGCACCTCGGTCAGTCCGCTTAATTTTCCTGCTTCATATAAATCAAGAACAGGGGTGCCGATATGATCGGTGATTTGTTTCATGGCATCGACATAATCGGCACCGTAGAGATTGATATAATACTGTATTTTTTCGTGATCTGCGAAACGATCGGCGTCTGTAATCAACAACGATTTTTCTACGCGCGATCCGAATGGCGGATTAGTCAAGATAACATCAAACCGGTTTTCGAAAATCCCGTTCACATTGAGCAATCCATCGTGATGATGGACGCCGCCATGTCCGTCGCCGTGCATAATCATATTCATCTTTGCAGTGCGGGCCATGCGAGGATTGGCATCTGTGCCGAAAATACAGTTGTGAGAAAGGTTATAAACTCGGCTACCTCGATTCAGCGTGTCGAGTTCGGTGTTCAATTGGTTGAGATAAGAGGCCAGCTGTTCAGTGACTGTCTCTTTTTGTTTATCTGACATTGCTTCGAAAGCATCATCTAAAAATTGCTCTTTCAAACGATTCTTTGCAAGCTGAATATCGTTTTCGATTTTTTCGCGGATATATTCGAACGCTCGAATCAGAAAACCGCCGCTGCCGCAGCAAGGATCACAAATTATTTCACCTTCTTGAGGGTCGAGTATGTCGATAATAAAATTGACAATAGTACGAGGTGTAAAGAATTGCCCAAGTTCTCCCCGAAATGTACGGCCGAGAAATTTCTCAAAAGCAATACCTTTAACGTCATCTGCCGTATTAGATAAATTATAGATTTGTAACTTTTCAACGATAGCTTCAAAACTCGCTTCCTTGATTTTTATCGTATCGTTAGGCTCGAACAGGTCATCTTTGGCGAAGTCGTCTTTGGTATTTTCAAACAATTGTTGATAAAACGGACGGCTATCGCGTGACTGAATAGCTTCATACGATGTTTTTAATTTCTTAAACTCTTCTTTGGAGAAAATTTGAGACCCTGTATTATTACGTTCATAGCGGATCTTGATGAATAGAATTTTGCTGATTTCGTCGAACGCAGCTTCTGGAGACAACTTATCGTTGTTTCGTATAATGTTATGACAAGTAAACAGCAGTTTCGAAAATTCATCACGCGTAAACGCTTTGGTTTGAGAGAGCAACTCTTTTATCTTTTTTCCATTGTCAGTCGCTTTGGGAATATCGACGATCTCTTCGAGCCGTTTGGGTATATGTCCTTTGACCACGCGAAAGATGCGCGTCTCCTTTTGATTTGTCGTTACGAAAAAATCGGCTCCGGCCCATGCTGCATAGTTGTATCCTTGATAATAATCTTCTTCGTGAATCGTAACCGTTTCAGCCTTGCATTCTACGACGATTAGCGGACTTTTTGCTGCTTGCTTGTCTTCTTTGGAGCGCCATATGACAATATCTGCGCGGGCTTTACCTTGCCCGCGATGCCCATTAGCAACGGTGATCTCCTGCCCCATTTGTTCTAATTGGTACTGATATTCCTTTGCTAAGCGGCAAATATATCTTTGTCGGACGAGTTCTTCCGGAGTAGCAATTAGCCATTTATCTTTGAGCGGACAGTTGATCTTGTTTCCTTGAATTTGAACTTCCATATTTTATTCGCTTTTACTTTCAATTAAATCTTTCGGGTCTACTTAGAGAATCTTTGCAATCTCGAACAACTGTTCGAGACTGGGTTGGCGGCGGTTGCAAGCGTAGGCGTTGACAATGCTGAAGCTTTTGCCGAGTTTCTCAGCCAGCCAAGTCTGTTTGATGCCTTTCTCTTCAAGGACTTCTTTTATTCGGCTCATGGGTGCAGAGACATGATATTTACTATAAAGATACGAAAAAATTCCGCTATAAAAAGCGGTACTCCACAAAACCACATCCGCACTATTTCCCGATGCAGAAACGAAGTGTAAATCGCTAATTATTTGCTTATTATATTGTTGTCTATGCCGGTTGTTCGCTTCGTTGTAAATATACGGCAAATTATTTTTCGACGGATTTTTGGATGAAATTATTTTCGCGGCAGGATGTAATGCGGCTATTTCAGCCGTTCGATTCTTTTTACACTATTCGATGATGTTGCCTCCTATTTATACCCTTTCAGGTGTAAAAATAACAAAATAATCGTATTTATACCTTATTGGGTATAAATTTGCAGCTATTATGGGATATATTAGCATGAAGAAACTGCTGTCTAATATTCCATTTTCTCTATTTTTGTCCGTCTATCTATCCTAAGAGCATCGGTTTGATATTCGGCACTTAATTCATCGAATATTCCGGCAATAACCGGATATGAATATCTGATCCGGTCGGCATATTGTTTGTATTTTAAAGATTCTGCTTTTTCCAAGGAGCCACCTTCCCCTGCTGGTCGAACGGTTACTCCTCGTTTATTGAATGTCCTTGTTTTAAAACCATTATTTACATTTGAATTATTTAGATTCTCAAAAATCTCGCAAATCGCTTTTGGTGGGTAGCTGTCTATTTCCGGGTAGTTGGCGAGCAATTCTCCTATGATAGAATCGATATATTGCAATTTATGGGCTTTTTCACCTAATTCTCGTAACTTTTGAATGTAATTTTTCAAACCATTTTCATCTATCGTATTGTTTCTATCAACACATGGAGTTCGACGCAGATTCCATAATATATCGAATGCAAGGTGAGCATAAGTAGATGCTTCATTTTGTTGGGTTTTATTCGATTCTATTTCTTGCTCCGTCGGATCGGAAGACAAGTACACGCAATTCAATAGCCTCATCATACTTTGAGGCTGAGTCATGAGTTCGTCGATCAATCGAATATTTGCAGAATGGTCATAATGTTCCAAAAGGCTATAAAAGATAAATTCGATAAGGAATAGTTGCTCCGTATCGACGTCCGTTCTTTTGTCTAACGCTATGATGATTTCTGCTAATTCATAGTGATAATCGATGCTGCCGGCGGGAGGCTGGGACAACATTTGCAGAATGGTATCTACGATAAGTTGAGAGGAAATCGATTGGGATTTCAAAGTGTGATATATGATATGTATGGATCGGTCGTATCGGCGTACACTATTCAGTTTGTTAATCAGAAAGATATTGTCCTCCGTATTTTCATAGAAACCTATCGGTGCGTGTTCCCAATAATACGATTTCGTGTCTTCGGGGAGTGTTTCGATATATTGCCATACGGCCTTCGATGTACGTATAGCAGTCAGCGCTAATCGGATACCGTCCTCGAGTTTGTTGAGCTTTAAAGATTTGATTGCATCGATGAATTTTTGGATGCCGAACCGATCGACGTAACCGGAAAAGAACCCTTGTGCGAATTGTTGTAGGGAACTCGAAGCTGTTTTAATGATATCTAATATTTCTTTGAAGTCGTCTTGCTTGCATATGTAGGCATATGTTCCGCCAACGATTTGCGGATATTCGACTATTTGGGAAAATTCGTAGATCCCGGTTATTCCATGTGCGTCATAAATTTCCCGAAGAGCAGCGCTTCGGATTCTTAACTCTTCTTTATAAATTGTCGGGAAATCATGGTCTTTACGGTCTATTTCCAGCGACTCTAAACAAAAGTCTTGAAACATCCACCGATGTTTTTGAATAGGGTCTTTTGTCTCGACATCTTGCAACAGGCATTCCCATTTAGTTATCTCGTCGGGATTTAAGGCCCATTGAGCGTCGGAACATAACTTGTGGTGGTATATCGTATGGCGTATTTTATTCGTTATCGCATAATTCCCGATAAAATGGTCTTGATTCTTCTGGATATAGTTGAACAATAAAATTCTGTTGGCTTCTCCTATGGATAATTGGTCGGCAATATCAAGCATTTCGCAAACTTGTTCTTCGGACAAGTTGCAAATGTCAACCATGAGTTGGCAGATATGGTTGATCGTGGAGATTATATCGCTATATGTTGCTTGAGGCCTTGCTTGTCCGAATCTACGCCAGCGCATAGGATATGTGGAACATGACGTACTCCAATCCAAGCGATTGACAAGAGCCTTACATAATTGGAATATTGGGTTGGGATATTTTTTCGATAAACTGGTTAATATTTCAAGTCTCTGTTCAAGTGTCGCATACGTTTGGGGATACCAGATAGTATACGTCATTTGCAATGAATCGATAGGCTTGTTTGTTGTATTCAGATTGTTCTGTATGGAAGACAATTCCAAAAGAATCTGACTGACAGGCAACAATAATTCCGGTTCCCACGAAAGCATGTTTAAAGATCGGAGAACTTCCGTATAATTTTCTCCGGGGCCGAAAATATTGACCGTATCGCTTTTAGGTGTAAACAACTTCCGTATGATAGAATCATCTTTTGTAAGGTCATTTTTTATGTAGTCGACATAGCGGCGGGGTGCGGCTTCTGAAATTAGATGGAGTGCATGTTTGTTGGAATACCACCATGTTATGGTGGACTGGTCGAGAATATCTCGGATTAAAGAGTCGATCCATGCTTTTCCTGGGTGTGGAGTTTGCAATGTCGAGGATTCACTGATTAAAGAGATCAATATCGCACTTTGAAATATTCCTTCTTTGAACCAGCCGGAATAACGCTGTTTGTTTTCCCAAAACTGCGGTGATGTTGAGTTGAGTTTTTCGGCGGCATCGGGATCATCGTCCGTAGTTATTTGGTTGAGCACATCTGCGTAATTGGAGAAATCATTGGCTGAAATATGATTGCACGCATACAAAAAAACTTCATATGGGGATATGATTCTCCAAGCTCCATCTACGGTAACTAATGGAGTGTCGTTGCTGTTGAGCCATCGCTGTAATTTGGCAGAATAC
>CAJUIE010000084.1 GCA_910586375.1 uncultured Alistipes sp. | reverse complement strand
TGAAACTCGTGCAGGAAGGCGCCGTCATGGGCTGGGACGACCCCCGCATGCCGACGATCTGCGCCCTGCGCCGCAAGGGCTACACACCCGCCTCGGTGCGTAACTTTGCCGAAATGGTGGGTGTAGCCAAGCGCGACAACGTGATCGACCTGGGCAAACTGGAGTACTGCGTGCGCGAAGACCTCAACAAGGTAGCCGAGCGCCGTATGGCTGTACTCAATCCGCTGAAGGTGGTCATCACCAACTACGACGAGGGCAAGACCGAGCTTTTCGAAGCCGTGAACAACCCCGAAAACGAAGCTGCCGGAACGCGCAAGGTGCCTTTCTCGCGCGAGATCTACATCGAGCGTGACGACTTCATGGAGAACCCGCCCAAGAAGTTCTTCCGCCTGCAACCGGGCGGTGAGGTCCGCCTCCGCTACTCCTATCTTATCAAATGCGAGGAGGTCGTGAAAGATGCCGCAGGCAACATCACCGAACTGCGCTGCACCTACGACCCGATGTCGGGCAACGGCTCGTCGAGCGACGGCCGCCGCGTGAAGGGCGTGATTCACTGGGTGTCGGTCAAGGATGCCGTCGAGGCCGAAATACGCCTGTTCAACCCGCTCTTCACTAAGGAGAATCCCGACGACGTGGAGGAGGGACAAACGTGGGAGGACAACCTCAACCCCGAATCGATGGTCAAGGTCACGGGCTACCTCGAACCTTCGCTGCTCGAAATTCCCGTCGGGCAGGCCGTACAGTTCGAGCGCGTAGGTTACTTCTGCCCCGACACGGACACAACACCCGGGCATCCGGTATTCAACCGGACGGTGACGCTCAAGGATTCGTGGGCCAAGATCAATAAATAAACCCCGAAACCAATAAAAAGGCCGCGACATAAAGTCGCGGCCTTTTTATTACATCATCCTGCCAAACGTCCTGCGGCCGAAGAAATAACGCAGAAGCAACGCACCCCGGTAAACGGACACCCGGGCTTCCGGCACCCGCATCTGCTGAACGACCCGGCGCCGGGCCTTCAAGAGCGGATACCACTTCAGAAAATCGCACCAGGCCCGGAATACAGCGCGAAAATTATCCACACGCCCCTGAACCAAATAGGAAAAAGCGGCCAGCAGATCGAGCCACGGCCGCACCAGAGCAACGATAAATCGCTGTCCGGGAGCCGCGCACTTATAAAGCATCGCCAGATTATTGCGGTGGTTGAAAAAGACCTTACGCGGTGAATCGGCACTCAGGGTTCCGCCACCAAGATGATAAACGACGCTCTGCGGCACGATCCGCACACGATAACCGGCAAGTTGTATCCGCCAGCACAAATCGATCTCCTCCATATGGGCGAAAAATGCCTCATCAAAACCACCCAGGGCGTGAAACACATCAGCCCGGCAGCAAAACGCCGCACCACTGGCCCAAAAGACATCGCGCGCATCGTCGTACTGTCCGCAATCCCGCTCGACGGTGCGCAGCATCCTCCCCCGACAAAAAGGATAACCGAAAAAATCGATGAATCCGCCAGATGCTCCGGCATATTCGAACTTCGTACGGTCGAGGTCGGCCCGCAGCTTGGGAGCGACGGCCGCGACATCGGGATTATGTTGAAGGCACTCCAGAAGCGGCCCGAGCCATCCGGCCGGAGTCTCGACATCGGAGTTGAGCAAAACATAAAAATCGGCCTCAACCTGCTTCAAAGCACGGTTATACCCCCCGGCAAAGCCATAATTACGATCCAACTGCAAGAGTTCGACCTCGGGAAACTCCTGTTGCAGCACGTCGACCGAATCATCAGTCGAACCGTTGTCTGCGACGATGATGCCAACACCCTGCGGTGCTGCGGCCACAACGCTCGGAAGGTAACGGCGCAGATGCTCCGCCCCGTTCCAGTTGAGTATGACGATCCGGGTTTGCGTCATCGATCCTTGAAATGTTTCCAGCGACGATGCGACCACATCCAAAGTTCGGGCCGCGCGCAGATCATCTGCTCCAGATGACGCACATAACGCTCGGTAATCTCGTTAGGCGCGACCTGCTCCTCGCCGTCGTACAGCAGCTCGAACGACATGCGGTAGCGTCCCCGCTGCACACGCTCCATCTTGACGAAATAAACAGGCAAATGGCACCTCAGAGCGAGTTTCTCGCCGCCGTCGTAAAAGATCGAATCCTGGTTGAGAAAGCGGAACCAATGGCTGTCGGGACGCCGCGGAGGGTTCTGATCGGCAATAAGCCCCATAACCAGATTCTTACCCCCGAATCCTCCATCGCGATGACGCAGATAAAAGCGCAGGCTCTCCTTCATGGTCACAGTCGTGGCATAAGCCGAGTTACGCAGCCGTCGATAAAAACACTCCATGATCCGGCTGCGCAAAGGATGATAAACAGCAACGACAACCTGCGAAGGCTCATAAAGACCCCAGTAAGAGCAATATTCCCAGCACCCAAAATGGGCCGTCATAGCAATCCAGTCGCGTCCGCGGACGCGCCCGACGTGCTCTTCGAGTCCCTCGACCGTCAGCATCATACGCCCCTTTTCGTGCGTCATATCGGCCATGTCAACCGTATCGACGAATAATTCGGCCAGCGTGCGGTAAAAACGACGACGGATGATCCACAACTCAGCCTCACTCTTCTCGGGAAAGGAGTTGCGCAGGTTATTCCACACGACCTTGCGCCGATAACGCAGCAGGTGATAAAGCACGAAAAACAGCAGATTTTCGAAGACATAATACTTCAGCCAATAAGGCATCGCCGCAAAGAGACGAGCCCCGGCCCAGAGCATCTCCAACCCGATGCGCTGCCCAATGTGAAGTTCGGATTCGGAAGCGCGCATGATCCTACAGTTCGATAAAGAGTTTTACGTTGTCGATCCTGGTGCGGATCTGCAGCCAGCGCCTCAGCGTCGCCCGGTCTATGGAGTCTGCCGGGTCGCGGGGCGCAGCCACACACACCAGCACCGTATCGCGGGGTGAACCGTCGATGTCAAACTCGATCCCCTTGGTCAAGGTCAGCGCACCGATATTTCCAACCAGAAGCCCCGCCTCCCGCGAAATATCCCCGACCTCGACATTCGTAACCTCGTAGCGGTCGAGCAGCGCCTCCATCTGCGCTATACGGCGATTTTTCTCGCCAAGCAGCTCCTGATAACTGCTCTGAAGCGACGCTACGTCAATCCGGTCGGCAACGTTGGCCTGCCGGACCACAAGCTCCGTGTGGGTCAGACCAAAGTCTTCCATACGGGCCCGGGCATTCCCGATAGTCTGCTCGTCAAGCGGCTCCCCGACCAGCAGCAGCTCGATCTGCGACGGAGCTCCCCGATGGGCAAACTGTTTGTTGCTCTCGATCACGCGGGTCTGAGGAAAATCGAAAACCTGCTCCACATACTTATCGGCCAGGGCCTCAAAGACCGAGACCCGCACCATGCGGAAGCCGATGATGACACTGGGAATGAATGTCACCAGCGTAATGACAAGCATCAGGCGCCGGACATTCCGTTCCCGGCCGGAGTCGACAAAAGCCACTTTCTCATACTTGAGGAAGCGCACCACGGTATATGTAGCCAGGGCGATGAAAACCGAGTTGATGAAGAAGAGATAAAAGGCCCCGAAAAAGAACCTCGGCTGCCCCGTAGCAATGCCGAAGCCGGCCGTACAGAGGGGCGGAATAAGGGCCGTAGCGATAGCCACACCCGGAATAACCGTCGAGGTGCGATCCTGCCGCGTCTGGGCCACCATGCCGGCCAGACCGCCGAAAAAAGCGATCAGCACATCATAAGTCGTGGGCGTCGTCCGCGCAAGCAACTCGCTGCTGTTGGACGAGAGCGGCGAAACGAAGAAATAAACCGTGGAGGTAACAATGGCCACAATGAACATGAGCGTCAAGTTGCGCAACGATCTTTTCAAAAGATCGAAATCATTGATTCCCAAAGCCAGACCTACCCCCATAATAGGGCCCATGATGGGCGAGACGAGCATGGCACCGATAATGACTGCTGCCGAGTTGACGTTCAATCCCAGCGAAGCGATCATCGTGGCAAAGATCAACACCCAGAGGTTGACACCGCGAAACTCGACTCCCTTGGAGATCGAAACAATCACCTCATCGCGCTGAGCCTTATCGTCGTCAAGGCTGAAGCGCCCATGCAAAAATTTGCGCAAATCACTCATCCACACGGAAAACGAACGACGCATCCGTCCAGTATCGTTCATGTTGTTACTTTTCATGGTTATTCCGTTTTATCCGCCGCAGCGGCTGCCCCATGCCGCTGCCGGGGTTTCCCGGCCACGACAAGGACAAATTCTCCCCGGGGCTCCGTCGTGCGGAAGTGCTCCAGCACTTCGGCGACGGTACCGCGAAGGGTTTGTTCAAATTTTTTAGTCAGCTCGCGCGAGACCGACACCTGCCGCCCGGGTCCGAAGACCTCGGCGAATTGCTCCAGACACCGGACCACGCGATAAGGTGATTCGTAAAAAATCATAGTCCGCTCCTCGTCAGCAAGCGCCTGCAACTGCTTCATGCGCCCCTTTTTCTGAGGCAGAAACCCCTCAAAGCAGAAACGGTCGCACGGGAATCCGCTGTCGACCAACGCCGGAATAGCTGCTGTGGCTCCAGGCAGCGTCTCGACCTCAATACCGGCTTCGACGCAGGTTCGCACCAAAAGAAAACCGGGATCAGAAATCCCGGGAGTGCCTGCATCCGACACCAACGCAGCATCGCGTCCCGCAGCAATTGCGTCGGCAACCATGCTGACGGTGGCATGCTCGTTGAACTTGTGGTGGGAATAGAGCTGTTTTTCAATACCTAAGTGCCTGAGCAGAAACGACGTAGTGCGCGTATCCTCGGCCAGAATGAAGTCCACCCCACGCAGCACATCAACAGCCCGCAGAGTAATATCGTCAAGATTGCCTATAGGAGTCGGAACGATATAAAGCCGGGCCATAAGCTAAGCGAATTTGCGTTCGAGCAGCTCCATAAGCAACTTCGCACCGTCGGAATCAGGATTCCAGGCATAATTCTCGGCAATATGGATCATGCAGTCGTCCAGGTCAGTGCAGGCGTTGAGCTCTCCGATCGCCCGGTCGAAAGCCCCGGCATCTCCCCCGAACAAGTCCCGGATCATCAGGAACTTGTCGTTGATACCGATGGCGCAATGCAGATCACCGACCGGCTCGCCACGCCGAAGCTCCGAGGCAATGTCGTGCGGCGGCGCGATCGTATCGGCCAAAGTCTGCCGGTCGTGCCCGATCACATCGCCCAGAACAGGGGCGGAATCCCCCATAGAGGCGACAACCGCATCGGAGACCTCCGTGTCAGAAACAGCAGGCAGCCCGGCGATTGAGGCCTCGGCAACCTCTTCCCCGGAGTAAAGCGTCCCCGCATCCCCGACCGTCAGCTCCGCCACGGACATCGTCAGCTCCTCCGACAAAGAAGTCGCCGGTTTCGAACTGCGTGCAGAGGACGCCGTATCATACAACGACATGATCAATCGCTGTTTGTGACGATGGCGATCAACCGGCTCCTCATCGGGACCAAACAACGTATCAAAGGCCACGGGTCTCTCCGGTTCAGGCTCCGACACCGGTTCTTCCACAGGAGCAGTATCTGGCTCCGGGGCGGCGGCAGGTTCTGCGTCAGGTTCCGGAACCGCAACGGGTTCTTCCGCAGGAGCAGTATCTGGCTCCGGGGCGGCGGCAGGTTCTGCGTCTTCAAGCGAAGCATCGAGCGAAAGAACTTCTCCCAAATCGATCGCCTCACCGACAGCACCGACTTCTTCGTTTCCAGCGGGATCGACTGCATATTCCGGAACTGCATCCTCCACCGCGACAGGCTGCACATCTTCCCCGGCCGGGTCGGCTGCGACAACTACCCCCGCCTCACCAAAACGCACAAGTTCATATAAAGAACGCAGCTTCCCGAGCATCATATCGCGTTCGAGCGAAGCGATATTTCCCGAAGCAGCCCAGCCGTCGGCGAGCTCCGAGAGCAGACGCAGCTCGCTCCGTATAACATTCAAATCCATAAAATCGGTCCTAATTGGTCAGAAAAGTTTGACAAGACAAAGATAAGTAATTCGTCGTTTCCGATCAAATTATAGACACCAATAATTTCGGCCTCCCAACGAATCACACGGATTTTCATCCCGCCGACAGCCCCGAACCCCAAGAAATTTTCGTATCTTTGCCCTGCGAAACGAAAACAAAAAACATATGGCACTTCAATGTGGCATCGTAGGACTGCCCAACGTCGGTAAATCGACCCTTTTCAACTGCTTGTCCAATGCCAAAGCCCAGGCAGCGAACTTCCCGTTCTGCACCATCGAACCCAACGTGGGCGTGATCACCGTGCCCGACGAACGGCTCGTCAAGCTGGCCGAAATAGACAATCCCAAACGGGTCGTGCCTACAACCATCGAGATCGTGGACATCGCCGGTCTGGTGAAGGGAGCCTCGAAGGGCGAGGGTCTGGGCAACAAATTCTTAGGCAATATCCGCAACACCCACGCCATCATCCACGTACTGCGCTGCTTCGAGGACGGCAACATTACCCATGTCGACGGCTCGGTCGACCCGGTGCGCGACAAGGGGATCATCGACACCGAACTCCAGCTCAAGGACCTGGAGACCGTCGAAGCCCGGCTGGCCAAGACGCAGAAAGCGGCAACCTCGGGCGGCGACAAGAACGCCAAGCGGCAGGTGGAGCTGCTGCTGCAATACAAGGCGGCGCTGGAGCAGGGTCTTTCGGCCCGCACGGTAGAGCTGGAAAAAGAGGACCGCAAGCTGGTCGCCGACCTCAACCTGCTGACCGACAAACCGGTGCTCTACGTCTGCAACGTCGACGAAAAGAGCGCCGCCACAGGCAACGCCCACACCGAAGCCGTTCGGGCAGCCATCGCCAACGAGAAAGCCGAAATGCTCATCATCGCGGCAGCCACCGAGGCCGACATCGCCGAGCTGGAGAGCTACGACGAACGACAACTTTTCCTCGAAGACCTCGGTCTGAAGGAGTCGGGCGTGGCGCGTCTGATCAAATCGGCCTACAAATTGCTGTCGCTCGAAACGTTCTTCACCACCGGAGCCGACGAAACCCGCGCCTGGACTTACTCTCGCGGGATGAAAGCTCCCCAGACAGCCGGCGTCATTCACACCGACTTCGAACGGGGCTTCATCCGCGCCGAAGTGATCAAGTACGACGACTACGTGACCCTGGGTTCGGAAAAAGCGTGCCGCGATGCGGGCAAGATCGGCATCGAGGGGAAAGAATATATCGTACAGGACGGCGACATCATGCACTTCCTGTTCAACGTATAACCGTTAAAAACGCACATTATGAAAAAGTACATCGTCATTGCCGCAGCCGCCGTGACGGCTCTGCTCTGCGCCTGGGTGCTGGCCCGCGCCTACACCTACAAGTATCGTTCGCAGGACACCATCGTCGTGACGGGGCTGGGCGAAACCGAGTTCACCTCCGACCTGATCGTCTGGACCGGCACACTGACCGCCGAGGCGCAGGACGCCGCCACGGGCTATGCCCAGATCGAGGCCAGCAAGGCCAAGGTGCAGCAGTATCTCACCACGAAAGGCCTGCCCGCCAACGCCGTAGTCTTCGAGTTCGTCAACGTGGAGAAGCAGTTCACCCCCGTCTACAACGCCAACGGCAACTGGGCCGGCCAGCGTTTCTCGGGCTATGCACTGCGTCAACGCTTCACCGTCGAATCCAAAGAGGTGGAAAAGGTCGAGACCATTTCGCGCGAAATTTCGTCGCTCATCGCTCAGGGGGTCTCCATCGAAGCCTACGCGCCCGACTACTACTACACCAAGCTCGACG
>CAJUIE010000083.1 GCA_910586375.1 uncultured Alistipes sp. | reverse complement strand
TGACTTTCAGCGCGCCCGTGCCGAACTCGATGTCGACGTAGGTGTCGCGGATGACCGGAATCGAACGACCGACCAGCGGCACGATCACGCGGGCGTCGACCGGCAGCCATGCGTAGCGCTCGTCGTCGGGGTTGACGCACAGGGCCGTGTCGCCCAGAATGGTCTCGGGGCGCGTGGTGGCCACGATTATTGCTTTGTCGCTGCCTTCGATTTTATAGCGCAGGTAGTAGAGCTTGCCGTGCGACTCTTTAAAGACCACCTCTTCGTCCGAAAGCGCCGTTTTGGCCGCGGGGTCCCAGTTGACCATGCGCACGCCGCGGTAGATCTTGCCTTTCTCGTAGAGGTCGCAGAAGACGCGCAGCACGCTCTCGGTGCGGGCTTCGTCCATCGTGAAACAGGTGCGGTCCCAGTCGCACGAGGCGCCCAGCTTGCGCAGCTGCTTGAGGATCACGCCGCCGTATTTCTCTTTCCACTCCCAGGCATGGCGCAGGAACTCCTCGCGCGTGAGCGACGACTTCTCGATCCCCTGCTCGTGCAGCATCGCCACCACCTTGGCCTCCGTGGCGATCGAGGCGTGGTCCATGCCCGGCACCCAGCAGGCGTTCTTGCCCGACATGCGGGCACGGCGCACCAGCACGTCCTGCAGCGTGTTGTTGAGCATGTGGCCCATGTGGAGCATGCCCGTCACGTTGGGAGGCGGAATGACGATCGTGTAGGGTTCCCGGGCGTCGGGCTCCGAGTGGAAAAGCCGATGGCCGATCCAGTAGTCGTACCACTTCGATTCGATCTGGTGCGGTGCGTATTTGTTTGCGATTTGCATGGCGCGTAGGTTTTGCATGGACGTTTGAGGGGCAAAGTTATTAACAATCTGTCAAAGATGAAATAAAATTAGGTGAAAAATCGTTACCTTTGCCACGATTTCCTAAGTCCGGGCCTTGTGAAGCAGTTGCGGCTTGCCCGGCTATGCCGGAAACTTAAAAGACGGATCATGAGTAAAAAAGAGCATATCGAAGTCATCGAAACAGACGATGTGAATCTCGTACCTGAGTTGCTCGATGGCAAGCACCACGTTATACCCATCGTCACGGGTGGCGACGAGCCACAGGAGGAGGTCGAGGTTCCCGACATCATTCCCATTCTCACGCTGCGCTCGTCGGTGTTGTTCCCCGGGGCCATTACCCCCATTACCGTGGGGCGTGACAAGAGTATTTCGCTCGTCCGGGCTGTCGAGACGGAGGGGGGTATTCTCGGTGCCGTGCTTCAGCGTGAGAGCGATGTGGAGGACCCGGCGCCCGATGACATGTACAAAGTCGGCACTGCCGCACGCATCATCAAGATTCTGGAGATGCCCAACGGCAATCTGACGGTCATTCTCAACGGTCTGGAGAAGATCGAGATTCGCGAGTATGTCTCCACCGAGCCTTACCTCAAGGCGCGGGTTGTGGCGTTGCGCGACAGCACGCCCGATATGAAGAGCGTCGAGTTCGGGGCTTTGGTCGATTCGATCCGCGACGTGGCACTGGGTATCATCAACATATCGCCGTCGATACCCAAAGAGGCGGCGTTCGCCATCAAGAACATCGACTCCAAGCGGGGCATCATCAACTTCATTTGCTCCAATATGGAGCTCTCGGACGAGGACCGGCAGACCCTGCTGGAGGCCCCCGGTTTGCTGGCCCGGGCCCGTAAGCTGCTCGAAATCCTCATTCGCGAGCAGCAGCTCGCCGAGCTCAAGAACGAGATTCAGGAGCGCGTCAAACAGGAGATCGACAAGCAGCAGCGCGATTATTACCTCCAGCAGCAGATGCGCACGATTCAGGAGGAGTTGGGCGATGGCGTCGACGCCGATATCGAGAAGCTCCGCGAGGAGGCGAAGAAGAAAAATTGGCCTGCCGAAGTGGGTGAGGCTTTCGAGAAGGAGGTGCAGAAGATCGAACGGCTTAATCCTGCCGTCGCCGAGTATTCGGTGCAGATGACCTATCTTAACCTGCTGCTCGAACTGCCGTGGAACGACACAACTAAGGATAACCTCGACCTCAAGTGCGCCCGGGAGCAACTCGACCGCGACCACTTCGGATTGGAGGAGGTCAAGGAACGCATTCTGGAGCATCTGGCCGTTATCAAGCTCAAGGGTGATCTCAAATCGCCGATTTTGTGCCTCTACGGCCCTCCGGGTGTGGGAAAAACCTCGCTGGGCAAGTCCGTTGCTGCGGCGCTGGGCCGTAAGTTCGGACGTATTTCACTGGGAGGTCTGCACGACGAGTCAGAGATTCGCGGGCATCGGCGCACCTATATCGGCGCCATGCCAGGACGTATTATCCAGACCATCAAGCGGTGCGGTTCCTCCAATCCGGTCATCATTCTCGACGAGGTGGACAAACTCACCGTTTCCAACCACGGCGACCCGTCAAGCGCCCTTCTGGAGGTCCTCGACCCCGAGCAGAACACCACCTTCCACGACAATTATATCGACATGGAGTACGACCTCTCGAAGGTCCTCTTCATCGCCACGGCCAACAACATCCAGAATATCGCCCCGGCGCTTCGCGACCGCATGGAGATGATCGGTATTCCGGGTTATCTTACCGAGGAGAAGCTCCATATCGCTGCGGAACACCTGCTGCCCAAGCAGCGCGAGGCGCACGGGATCAAGGAGCAGGAGCTCTCCATAGCGCCCGACGTACTCGGGCAGATCATTACGGGATATACGCGCGAAGCGGGTGTCCGCTCGCTTGATAAGTATCTGGCCAAGATCGCCCGGGCCCGGGCAAAGCAGATCGCTTTCGATGAGGCTTTTGCCCCTGAGCTTACGGTGCAGCAGACCGAAAAGATACTGGGTATGCCGAAGTTCCTGCGCGAGGAGTACGAGGTGGGGGGCATGACGGGCGTCGTTACGGGGCTGGCCTGGACGGAGGTCGGCGGCGACATCCTCTATATCGAATCGGTCCTCACGCCCGGTTCGGGGAAGGTGAGCCTGACGGGTAATCTGGGCGAGGTGATGAAGGAGTCGGCCACCATCGCCCACGAGTGGGTTATGGCCCACCACGCCGAACTGGGTATCGATCCCAAACTCTTTGGAACCAACGACATCAACATCCACGTTCCGGAGGGAGCTATTCCCAAGGATGGACCTTCGGCCGGCATTACGATGGTGACGTCGATCGTCTCCACTTATACGGGCCGCAAAGTCCGGGAGCGTATCGCCATGACGGGTGAGACTACGCTTCGGGGCCGCGTGATGCCGGTGGGTGGTATCAAGGAGAAGATTCTGGCCGCCAAACGGGCCGGTATCCATACGCTGCTCCTCTCTGAGGACAACCG
The DNA here is from genome assembly GCA_910586375.1 of uncultured Alistipes sp. Classification (GTDB taxonomy): domain Bacteria; phylum Bacteroidota; class Bacteroidia; order Bacteroidales; family Rikenellaceae; genus Alistipes. The sequence goes on along the minus strand of CAJUIE010000083.1, from coordinate 4,549 downwards.
TAAGGATATCGCCGAGATCAAACCCGAGTATATCGAGGGTCTCACGTTCCATTATGTCCGCACGAACGACGAGGTGCTGGCACTGGCGCTCGAAGCGACGGCAGGCAATGTTTCTGCTAATTGAAAATGAAGAATGAAAAATTAAAAATCGTTTTCAGCTGCAAAATTCTATTGCTGCAAGAACGTAATTTTTAATTCTCGATTTATGAAATTCATTGCCATTATCCCCGCCCGTTATGCTTCGACGCGGTTTCCCGGCAAACCGTTGGCGCTGCTGGGCGGCAAACCCGTTGTGCAGCGGGTGTACGAGCAGGTTGCCGGGGTGCTGGAGGATGCCGTGGTAGCTACCGACGATGAGCGCATCCGCGATGCTGTGCAGGCATTCGGCGGTCGTGTCGTTATGACCTCGCCCGACCATCGGAGTGGCACGGACCGCTGCCGGGAGGCCTATGAGAAGGTTTGCGCCGAGCAGCGGCTTTCGTTCGACGTTGTGATCAATGTTCAGGGCGATGAACCCTTCATCCATCCGGAGCAGCTGCGAAGTGTCATGCGGTGCTTCGACGATCCCACCACCGACATTGCCACGTTGGTCAAGCCCTTTGCGCCGGCGGATGGGCTGGCAGCACTCGAAAATCCTAATTCGCCCAAGGTTGTGCTCGATGCACAGTCGCGGGCGCTTTATTTTTCGCGGTCGGTTATTCCGTTTGTGCGGGGTGTGCCGCGCGAGGAGTGGCTTGCACGCCATACCTTTTATAAACATATCGGCCTTTACGCTTTCCGGGCCGATGTGCTGCGGGCTGTCACCGACCTGCCGCAGTCGGCGCTCGAACTGGCCGAGTCGCTTGAACAATTGCGCTGGCTCGAAAACGGCTATAAGATAGGTGTGGGGCTGTCCGACGTCGAAACCGTCGGTATCGACACCCCCGAAGACCTCGCCCGCGCGGAAACGTATTTAGTGGAAAATTAAAAATCGTTTTTTTAATTCTCGATTTATGAAATTCATCGCCGGCCCTTGTGTCATCGAATCCGCCGAATTGCTCGACATTGTTGCCGGGCGGCTGGTCGCTATCAACCGCCGTATGGGCACCGAAATTATCTTCAAGGCGTCGTTCGACAAGGCCAACCGCACGTCGCTCGGGTCGTTCCGGGGCCCTGGCATCGACAAGGGGTTGAGGATGTTGGCTGACGTGAAGTCGAAGTGGGGCCTGCGGCTCCTGACTGATATTCACGAAGCGTGGCAGGCCGGGCCAGTCGGCGAGGTGGTTGACGTGGTGCAGATTCCGGCGTTTCTCTGCCGACAGACTGACCTCCTGGTTGCCGCAGCTAAGACGGGCAAGATTGTCAATATCAAGAAGGCGCAGTTCCTTTCGGGCGCCGACATGCGTTATCCTTATGAAAAGGCGCTCCAGTCGGGAGCTGCTGAAATATGGCTCACCGAACGCGGCAATTCGTTTGGTTATAACAACTTAGTCGTCGATTTTCGCAATATCCCCGACATGCTCGCCATTGCGCCCACGGTCGTTATGGACTGTACCCACTCCGTGCAGCGCCCCAGCGCAGCCAATGGTACAACGGGCGGTGATCGTCGTTTCGTGCCGGCGATGGCCCGTGCGGCGAAGGCGTTCGGAGCGAACGGATTTTTCTTCGAGGTGCACCCCGATCCCGACTGCGCCAGGAGCGATGGCCCCAATATGTTGCAGCTCGATGATTTGGAAAACGTCATAGAAAGTTTGCTGTAGTGTAGGAGCGTATGACCGATCTAATGAAGAAACAGATTCTCAACGTGGCCCGTAAGGCCATTCGTACCGAGATGCAGGCCCTTGTTCGTCTCGAAGAGACTTTGGGCGACGAGTTCGCAGCCGCAGTGGAGCTGATTCTCGCCGGGCACGGTAAGTGCATCATTACCGGCATGGGCAAGTCGGGTCTTGTAGGGCGGAAGATCGCCGCTACGCTTGCATCGACCGGTACACCGAGTTTCTTTCTCCACCCAGGCGAGGCATTTCACGGCGATTTGGGCATGATTTCGCCCGATGACGTCGTGGTTGCTCTCTCTTATTCGGGCGAGACCGACGAAATATTGAAAATCGTGCCTTTCATCCATTCCAATGGCAATAAACTTGTGTCGATGACGGGGAATCCCGAGTCGGCACTGGCCAAGAATTCCGACGTTCACCTCGACGTGGGGGTTGAGGAAGAGGCCTGCATCCTCCATCTGGCTCCGACCTCTTCCACGACGGCCCAGATCGCTATGGGCGATGCACTGGCTGTTTCGCTTATGCAGTTGCGGGGATTTACGAGTGTCGATTTCGCGCGTCTGCACCCCGGTGGCAGCCTTGGGCGTCGGCTTCTGATGACTGTGGGCAATGTCATGCGGTCGCATGACCTGCCCGTCGTGGCGCCTGACTGTCCCGCTGCGGAGATGATCCACGCCATTTCGAAGGGTGGGTTGGGACTTATCGTTGTTTGTGACGGCGATCGGATCGTGGGCATCGTCACCGACGGTGACGTGCGCCGGGCTATGGAGCAGCGTCGGGGCGATTTCTTCAATATCGTTGCTGCCGATATTGCTACGCCCAATCCCAAATCCATCGCTGCTTCCGAAAAGTTGATCGAAGCCGAGAAGATGATGACCAGCAATAAGGTCACCTCGCTTTTAGTTACCGACGAAAAGGGCCGGTTGCAGGGCGTGATTCAGATTTACGACATCAAGCTGTAGCTTGCCCTTTCTTCTGCCTCACTTTGTCATTCTGAGTGAAGAGTCTGTTTTCAAGTCGGGGCCAGCGGAGGCGCGGCACCAAGTGCAAGCCTACGCCGGGGGTGGCTCCGGCTTGCCCGACCTTCGATCGGTATGTGACACGAAACAGATTCTTTGTTGGACCACAGCCTTGCGCCGCGGAGGTCCGCGAAACGAATAATCAAAATCTTACTGCTGAATACGGACCAACTGCTCGCGGTAGGCGTTGAGGATGCGCGATTTGGATATGAAGCCTAAGTAGCGGCCCTCCTTGTCGACTACGGGTAACATCCAGGTGCGCTTGTCCTCGAATTTGGGCAGGATGCTCTGGATGGATTCGTGCTGGAGAATCCGGTCGGGCGGCTGAATCATGTAATCGGTGATGGGGTGGCCGTATTTTTCGCGTTTGAACATGTCTTCACGCAGGTCGTCGAGCTGCACGACGCCCAGCAGCCGGCCGAAGTCGTCGATTACGGGGAAGATGTTGCGGTGGGCCGAGGAGATGATGTGCACCATGTCGCCCAGCGTCATGCGGGGACGGATGCGGATGAAGTCGGTCTCCATCAGATCGTCGAGTTTCAGGAAGACGAAGACCGACTGATCCTTGTCGTGGGTGAGCAGCTCGCCGCGCAGCCGCAGCTGCTTGGTGTAGATCGAGTCGGGATCGAACCAGTAGCCCACAGCGAACGAGATGCAGGCCGTAATCATCAGGGGGATGAAGAGCCCGTAACCGTTGGAGAGCTCGGCAATGAGGAAAATCGATGTCAGGGGTGCATTCATGACACCGGCCATGACACCGGCCATGCCTACCAGTGTAAACGATGCCACCGATACCTCCCAGTGAAACAGGATGTTGCATACTAAGGCCAGGGTCGCGCCCGTAAAGGCTCCGACGAAGAGTGCCGGAGCGAACGTTCCGCCCACACCGCCGGCAGCGTTGGTCGCGGCCATGGCGATTACCTTAAAGAACATCGTCGCCACTACGAAGAGCACTACTACCCAGTCGATGTGGCGGAAGCGGTAGAACAGGGACGTGTCGAACAACTCCTGGGCTTTGCCGTGCATGAGTGAGGTCATGCCTTCGTAGCCCTCGCCATAGAGAGGCGGGAAGATGAAGATCAGTACGCCTAAGACAATACCTCCGGCGATCCACTTTTTGTAGGGTTTATCCAGACGTTTGAACCAGCCGCCTACGCGTGAGTTCATCGATGTGAAGTACCATGACATCAGGCCGCATATGCATCCCAACAGGATGTAGAGCGGTATCTGCCACAGCTCAAAAGCATCTTCGGGCTTGAGCGTCACGGCCAGAATAGGCCCGAAACCGCGCAGCAGCAGAGCTATGGATGTGGCGCTGACCGAAGCGATCAGCAGCGGGATGACTGATCCTGCCGTGATGTCGAGCATGAGGATCTCCAGTACGAAGACCACGCCCGTGATCGGTGCTTTGAAGATGGAAGCAAGGGCTGCTCCGGCGCCGCAGCAGAGCAGCAGCGTGGTATGTTTGTAGTTGAGACGGGCCAGACGTCCGACGTTGGAACCTATGGCGGCTCCAGTCAGTACGATCGGGGCCTCAGGACCTACCGAACCGCCGAATCCGATGGTCGTAGCGCCGCCCACGATCGAGGTCCAGCAGTTATGGGGCGCAATGCGCGAGTTGTTGCTGGACATGGCCTGCAATACCCGTGTAACACCTTCGGAGATGTTGTCACGGACGATGTATTTCACGAACAACGTCGCCAGCACAATGCCGACAGCCGGGTAGATCAGAAAGAGCAGGTGGGCATGTTCGACGGGGAACCAGCGCGTAAGACC